>CAUJIK010000053.1 GCA_963205255.1 Pseudomonadota bacterium
CCGCCATCCACTTCAGAGCCTCTCCGGCCACGGCACGGGACTTGCTTCGCATCCGGCAGGATCGAAGCTGTCACGCATGAGTACTCGACTACCGTCCCTGAAATTCCTGAAGACCTTTCAGGTGGCCGCCGCGCGCCTGAGCTTCAAGGCCGCGGCGGAAGAGCTGTTCATCACGCCCTCCGCGGTGAGTCACCAGATCAAGGCGCTGGAAGAACGGCTGGGCCTGGCGCTGTTCGAGCGTGGGCCGCAATCGCTGTCGCTCACCGAGGCCGGCAGGAATTATCTGCAGCACATGGAGACGGTGTTCGCGCGCCTGGAGTCGGTGACCGAGCAGCTGCAGATCCGTCACGGCCGCGGCGTGGTGCGGGTGCACATGCCGCCGTTCTTCGCCACCGAAATGCTGCTGCCCAAGCTGCAGTCGCTGGTCGACATGCAGCCGGATACGGACATTCACATCAACACGGCGCTGGAACCCCGGCAGCCGCACTCGGCCGACGCGGATGTGTCCATCATCGTCAATGCGGCGCCGGCGACCGGGCTTGCCTGCTACAAGCTGTTTTCCCAGACTTTCGTGCCGGCCTGTTCGCCGCGGCTGTTGCTGCGCCGGCCGATCAATACGGTTGATGACATCAACGCGCATACGCTGATCGCACATGAAGCGCGGCGCGATGGATGGGATCGCTGGGCGCGATCGGTGGATATGGGCCTGCGGCCGCGGAAAATCGTGCGTTTCGACTCCATGGATACGGTCGCGCAGGCGGCGGAACATGGCATCGGCGTCGCGCTGGTCTCGTCGCGTCTGAGCAGCGAGCGTTTCGCGCGCGGCTCGCTGGTGCGATTGTTCGATGCCGAATTGACTACCGGCGACAGCTACTTCCTCGTCCTGCGCCGCGAAGACGCGATGCGTCCGGACGTGCGGGCACTGATGCAATGGATGCTCGAAGAGTTCGGGAATGCGGCATGAGCGAATCTGATGTGCGCCTGAGTTTTCGTCGTTTGTCGCGCAGTGCGACGGATTCATACAGTGGCAGCGAGTCGACGCTTCGTCACTGCCGAGGAGACCGCCATGAACGCACGCAAACTCACGACCGCCTTGTTGCCGCTGATTCCGTTGCCGCTGCTGTTGCAGATTGGCGCGGCGGGTGCAGCCGATCAGGTGATGGACGCCTGCATCGATGCATTCGTCAGTTCGAACCTGCGCGACGACCAGCCACGCACTGTCAGCCGCATCAATTCGCCGGACGCGCCGCTTGGCTCCTGGCAGGATCGGATCGTTCTCGTTGCCACCAACAAGGCCAACGGCAGGACTCTGGCACGCGCCACTTGCGTGGTGTCGGGAAACCAGGTGGTGTTGACGATGGAGGGCAGGCCCGCAACGCGTCACCTGGCGCAGCTGGGCAGCCGCTGATCCCGTCACAAAGCGCGCCGGCTTCACGGCTGGCGCGCCGGGGACAATCAGGCTTCGAGAAACCTGCGGATCTCGCGATCGAAGTTCGGCAGATCCACGAGGAAGGCATCGTGCCCCTCGATGCTGGTCAACTTGGCAAAACGCGTCGGTACGCCGGCTTCATCGAGCATGGTGGCGATGTCGCTCTGTTCACGGATGGTGAACAGCAGATCCGATTCCACGCCGATCACCAGCGCCGATTCGAGGCCAGCGCGGCGCATCACTTCCACGGGCGCGCCGTGGTCGGCGAGATCGAAGCAGTCCATGGCCCGTGACAGGTACAGATAGCAGTTCGGATCGAACACGCGCACGAAACGCTCGGCCTGCGCTTCGAGATAACCCTCGACGTCGAAACGCGGTCCGAAGCCCGCGGGCTGGCGTTCCAGCGCCTGCTTCACCGCCTTGCGGCCGGTGGGCGAGAGGCCATTGCGCCCGAAGCGCATGCGCCATTCCTCGGCGGAGCGGTAGGTGATGGTGCCGAGCTTGCGCGCCAGGCGCATGCCGGTTCGCGGGTGCTGCGCGGTGTCGGCGTAGTTGCCGTTGTTCCAGGCCGGGTCGCTGGTGATGGCTTCGCGCTGCACCGAGCGCAATGCGATGGCGAAGGGCAGCGCGCCGGGCGAACCGGAAATGCTGACGAGGCGCCGCGCGCCATGCGGCACCGCCGCGGCAAAGGCCACCACCACCATGCCGCCCAGAGATGCGCCGATGACGGTGTCGAGTTTCTCGATGCCCAGCGTGCGTGCCGCTTCGTAGCCGGCACGCGCGATGTCCTCCACCGAGAGCTCGGGGAAGGTGAGGCGATAGCTGCGGCCGGTGGCCGGGTCGACCGATGCGGGGCCGGTGGAGCCGAAGCAGCTGCCCAGCGAGTTTACGCAGATGACGAACCAGTGGTCGGTGTCGAGCGCGCGGCCCGGACCGATCATGTTCTGCCACCAGCCCGGCTCCGGATTCTCCGGCGTCGAACGCGCGTGCGAGGAAGGCGAAAGGCCGGTGAACAGCAGGATGGCGTTGCTGCGCTCGGCGTTGAGCTTGCCCCAGGATTCGTAGGCAATCTGCGCGCCGTGCAGCTCCCCGCCCTTCCACAGCTTGAAAGGGTCGGGCAGGGCGGCAAGCTGCACCGGGGCGGTGGGCCCCGGCGCGCTCACACGTACCGATGCGCTCTTAGGGCTCAGGATCGGAACCCTCGTTGATGCCTTCGGCCAGCGGCGTGGACAGATAACGTTCGCCGGTGTCGGGCAGCATCGCGAGGATGGCGCTGCCGGCCGGCGCTTCCCTGGCCACGGTCAGCGCCGCGGCGAAGGTGGCGCCGCTGGAGATGCCGCAGAAGATGCCTTCCTTCTGCGCCAGCGCGCGCGCGGTGGCGATGGCGTCGGCGTCGGAGACCGGGACGATGCGGTCGGCGACCGTGCGGCTCAGCACCCCCGGCAGGAAGTCCGGCGTCCAGCCCTGGATCTTGTGCGGCGTGAAAGGCTTGCCGGCCAGCAGCGAGGCGTTCTCGGGCTCGGCGGCGATGATCTTGGTGTCGGGCCGCGCCAGCTTGATCACTTCGCCGGCGCCGGTGATCGTGCCGCCGGTGCCCCAGCCGGAGACGAAGAAGTCCAGGCGCCTGTCGACGAAGTCCTGCAGGATTTCCGGGCCGGTGGTGCTGCGGTGGTAGGCCGGGTTGGCCGGATTCTCGAACTGGCTCGCGAGGAACCAGCCGTGCTTCTTCGCCAGCTCCTCGGCCTTGCGCACCATGCCCTGGCCGCGCTCGGCGGCGGGCGTGAGGATGACCTTGGCGCCGAGCATGCGCATGATCTTGCGGCGCTCGATGGAGAAGCTCTCCGCCATGGTGGCAACGAAGGGATAGCCCTTGGCCGCGCACACCATCGCCAGCGCAATGCCGGTGTTGCCGGAGGTGGCCTCGACCACGGTCTGGCCCGGTTTCAGGGCGCCGCTGCGCTCGGCGTCTTCGATGACGGCGATGGCCAGGCGGTCCTTCACCGACGACAGCGGATTGAAGAACTCGCACTTGACGTACATGGTCACGCCATTGGGCGCCAGACGATTGATGCGCACGATGGGCGTACGGCCGATGGTGCCGAGAATGTTGTTGTAGATCATGGGCGCCTTTCCGAAGACAAGGGGGGCAGTGACTCTAAGCCCGCGGGCGGTCGTTCGATAGGGTTTTGGCGGCCGGTGATCGACTGATAACAAAATGTTATTGTTTGTCTCAGCCGAGACATTGACCAGACCGCCGCGGAGCGCCATGAATTTCCATCAACTGCAATATGCGCTCGCCATCGCCCGCCATGGCCTTTCGGTGACCAATGCGGCGGCAGCGCTGGGCACTTCGCAACCGGCCATCAGCCGCGCATTGAAGGAGCTCGAGAAGGAACTGGGCTTCGACCTGTTCGTGCGCGAGGGCCGCAGCTTCGCGCGCGTGACGCCGGAAGGCGCGCGGGTGCTGGAATATGCCTCGCGGGCGCTGGCCGAGATCGACAGCCTCAAGGCCGTGGTGGCGGACCTGAACCAGGATGCGCGCGGCGATCTTTCCATCGCGACCACGCATACGCAGGCGCGCTATGTGCTGCCGCCGGTGGTGCAGGCCTTCCGCAAGCGCTATCCGGAGGTGGACCTGCACCTGCACCAGGGCACCTCGGAGCAGATCTCGGAGATGGTGGCCTCGGATCGGGTGCAGCTGGCCATCGCCACCGGTTCCGAGGCGCTGTTCCCTGAGCTGGTGCTGTTGCCGGTGTATCGCTGGCACCGCCAGGTGATCGTGCCCAAGCACCATCCGCTGGCGCGGCCCAATGCGCCCAAGCTGACGCTCGACATCCTGGCGAAATATCCGCTGGTCACCTATGTCTTCAGCTTCTCCGGTCCTTCTTCGCTGGAAACGCTGTTCGCCCGCGAGGGGCTGACACCGCGTGTGGCGCTGACGGCGCGCGATTCGGACGTCATCAAGACCTATGTGCGGCTCGGGATGGGGGTGGGCATCGTGGCGAGCGTGGCCTACGAGCCGCTGGCCGATACCGACCTTGCCATGGTGGACGCCTCGCACCTGTTCCCCATCCACACCACCTGGATCGGCTTCCGGCGCGGCACGCTGCTGCGCAATTTTGCCTACGATTTCATGCAGCTGTTCGGTTCGCACCTGAACCGGCGGCTGATCGACAGCGCCGTGGAGGCGCGCGATCCGGAGAGCAAGGCGCAGCTGTTCGGCAAGCTGGTGCTGCCGATCCGGTGAGCGAGCGGATCCAGAAGGTGCTGGCCGCGGCGGGCGTGGCGTCGCGGCGGCAGGTCGAGGAATGGCTGCGGGCGGGGCGCCTGCGGGTGAACGGGCAGGTGGCTGGTCTGGGCGACCGGGCCGGGCCTTCGGACCGCTTCGAGCTCGATGGCCAGCCGCTCGCGCTGCAGCAGGCCGCAGGTCAAGACAGCGGCGAGGTCGCGGTACTCCTTTATCACAAGCCCCTGGGCGAGGTGACCACCCGTTCCGACCCCCAGGGACGGCCCACGGTGTTCGAGCGCCTGCCGCCGGCGCCCTCCGGTCGCTGGGTGGTGGTGGGGCGGCTGGACGTGAACACCACGGGCCTGCTGCTGTTCACCAACGACGGCGGCCTGGCGCACCGCTTCATGCACCCCTCCTTCGAGGTGCCGCGCCGCTACCTGGTGCGGGTGCGGGGCACGCCGGACGCCGGGTTGCCGGAGCGGCTGCGGCGGGGTGTGCGGCTGCCGGACGGGCCGGCGGCCTTCGATGAGATGCTCGAACAGGGCCGTTCCGAGGGGCACAGCTGGTACCAGGTCAGCCTGCGGGAGGGGCGCAACCGCGAGGTGCGGCGCATCTTCGAGGCGGCCGGTTTCGAGGTCAGCCGCCTGAAACGCCTGTCCTACGGCCCGTTCGAACTGCCCGAGGAGCTGGGGCCGGGCCGGACGAGGCTGCTGCAGGGCGAGGAGCTGGCCCGGCATCTGGCGGCGGACGGGAAATCTCCTCTGAATCCTCGTTGACACAAACCTGCCGCGAAATCAGAAT
>CAUJIK010000054.1 GCA_963205255.1 Pseudomonadota bacterium
GCGATGCTGGCCGGGACCGCGGGAGCCGCCGAACTGGCCGGCCCTTCCGCCCCCACGGGCGACGAACGGCTCATGGCGAACCGGGAATTTCGTTCATCCTTCGACGCCAGGCGCTATGACGAGGCGCTGCCGGCCGCGGCAAGAGTCGTGGAGATCACCCGCAGCCAGTTCGGCAGCGAGGCGCCCGAGCTGGTCAATCCGCTGACCAATCTCGCCACCACACATTACCGGCTGCGGCAGTACGAACCCGCCCTCGACACCTATCGCGCGGCGCTGGCGCTGCTCGAAACCGACAACGCCAATCCCCGGCTCACGCCCCCGCTGCAGGGTCTGGGCCTGACGCTTATCGCACTCGACCGCGAGCCGGAAGCCATCGTGCCGCTCAAGCGCGCGGTCGACATCCTGCGCAACCGCGAAGGACTGTTCACGCCGCAGCAACTGCCACTGCTGCAGCCTCTGGCAAATGCCTACATGGCGGCGCGGCGCACCGACGACGCCGGCAGCACCCAGCAGTACGCGCTCACCGTGGCCGAGAACGCCTGGGGGCAGAACGATGTGCGGCTGCTGCCCATGCTGGATGCCTATGCACGCTGGAACGAGACTGTCGGCCGCTATGCTCCCGCGCGCGCGTTGCATGCCCGGGCGGCGCAGATCGCCGACCGCAAGACCGCTGACGGACATGTGCTGGCCATACCCGCGCTGCGCGGCATCGCGCGCACCTACCGCTACGCCTACATGTACGGCGAGACGGAAGAACCCGCCACCACCGGCCAGTCGATGGCCGAAGCACTGCTGGCGCGCGCCGCGACCAGCCCTGCCGCCGCCGGCGAGCAGGCGCTGCGTCGCGCGCTGGAGATGCAGCAGGTGCTGACGCCTGACGATGCGCGGCTGCGCGGCGAAGTGCTCACCGATCTTGGCGACTGGTATCTCACCGCCGGTCTGTCGTCGCGCGCGGTGGCGATCTATCGCGAAGCCTGGTCGAGCCTGAGGACGGCCGGCGCCGAGGAACTGCTGGCGATGCCCGTGCCGCTGACTTACCGCCCGCCCAGCGTCACCGTATCGGGCCGCACCGAGGATCCGGCGCGCTTCGAGGAACAGGACATCGATTTCACCGTCAGCGTGGACGCCAACGGCGAAGTGCGCGAGGCGACGGCATCAGAGTCGGTGGCAACGCGGGAAAGCGCCGAACGCAGCGTAGCCGCGGCGCTGCGCCGCTCGCGCTTCCGGCCCTCCATCATCGACGGAGCAGCGGTGGCGAAAACCGATGTGCCATTCCGCGAGCGGGTGTACGTGCGGATCGCTGACGCGAATCCCCGCTAAGGCTCGATCGGCACCACCTCGATGGCGTCCACCGCCAGCGCGATGCTGTCGGTCACCTTCACGATCTCACCGGCCTTGAGCTGCGCCGCCAGACCCTGGCGCGGCAGCTGCACGAGGAACTTGGCGGCAGCATCGCGCATGGCGGCGACGGAGGAGTTCGAGAGTGCTGCTCCCTTGCCGCCATCATCACGCGCACTGCCATAGCCCGTGAGCGTGAGCGCATCGACGGGCGTGCCGTCGGGCGTCAGCACGGCGATGCGGTAGCGGATGGTGGTCGCCCAGTAACCGCCGCTGGTATCGCGCGCCGTGGCGAATGAATACTGTTCGATACCGGGCACGAAAATGGCCTGCAGCCCCAATGCGGCCTGTGCCTGGTCCAGGCTGTCGAAGCGCGCGACATCACTGAAAGATGCGCCGAACATCGACTCCATCATCTTCACATGGCCGGCACCCAGGTCCACGGCCCAGTCGGAGCCATAGCGGGTTTCCTCGTGCCGGTAGCCGCGCAGGGAGGAATCGAGCACCAGGGCGACCCGGGCGGGCAGCGGCTGCAGCAGGGCACGCGGCAATGCGGGCTCCGGCTTCACCTGCACGGCGCCACATGCCGCAAGACCGGACAGCAGCGCCGCCGGCAACAGGACCCGAAACAGATTCAGCGACTGACGCATTGGAGGGTTCCCAGCACCTCGATGAACTGGCGGCAAGGTTTCTCGTTCGTCAGGCCCACGAAGGTGCCCTCGTTGCGCGCCGACACTGCCCGCATCAGAGCTGAAAAGCGGATGTTTGTAAACGGCGGCATGCCGGCGCCCTCGGGGAATCCGATGGCATGGATGCGCGCGCGCGGCCGCCGCGAATCCGGCGCGTTGAGCCTCGCGATGCTGTCGAGCGCGGCCTGTATGGATTCTCCCGTGAACTCGTCGCCGATCACGTAGACGCTGATCTTCAGTCCCGGCGCACGGAACTGCCGCAGCGCCTGCTCGATGCCGGGCACGGGGTTCGACTGGCTGAAGGGGGTCCACCTGGGCAGGGTCTCGCGGATGCGGTTGCGCGTGGTGGCCGAATCCTGCAGCCAGCGGCCGGGCGTGCCGCCGAACATGTAGCGCCCCTGGTCGTTGAGCACCTGCAGACCCTTCACCTCCGGATAGATGTCGAGGATCTCGCGCATCAGCTGCACCGTGGTCTCCCAGTGCAGGCTCACCATGCTGTTGGAGGTGTCGATGACGAACACCACATACTCGCTGTCCACCGGAACGCCGCCGACGGCCTCGGGCGAAGGCCGTGGACGCGGCTGTGCGTTCAGCCGTTCCATTTCCGCCGTCAGTTCCTGGTACGCCGCCACCAGTTCGGACTCGACGATGTTGGCCACCTGCGCGTCGCTGCGGCTGGTGGCGAACTGGCCACGCACATCGGTGAGATCGCCCTGCAGCCGCGCCAGCCGCGCGCGCTCGTTCGACAGTGCCGCGACACGCCCCTGAAGCTCGCGATTGAGCTGGTCGGTTTCGCCGCGGATCACGTAGAGCTCCTCCTGCAGGCGTTTGAGCTGGCCTTCCATGGCCTCGCGCGTGCGTTCGATGATCACCGGCTGGTCCACCTCGGTGAGGATCAGCAGCAGGATGATGGCGCCGAAACCGCAGCAGATGCAGTCGAGGAAGGAGAGGCTGAACACCTCGGTATCACGCCGCCGCAGCTTCATGGCCAGTCCCGCGCGGGCATGAGGAACTGGCCGCCGGTGGCGCGCGCCAGACCCCAGTATTTGTGCGGCGCCGGCGGTTCACCCAGCAGCGGCAGCAGGATCACATCCACCGGCACATTGGACGGCAGGCTGCGCTGCGCCTCGTCGAACAGCCGCGAACGCTGCGGCACACTGACGACGCGGCGCAGTCCGCGATCAGCGCCCTGCGTGGGCAGCCCATCGGTGATGAGCACCACCTGATCCGGCAGCGGCGAGAGTTTGCGGATGGAGGCGAAGGCGTTGATCAGGCTGGTGCCCTCCTCGGGCACGAGGCCCCGCAGCTGCTCCACGGCCTGGTTCAGCAGTTTCGGATCCGCCGCGTCCAGCCACTTTCCTTCGCTCCCCTGCACCAGCTCCTGCACACGCGTATTGAAGGCGTACATCTGGAACTGGCTGCCGGGAGGGAACTGCGTGGCGAACCAGTCGGCGATGTCCACGGTCTGGCGCCATTTGGGCGCGGCGCGGCGCACCGCCGTGGACTGGTTGCGCAGCTTGAGGATCTCCACCAGATCTTCATGCACCATGCTGGCGGAGCGGTCGACCAGCACCAGGATGCGTTTTCCCTTCAGCTGCACACCGGTGATGTAGCGGCGGTTGCCGGTGCCGCGGAAGGCGCGCACGCGCTGGCCTTCGGGCGCGCTCTGCAATGCACCGCCCTGCAGCCGCCGCGTGCCTTCCTCCAGCGACTTGAGATCGGCCTTGAGCTGGTTGATGTGTTCGCGCTGCGCCATGCTGGTGGCGCCGGTGCGTATGGCCTCATCGCGCGTGGCGGCGATCTCGGCCAGCAGCACGCTGGTGCGCGACGCGGCGCGCGCCGTATCCGATTCGGTCTTCTCCAGCGTGTTGCGCAGCACGACGAGATTGCGCGCGCCCTGCAACACCTCCTCCTCGATGCGGTTGACTTCGGCGGCCAGCTCGTCGCTGCGCTCGATGCGTTCGACGCCGGAGCGCGCGGCGAGCACGGTGTAGATGAGCACCACGGCGCCGAAACCGCAGCAGATGCAGTCGAGGAAGGAGAGGCTGAAGACCTCGACGCGGCGGCGGCGCATCAGGAACCCACGGCACTGCCCAGCGCAATGAGCGGCAGCTCGATGCCCGGCGTGCCCAGCCGCAGCACGCTGCCGGCCGCGAGCAACGCCCGCCCGTTCACGCGCCCGCCATCGACGAAGCTGCCGTGGCGTGAGTGATCGATCAGCACGATCTCCGAGCCCACGCGCCGCAGCGTACAGTGCCGGCGCGACAACCCGGCGATGCCCTCCGGCAGTCTCAGCACTCCCTCCCCGGCGCCGGGGTCGCGCCCCAGCACCAGGCCTTCCTCGGTGATGGCAAGCGCACGGCCGCGAAACACCAGATGCGTCGGCGCCTCGGCGACCTCGCCCATGCCGAACTCGATTCGCCGCGCGATGCTCTGCGGCGCGCACGCGCTCATCGCCGGCAGGCGCGTGAGGTACTGCACGGCGCCCGCGGCCGTGCTCACGGGCGGCAGCAGGCTCGCGGCGCGTGCCGCCGCGTCCGGCTCCAGCACCAGCAATGGACGCGAGCCGGCCCGGGCCAGCGCTTCGCCCAATCCCGGCCACAGCGCCGGATCCACTGGAATCCGCAGCTCGCATTCTCCCAGCGCCGCGCACAGCGCCTGCAGCGCATCGCCCAGCGGTTGCAGCAGATCGCGCACAGCCAGCTCGAACTGGTCACGCGACAGGCCCAGCTGCAGTTCGCGCTCGCCCACGGGCAGCGTCAGCTGCGCGGCGCCGGTGGCCGCGATGCTCTCCAGCAAGGCGGGCAATGCAAGGCGCAAGGTGCGCTCATGCGCCGCGTCATCCAACGGGTCGAAACGCCATTGCCGCACCATGGCTGCGCCCAGCATGCGCAACCAGGCATCTTGCAGCCCGCCCACACCCACGGACAGCGCGACACTGCGCCGCAGGCAATAGTCCTCGCCTTCACGCGCGACCACACTGATCACCGAACTGCGGGCGCCAAGATCCAGCGCGATCACGGCCACCGGATGCTGCTGCCATGCGCTGACGACCACAGCCGCATCGACGAACCCCTGCACCGAGTAACCCGCGAGCCGCAACTCGCGCAGCAGATCGGACATCGAAGCCGGCGGCAGGTGAGAGGGCGCTGCAACCCACAGGGCCGCGCCGGCCTCGCGCGGCGGGACGGCATGCGCGGCGGCAACGATGGGCGCGAGCGCCGGCGCGGTGTCAGGCCCGCGCGGCGCGGACGCCGCCACCGGCAGGGCCAGCCCCTCGCCATCTTCACCCATGGCCGGCAGCCAGTCGTTTGCCGCAAGGCCGCGCATCAGATGTCCACCGGAAAGCTCAGGTTGTTGTCAGCCGAAAGGCCCTCGCCTTCTTCAGGCACCGCCTCTTCGGCGGGAGGAGCCGTGGATTCACGCGGCGCGGGTTCAGCGGGCGCGGTGTCCGCGGCGGGCGCAGGCCCGGCCTCCTGGGCACGAGATGCCCCCAGCAGCAGCGCCAGCGCACTGACGGACACCAGCAACATGGAGCGCATCATGTTGGTCATCGCACCTCCACATCGCGCGCGACACGGAAGCCCAGCGTCTGCTGCGTCCCGGTTGCGCGCTCGCGCCATGCCAGCCGCAACTCGGCCACGCCGGTGCTGCGCCAGTTTGCGCCACGGATGACATGCGGCCCCGCCGGACCATCGCCACGCGGGTCCGTCACCGGCACGGCGGACAGCAGCGAGACATAGGTGTCGTGCATCCACTCGGACACATTGCCCCCCATGTCGGCGAAACCCAGGGCGCTGCGCCCATGACGGCCCGTCGGCGCGACCACCACATACTCATCGCGATAATCCGGCAGCGCTGGCTGCGCGCGCGCAGGCAACACACCCGCATTGATCTCGCCGCCGGCCAGATTCTCGGCCGCCGCCGGCGGCGGCAGCGCATCGCCCCAGCTGTAGCGGCGCAAGGCACGGCCATCCACATAGCGCGCCGCGTATTCCCATTCGGCCTCGGTGGGCAGGCGATAACCATGCGTGAAGGGTTCGACCAGCTGCCAGCGACCATCGCGGCGCTCATAGGCCAGCGGCAACCCCTCGCGTTGCGAAAGCCAGTTGCAGAACGCCACCGCATCGTCCCAGCTCACGCTGGATACGGCGAAATCATCCAGGTCCAGCGTGCGATCGGCGGCGATGCCCGAAACATGCGAGGCGCGGAATGCACGGAACTGCGCATTGGTCACTTCGCGTTCCGCCAGATAGAAGGGGCGCGACAGCGTGACCTGGCGCAGGGTCTCGTTGGAACGCCGGCCCTGCTCACGACGATCACTGCCCTGCTGATAGCTGCCGGCGGGAACGAGTATCAATGTGCCGAGCAGCGGGCTCTGCACCCGCGCTGGCGCCGGCTGCGACGTTGCCGCTGGCGCATCGTCCGCAGCGGAGCTCACTTCGGGTCTGGCGGCAGGAGCAGGGGCGGCCGCCACGGCCGGTGCGATCTGCGCCAGATCCACCACTCCCAGCGCCAGAGTCTCTCCGGCCGTGATGGCCACCTGGCTGCGCCAGCTGCGCTGGCCGGCGCCACGCAGCTCCAGCCGATGCAGCCCCGAATCCAGCTCCAGCTTCTGCGGCGCCGTGCCCAGTTCCATGCCATCCACCAGCACGCGCGCGCCGGCGGGCTTCGAATCCACCTCCAGCCAGCCCCATGCGGGCGCCAGCGTCGCCGCAAGCAGCTGCTCCTGACCCTTGCCTTCCACCGTCACTTCGGTGGAAAAATCCACTCGTCGCGGCGCGCGCAGCAGCAGCTGACGCGATCCGGCTTCCAGCTCCACGACACCCGGAGCGGCGCCGGCAAGCACGCCATCCACAAGCACCTCGGCTTCAACACCCTGAGTGTCGATGCGCAGGCTGCCGGGCAGAGGCGCAAGCTCGATGCGCAGCGCGGTGGCAGCCGAAGACCGGCTCACCTCCATCTTCCGCTGCTCGTCACGATAGCCGGGACTCGATGCCCGCAGACTATGGCTGCCGGTCACGACGAACAGCTGCTGCCCCACGCGCCAGTGCAATCCATCCACGCTTATCGCCGCATCCTGCGGCAGGACTTCGAGCCGCAGCGGCACGACCCGCGACAGCCCGAGCAGCAGCAGCGCCGCGATGACCAGCAGCGCGGCCAGAACGATGCTGCGCGCCGAAAACGGATGCCGGCTGCGCGCACCCGGCGTTGCATCCTGCTGCCCGGGATCGGCGACGCGGATCTCGCGCGTGCCGGCGACGATCTCCTCGCCGGGCAGCGGCGCCGTGGCCAGCGGAGCAATGGTCTCGTTGCCTTGCAGCGGATAGACGTCCAGCCGCGGCGGCTCGACATCGACACGCAACACCAGCTGCGCGCCGCCGATTTCGATCACATCGCCGGAATGCAACTGCGCATCGTCCTGCTGGGGACGTCCGTTGAGACGCGCGACGGCGCCCGCGATGCGCAGCCACCACTGCCCGGCGACGCACTCGATGCGGGCATTGCCTTCCACCGCGACAGGCAGCGTCAGTGCCTGCGCCCCGGCGCCGAGGGCCAGCGGCAATGGCAGGCGGTGCGAACCCGCAGAGTCGTGAACGATCAGCGAGGAGAATGACATCGGTGACTCAGATCGGCTCCATGCACGCCACAGCCAGCATCGCCGTGCGTTGCCCCGGCCGGATGATGAGCTCGCGGCGCACGTCGCGATATCCCTGGCGCGTGCCGATCACCGTGTAATTGCCCGGCGGCAGATCGAGTTCCCGGCTCTCGAAACTGCCCAGTTCCCCCACGCGCGCGATGCGCACATGCGTGCTGCTGTCGGAAATGATCTCGACCCGAGCCATCGTCTCGTGCGCGGCCAGCAGCGATTCGAGCTGCGACAGCTGCTGCGTGAGCATGGGGCCCGCCGGTTGCAGGGAACGACCGGCGGCCAGAGCCTGCGTGGCGGCAAGCCGCACAGCGCGCTCGGAGAGCCGCGCCGGACGATTGAGGAAGTCCTCGATCTGGACGGCAAAGGCAGCCCGCTGCTGCGCCCTCTCCAATCCGGCGCGCGCGAAGTCCGCGCCGAGGTCGCGATCCAGTGCAACCTGGTAGAGCGTCTGCGCATCCCGCCAGCGCTCGGCGGCCTCCAGTTCCATGCCCACGCGCTGATCGCGCTGGTTGTTCGCATTGCGCTCGGCATCGCTGGCGCGCTGCGCGGCGGCGCGTTCACGCTCCTGCAACCGCGCCTGCACACGATCGCGGCCTTCCATGGCCGGTTCGAAACGGCCATTCAGCGCCAGCGCGGCCACAAAGCGCTCGCGCGCCAGCGCGAACTGCCCCGCGGCTTCGGCCTGCACGCCTTCGGTGTGCAACTGAAGCACGCGCTCCAGGCGTGCCGCGGCCTCGAAGCCCAGCGTGACCTCGACGGCGCCCGGCCGCAGCTGCCTTGCTCTCTCGAAGGCCATGCGCGCCAGCACCGGCTGCCCGCGCGACAGCGCCTGCTGGCCCGCCTCCACTTCCTGATCGAACTGCTGCGCAGCCGCTTTCGCCGCGGCAGCCTCCCTGTCTGCTTCGGCCAGCATGGGTTGCTCCGCGTCCGGCAATGCGGCTTCAGGCTCGGGCACGGATTCGGGTTCAGGCTCCAGCGCAGCGGCAGATTCAGGCTCTGGCCCAGGCTCCATCGCTGGCGCGGTTGAAGACACTTCCGCCGCTGAATCCGGGACCGCGATCGGGCTTGCCGGCTGCCCGCTGTCGCGCGCCTTGTCGCGCATGATCCAGTAGCCTGCCATCACACTGGCGAGCACGGCGGCCACCAGCGCCATTCGCGGCCAGCGCGACGGCGGCTTCGGCACATCCCGTGGCGACACTTCGATGGGCAGCGCGCGCTCGACGATCATCGCCGTGCCGGTAGCCTCCACCGACAAGGTGTCGGCGAGCGCTTCGCCCAGCACCTCGATCACCGCCTCCATGCTGGCGGGCCGGCGCTGCGGCTCGCGGGCCAGCATGGCCATCACCAGCCGCGTAAGTCGTGGCGGCGCGGGCTGCACCGGCTGCACCGGCGGCGGCATCTGGCTCTGCACACGCACCGGATCGAAGTCCGGGTAGTAAGGGGGATAGCCGCTCAACAGTTCGTAGGCGAGCGCACCCAGCCCGTAGATGTCGTCCGCGGGAGAGGCCGGTTCGCCCGCCAGCTGCTGTGGGCTGGCGGAGAAAGGAGAGCCCGCCGCCAATGTCTGCGCCGAACCGCACAGCGTCGAAGTGCCGAAGTCGGCCAGACGCACCTGCTCCTCCGCATCGAACAGCACATTGCCGGGCTTGATGTCCCGATGCACGATTCCCTCGGCGTGCGCATGCGACAGGATGGTCGCCACGCGCATCAGCACCGGCACGGATTCGACGTAGGAAGCGCCGCGCAGGCGCTTGAGATCGCCGCCGGCGGCATACTCCATCGGCAGGAACACCCGATCGCCGTCCTGCTGCGGCTCGCCGGTGCGCAGCACGCCCGGATGCTCGAGACGGCGCGCCATCTGCGCCTCATGGCGCAGCACCGTCAGCGCTTCGCTGGTGGTGCATAGATGCGGATGCAGGAATTTCAGCGCGACCCACTGTCCCTCTTCATCCAGGGCAGCCCAGATCTCCGCATGCCCGCCGTCACCGATGCGCTCCAGCAACTGGAAGCGCCCGCCGATGCGGATGCCGGTTTCGAGGAGAGTCATGAGCCGCCTCGCGCTCCCGGATCAGGGTGCACTGACCGGGGGCGCGGCCTCTTCCGCATAGTATTCGGCGAGCAACTTGCGCCATTCGCGATACTGCTCTTCCGCGGTACCGCTGAGCCGCAGACTGCGCCCTTCCACTTCGACCACCTGCGGCGCCACTTCGGACTGGAACGACAGCGCCAGCTCGCCCAGCGCCTGCGCATGCGTGCGCGCATCGGCGTAGCGCTTCAGGCCGGACAGGAAGGCGGCAACGCCACCGGTAGCGGCGCCATAACGCACGGCGCTCTGCAGGTTGCAGCTGGTGCTGCTGTCGCAGCTGCCCGGAGCCAGCACGCTGGCCGCCACCGCCGCCGCGCCGAGGATGGTGCGCGTGCGGGCGCTGGCGCGGGCGCGCTCCTCCTTCTCGACCTCGTCGTAGGAAGTGCGGCGGAAATCGCCATAGGACTGCTGCATCTGCTCGGCGAAACCGATGTAGTAGCCGTCGAGCGTGTCGATCACGGCGCCGTCGCGGTCGCGGATGCGCTCCACGCGCTGCGCCACCGGATCATCCTCGGCCGGCAGACGCACCACCTTGCGCAACGCCGGCTTTGCCGACGCATCGGTGGCGACATAGCCCGACAGTGCCTCCGGCGCCAGATCCGCGGCAAAGGACAGCTGCGTCACGCGCCGCAGATCGCGCAGTTCGGCCTGGCCGAGGCGGTTGCGTGCCGCAAGCAGGTCGTTGGCGATCACCGAATAGACATTCTGGAAGGGATCGCGCGCCTTGAGCGCGGCATCGGTCTTGTAGCTGCCGGTGTCGGCGTCGCTCTCGTAGCGCTTGCCGTCTATCCATACCCTGCCGGCCGCGTCGCGCGCGGTGATCGCAAGCGTCAGATGTTTGCCGGTGGATTCGAGGATGCGTCCCTCGACCGTGACATCGACGAACTTCACCGTGGTGGGCGCCACGCGCACCGCGCCCCACTGCGCCGAAGCCTCCAGGGTATTGCGCAGCATCACCGCAAAATAACGTGCCTCGGCCTTGCGCAGCTCCGGATAGATGCGCTTCTTCGCCAGCGCGTCTTCATCGTCGACCAGCGCCTCGGGAATGCCGGGATCGAAGCTGTGCACCACCAGATCGAGCCGCTCGTCGGCCGGTATCTCGCGCACCGCCTGCGTGGCCTGCAGTTTCGGCAGCGGCCGGGCTTCCTGCACCACACAGGCAGCAAGCGGCAGCCATGCCAGCAGCAGCAACAGGCGCGCGGCTCTCATCCGCCACCTCGCGTGTTCTCTTTGTAGTCGCGATATTCCTTCCAGAGCTTTTCCTTCAGTTCTGGGTCGGTCTCATCCTCGGCCGCCTTGCGCAGGCGGCGCGCGATGATGTCGTCGTCCTCGCCGGAAGGGATCGGCCGCGCCGCCGCGCCGCCACCGCCCTGCGGCAGAGCAGCGCCTTGACCGCCCGCCTCACCGGATTGCGCATTGCCAGAGCGGCCGGAAGCGCCTTCCGAGCGCAGATCGCCGGACCGGTCGCGCCCGATCTCGCCGTCACCACGCCCTTGTCCGATGTCATCGCCCAGACCGTCGCCCAGTCCGCCCGAGCGCGCCAGGACTCCGGCATCGCGCTGCTGCGCGGCGCCCTCCTGCTCCTTGCGCAATTTCTCGTCGAAACTTCCCAGTGAAGCATCCAGGCGTGAATCGATGTCGGAACGGCGCTCACCGCTGGTTCTGGCATCGCCCGTACCCGCGCCCGCGTCGGACCCGGCGCTGCCATCGGCGCGTTCGCTGCCGGTATTGGCCGTGCCGGCCGCAGCACCGGATCCGCTCGTGGTGCCGGCGCTGCCACCTGCGCTGCCCGCACCACCTGCGCTGCCCATATCGCCAGCACCACCGGCACCACCGGAACTCGAGCCCGGGAGGCCGCCGCCACTGCTGCCCGCGCCGCCACCGCCGCCGGTGCTGGCGCAGCCAGCCAGCAGCAGAGCCATGGCGAGAGCCGTGATGGATGGATGGCAGATCAT
Source organism: Pseudomonadota bacterium (assembly GCA_963205255.1). Lineage (GTDB taxonomy): Bacteria > Pseudomonadota > Gammaproteobacteria > Steroidobacterales > Steroidobacteraceae > ZC4RG30. The sequence continues at coordinate 11,722 of CAUJIK010000054.1, forward strand.
CATGATCCCGGAGAAGTGCCGGTGAGGAAGTTGCGCAACTGCATGGCCATGCGATTGCACGCCGTGCCCTGCACCCGCGCGATGAAGGGCAGCGGCACGATCGCGCCCACTACCGCCGAGGTGCCGGTGACATTGGTGCCGACGGAACCCACGGAGCGGGACTGGTGCAGATCCCAGATCGTCGCCTCATACGCCGATTCCTTCTCCCACCAGCCGAAGCCGAAACAACCCGCGGCGCCCGGCGCTGCCGCGCAGGCGAGACTGCCGCCGCCATCGGTCTTGCGGGTGCCGCCATCCAGCCACACCACGTAGCGCACACCGGTGGCCGCGACTTCCTCGGCCACGCCGGGCTGCGACAGCAAGGTGGTCACAGCCTCCGGCCGCGTGGGGACAGTGCCGGGCTCGAACCAGGGGAAGAGCCGGTCGGCGAAGGCCTCGTTGTCATGCACATTGAGTTTCTGGCTGCCTCTGGAAGCCAGCTGCCTGCTCACGCAATCGAGGAATTCGCCTTCCGCGCCCGCGCCTTCGATCTGCGGCTTGGCAAGCACCACCACGGATTCGTCGGAGGCGATGACAGTGGCCGCCTCGCGTGATTCGTCCACGCGCACATGCGAGCAGCCCGCCATCACCGGCAGCAGCGCAATGCTCAGCAGAGGAAGGGTGGCATGGAATCGCATATCGCCTCGTTTGAGGAGTATGCCACGCACGCAGCGCCGGGGATTCGTCGCCATTCATCGCTGCCGCAGCAGCCTTGCCTGCCGTTCAGCCGGCATTCAGTTTTCGCGCTGCTGGCGCCTCTTTTCACGCAGTTTCGTGCCGGCCGCCTGGACGCGCGCCCTGAGTTTTTCCAGCCAGATGCGCGGGCGCTCAAACTCCAGGCTCAGTATGCCCAGCCCGATCGGAATGACGATGAATGCCGGCCCCGGAAGCACGATCATCGCGATGCCCACGAGCAGCACCAGGCCTCCGGCAATGGCGATGCCTATGCGTCGTCCCCAGCCGATCAATCGGCGCAGCGCAGCATTCACTTTGTCGCCTGCGGGCTGCCCTCAGCCGCCAAGGAAGATCCGGTAAGCCGGGTTGGCGGTTTCGTCGACGTAAGGGTAACGCAGCTCGTTCAGGTGCAGCAGCAGCTCCTGGCGTTCGGCCACGGGCACATCGATGCCCGCCAGCACGCGCCCATAGTCCGAGCCGTGATTGCGGTAGTGGAACAGGCTGATGTTCCAGCGGGTGCCCACCGCTTCCAGGAAACGCAGCAATGCACCCGGCCGCTCGGGGAACTCGAAACGGAACAGCAGCTCCGGCGCGCCTGGCTGCGACTGGCCGCCGACCATGTGGCGAACGTGCAGCTTGGCAGTCTCGTTGTCGGTCAGATCCACAACCTTGTAGCCGCTGTCCGTGAGCTCGCCGACGATGCGCGAGCGCTCGGCCGCGCCCGCGGACAGATTCACGCCGACGAAGATCTGCGCCCGGTCGCGCCCCTGCTCGCGGTAGTTGAACTCGGTGATGCTGCGCGCGCCGAGCACGCGGCAGAAGTTCAGGAAGCTGCCGCGCTCCTCCGGGATCTCCACCGCGAACAGCGCCTCGCGGCCACCGCCGACGTCGGCGCGCTCGACGATGTGGCGCAGCCGGTCGAAGTTCACGTTCGCACCGCTGCTGATGCTCACCACGCGCTTGCCCGTCCAGCCCTCGCGCGCGAGGTATTTCTTCATGCCCGCGAGCGCCAGCGCGCCGGCCGGTTCGGGCACCACGCGCGTGTCCTCGAAGGTGTCCTGGATCGCGGCACAGATCTCGTCCGTGTTCGCCAGCACGATCTCGTCGACATACTTGCGCGCCAGCGCGAAAGTCTCCTCGCCCACGCGGCGCACCGCCACGCCGTCGGCGAAGATGCCGACATGATCTAGTTTCACACGGGTGCCAGCAGCCAGCGAGGCGTGCATGGCGGCCGCGTCTTCCGGCTCGACGCCGATGATCCTGGTGCGCGGATACAGGTATTTCACGTAGGCGGCCACGCCGGCCACGAGGCCGCCGCCGCCCACCGGGATGAAGATGGCATCGATGTCGCCGGGCGTCTGCCGCAGGATCTCAACGCCGATGGTGCCCTGGCCCGCGATCACGTCCGGATCATCGAAGGGATGCACGAACACCAGCTGGCGCTCGGCGGCGATCTTCAGCGCATGCTCATAAGCCGCGTCATAGACCTCGCCATGCAGCACCACCTCGCCACCGAGGTTCGCCACGGCCTGCACCTTGATCTGCGGGGTGGTCACCGGCATCACGATCACGGCCGGAATGCTGCGGTGGCGCGCGGCCAGCGCCACGCCCTGCGCATGGTTGCCGGCAGAGGAGCAGATCACGCCGCGGCGCGCCGCGGTGTCGGAAAGGTTCGCGATCTTGTTGTAGGCGCCACGGATCTTGAAGGAGAAAACCGGCTGCAGGTCCTCGCGCTTGAGCAGCACCTGGTTGCCCAGGCGCGCCGACAGGCGCGGCATCGGATCGAGCGGGGTTTCTACCGCGACATCGTAAACACGCGCCTTGAGGATGCGCTCGACATAAGGTTCGGTCATGCGGGTTGCTGGAAGCGGAAGACGGCCTTGCCGATGGCGACGTTATCACCATCGTGCAGAGCCTGGCGACTCACCCTCCTGCCATTGACCAGCACGCCATTGGTACTGTTGAGGTCTTCGATGATGCATTGCTGGCCGCTGCCGAGAATCACGGCATGGTGGCGGCTGATGAATGCGGCATTGATCTGGATGTCGTTTTCGGGGGTGCGGCCGATGGTGGTGCGACGACCCAGCGGGTGCTGCATCTCGACCCCGTCCTCGGAGCGCACCAGAAAGCGGTCGGGCAGCTGCTCGGGGCTCACCAGCTTCAGCGCCGGCCTTGCACCCGTGTCGTCGCGGCCCAGCCGCGCGATGTCCTGCTGCAGGTTGCCCAGCAGCAGCGCATTGGCGCGGGCGTCGCATTCCAGCCGCTGGATCTGGTCCTCGGCGGCATGCAGGTCCTGGTCGAGCTGGGTGGCGCGCTGCTGGGCGGCGGCGCAGTCGTTCTCCAGCTCGCGGATGCGGATTTTCTGGGCCTCGAAAGCATCCGCCCCTGCCCGCGCCGCCTCATCGGTGGCGCGCAACCGGACAAGTTCGGCTTCCTGGCCGGCAAGCTGCGCTGTCTGGGCCTCGACCTGGCTGGCAAGATCAGCCGCGCGGCGCTCGGTGGCTTCGAGTTTCTGCGTGATCGCGGCCAGCTCGGCGGCCGCACGCTGACCCGCGGCCGCAAGCTGCGCCTCGCGCTGCCGGAACTCTTCCTGCTGCGCCATGACGCGCACCGCAGTAGCCGCGACATCGGCGGCGTGGCGCGATTCGGCATCGGCAAGATTGTGATCGCGCTCGGCGATCAGTCCTTCGAACACATTACGGACGCCCTGCTGGTGTCGCAGCGCCTCACCCTGTTGCTCGCTGCGGGCGCGCAGTTCTTCCAGATCGCGCGCCCGGTGGTTCAGGTCCCGCTGCTGGCGTTCATGGGTCTGCCGCAGAGCGGCCAGTTGCTGCTGGTGATCGGCCTGCGCGCCGCGCGCGGCCGCAAGCTCGGCGGTGCGCGCCTCGAGCGCGTTGTTGGCAGCGGCCAGCGACTGCTCCGCGGCCATGGCGCGCTGGGTGGATGCCGTCTCGGCCTCCCGGGCCGCGGCCAGCTGCGTCTCGAGCTGGTGCAGCTGCTCGCTCTTGCGCTGCAGCCGGCTCTCGATCTCGCGCAGGCTCTCGGTGAGTTCCGGTACTTCCGCGGTGGCAACCACCGCCACGGTGTCGGTGGCCTCGAAATCGATGACTGGCAGCTCGGCTGTAGCCTCGAGATCGATTTCCTGCGTGGGCGGTCGGCGGCGGCGGACGGACATGGCTGGCTTCCAGGCTGTGCGGAAAAATCCCAAAAATCCCTGTCAAGGATCGTACCGCCGGAATCGCCTTTCCGTGAGGCCGTCGGCAGATTCAGGAAAGCCGCGCCAGCAGCGCGGCGGCATCCCCGGGCAGCGGATCACCCTCGCCCAGTTCCACCAGGCGCCGCACCGCATCCGGGCGCTGCGCGGCCACGAGCCTCGCGGCCGCGATGCCATCGCCGCGCGCCACCAGATCGAAGCGGCGGATACGCATCGATTCGGCAAAATCCATGACGGCCTGCGCGGCGGCTTCGGTGAAGGGCACGCCGGGCGCCGGGTCGGACTCGCCGCAACCCGGCAGGTCGGGCGCATATACCGACCGCTCCACACCCAGCTGGGGCAGCAGCGGCAGGAAGACGCGACCGGTTTCGCCACTGCCATGCACGCAGATGACCGAGGTCAGTTCGTCGAAACCGCCGCCCGCGGGAATGGCGTTGTGCAGATGCAGCTGGCCGTGACGGCAGTCGTAATACGCGCGCCGCAGCCGCGGCGCCTGCCGCTCACCCTCCACCGGTGGCTTGCCTGCCTTCGCCATCCTGATGTCAGAACATCTCGGAGGCGCCCGGCGCTTCCACCGACGCTTTCTGGCGCGCCTTGATGAAATCACCGGTGATCATGCTGTCGTAACCCAGGCCGGGGCCGACCATGGGATAGACGCCGGCATCGGGATCGATCATCACCTCGAGGAAGGCCGGGCCGCGGAACGCCAGCCATTCGGCGATCACGCGCGGCACATCGGCCTTGTCCGCCAGGCGCACGGCATAGCGGAAACCGTCGGCCTGCGCCGCCTTGACGAAATCCTTGGTGTGCAGCGATTTGTCGCTGGCGGCCATGCGCCCGCTGAAGAACAGCTTCTGCCACTGGCGCACCATGCCGTCGCCGACATTGTTGAGCACGCACACCTTCACCGGCAGGTCGTAGGTGGTGACGGTCTCCAGCTCGCCGAAGTTCATGCGGATGCTGGCGTCGCCGTCGATGTCGATGACCAGCCGCTCCGGATTGGCCACCTGCGCGCCGATGGCCGCGGGCAGGCCGAAGCCCATGGTGCCCATGCTGCCGGAGGTAAGCCACAGCCGCGGGCCGCTGAAGTCCAGATACTGCGCCGACCACATCTGGTGCTGGCCCACGCCAGTGGTGATGATGGCCTCGCCGCGCGTGTGGCGATTGATCTCCTCCAGCACGTAGTACGGCTGGATCAGGCTGCTGTCGCGGTCGTAATCCATGGGATGGTTGCGCTTCAGCGCCGCCACCTCGGCCAGCCAGGCGCTGTGGTCGGGCTGCTGGCCCTGGGCACGGCCCCAGACGATCAGCGCGCGCAGCGCATCCTGCAGGTCGCCGACATGGCTCCATTGCACCGGTTTGACCTTGTTGATCTCGGCCGGGTCGATGTCGAACTGCGCAATGTTGCGCGCCTTCTGCGCGAACTTGACCGGATTGCCCGCCACGCGGTCGTCGAAGCGCGCGCCCAGCGCGATGAGGAAGTCGCAATCCTCCACCGCATAGTTCGCGTACGCCGCCCCGTGCATGCCCAGCATGTGCAGGCTGAGCGCATCGGTGGTGTCGACCGCGCCGATGCCCATCAGGGTGGTGACCACCGGGATCTGGAAAGCGCGGGAAAACTCGCGCAGCACCTCGGCGGCGCCGGCATGGATCACGCCGCCGCCGGCATAGATCAGGGGCCGCTTCGAGGCGGCCAGCAACTGGAAGAACGAATGCTGCTGGGCCTCGGACAGGCGCCGGCTGCCCACTTCCTGCATGCGGCGCCGGTAGGTGCCGATCGAAGGCAGCGTGCCGTGGCCGTGGAAGCGGCCTTGCCAGTTCTGCACATCCTTCGGGATGTCGACGACCACCGGACCGGGGCGGCCCGAACGCGCGAGCTCGAAGGCCGTGCGGATGGTGGCTTCGAGCTTTTCCGGGTCCGTGACCAGGAACACGTGCTTGGCCACCGTGCCCATCACGGCGGCGATGGGCGCCTCCTGGAAGGCGTCCGAGCCGATGGCCGCGCGCGGCACCTGGCCGCAGATGACGACCATGGGGATGGAGTCGGCCATGCAGTCGCGCACCGGCGTGACCATGTTGGTGGCGCCCGGACCCGAGGTGACCAGCACCACGCCCACCTGCCCGGTGGAGCGCGCATAGCCCGCGGCCATGAAGCCCGCGCCCTGCTCGTTGGCGGGCACGATCAGCGGCAGCTGCCGGCGACCGAGGCGCGCCTGCTGCTCGTTGTAGAGGAATACGGCATCGTACACCGGCAGCACCGCGCCGCCGCTGTAGCCAAAGACTGAATTGACGCCCTCGTCGGCGACCGCCTGCACCACCATCTGGGCGCCGGACATGGTCTGGCCGGCAAGTGGATGCTTGCCCGAGGGAATGGCCAGTTTCACAGTGTCGTTCATCGTTTTGGAAGGGTATCCTAAGATGTTCTATGCGTCACATCATCGGCATTCTGCTCCAGAACGAATCCGGAGCCCTCGCCCGCGTCGCTGGCCTGTTCTCCAGTCGCGGCTACAACATTGAATCTCTTTCGGTTTCTGCCACCCAGGACCCGACGGTATCCCGCATCACGCTGGTCACCACCGGCTCCGACGCGGTGATCCAGCAGATCGTCGCCCAGCTGAACAAGCTGATCGACGTGGTGACGGTGGACGACATGACCGTCGGCGACCACCTGGAGCAGGATCTGGCGCTGGTGAAACTGCGCCTCAAGCCCGACCAGCGGGAGCACGCCGCGGGCGTGGTGCGGGCGGCCGGGGGCCGGGTGCTGAGCGCCGAGCCGGAGAGCTACATCGTGGAGCTGACCTCCAGCGAAGCCGAAGTCACCCGTTTCGTGGGCGAAATGGCGCGGCTGGGGGAGCTGCTCGAAGTGGTGCGCAGCGGCGCGGTGGCGATTTCCCGCCGCGCACTGAGCCTGCACGTGGTCGCGAAAGCCTAGAGCGCGGAGTCGTCCGTCTCGCCGGTGCGGATGCGGATCACCCGGTCGATGTCGGTGATGAAGATCTTGCCGTCGCCGACCTTGCCGGTCTTCGCGGTCTTGAGGATGGCCTCGACCACCTGATCGACCAGCTCGTTGCGGATGGCGACCTCGATGCGGGTCTTGGGCACGAAATCCACCACGTATTCGGCGCCGCGATAAAGCTCGGTATGGCCGCGCTGGCGACCGAAGCCCTTCACTTCCGTCACCGTCATTCCCGACACGCCGATCTCGGACAAAGCGGCGCGGACATCGTCGAGTTTGAAGGGCTTGATGATTGCAGTAACCAGTTTCATTCGAGACTCCGCCTCCGTCATTGCCACGTCGCGATTGGGCAAGGGCCCGAAGATCGGGATTGCATCTTCCGTGCCACGCCGACTACACCCACTCACCCCGCCCTGCGCAGCGCAACAGGAACGTCAGGGAAACCGGTTGACTCATTATAGGGCAGCGCCGCCCCGCCGATGCACAAACCTGGTGCGGCGCCGCTCAGACATCAGCCCCGGCGAAATACCGCCGCAGATAGTGCTCGAAAGTCTCGTCCCGCTGGGCGGACTCCAGGGCCTCCTGCTGGGCGAGTGATTCATCGACTTCGCTCCCGAACTCCGCCAGACGCCCCTCATTGGGCGGCGGCAGCTCACGCAGATAGTCACGATGGGTGCGCGACACGCGCAGCGCCATGTCGTGGAAGGACTCGCCCTGCGTCCTCATCTCGCGCAGCAGGCGCGCCGACGGCGTGCGCTCCACATCATCGAGTTTCTCGCGCTGCGCGCGCAGCGCCGCGCCGTAGCCGCGCCCCGCATCACCATGATCGAGCAGCTCGCAGATGCCGGTCATGGCATCGAGGATCTGCGCCGCCCAGTGAGCCAGCGACACCGGCCTGCCCTCGCGACTGAGCATCAGGCCCGGCTCGCGGCCACGCCGCGCCACCAGCAGGTGGTTGTCGTCCAGCGCCTTCTGCTCCCCGGCGCCGATGGGCGGGCTGCTGCTGAGCAGGCAGTACGCCGCGAAGGCCTCGAGGAAACGCAACTTGTTCTGGTTCACGCCCACCGGGTCGAAGGCGCTCATGTCCAGCGCACGCATTTCGACATATTCCACGCCGCCACGCAGCAGCGCCGCGCTCGGGCTCTCTCCGGAACGCGCCACGCGCTTGGGACGGATGTAGCTGTAATACTCGTTCTCGATCTGCAGCAGGTTGGCGTTGAGCTGCAGCCACCTGCCGTCGCGCTTCACCCCCATCTCTTCATAGGGCGGATGCGGAGTGTGCAGGGCATGGCGCAGGTCGCGCACATAGTCCCCGAGACTGTTCACCGATACATGAATGGCCGCCTGGCTGCGGTTGCGATAACCCACGTCGCTCATGCGCAGCGAAGTGGCATGCGGGCCATAGAGCGTATCGGCGTCCAGCACCGCGAGCTCATGCGGATCGTCGCCGAGGAAGTCGCGGCCCACGGCCGGCGATGTGCCGAACAGGTACAGCACGATCCAGCCATGCCGCCGGTAGCTGCGCAGCAGGTCGAAGTAGCCGCGCGACTGGAACGCCTCGCGATTCTCGCGCGACTGCTCGACGCCGGCATACACCTCCCACAGCCGCGCCGGGAAGGAATAATTGAAATGCACGCCGGCGATGGCCTGCATCAGCGCGCCATAGCGGTGCCGCAGGCCTTCGCGGTACACATGCTTCATGCGACCGACATTGGAGCTGCCGTAACGCGCAGTGGGCACTTCGTCATCGCCCGCCAGGCGGCAGGGCATCGAGGTCGCCCACAACAGCTCGTCGCCCAGGCGCGAATAGACGAACTGGTGCAGGTCGGTGAGGTACTGCAGCAGCTCCCAGCTGTGCTGGAAGGCAGGCGTGACCAGCTCGATCAGCGACTCGGAAAAGTCGGTGGTGATGTGGGCGCTGGACAATGCCGAACCCAGCGCCGGCGGATGCGGCGTGCGCGCCAGATGGCCCGCGGGATCGACCCGCAGGCTTTCCTTCTCCACGCCCTTGAGCCCCTGCTGCAGCACGCCAGGTTCGCGGGCATTGATCAGCGAGGCGAGGCGCCGCTCGAATTGTGGGTCGGTGGCGCGTGCCATATTTCGTGCCAGTCTACACTGGCGTTCATTGCCGATTCAGTCCATGCGGCATAACTTTCCCTCATGAACCGCTCCGCCCCACTGGCACTGGTCGTCCTGCTGGCGCTGCTGTGTGTGCCGCGGGAGGCTCACGCCTTCCGCTGCGGCAACCGGCTGGTCACCGAGGGCGACATCGCCGCCGAGGTGATCGCCCGCTGCGGCGAGCCGGTGCAGGTCGACCGCCGGTCGGTGCTGCGGCCGGCGGTGGTGTGGCGCCACGGCCGCCCCTGGCATCTGCCCGGCGGGCCGGTGGAAAAAGTGGTAGAGACCTGGACCTTCAACCTCGGACCCAACCAGTTCATGCGGCAGGTCACCCTCGAGGATGGCGTGGTCACCCGGATCCGGACATTGGGTTACGGCTACCGATAGCTACCCGCTGGTGGCATCCTAGTGCCTGCAGAAAGCGGGAGATCACATGCTGGCAGGAAAATCGGTCCGGAGTGTCGCCATACTCGGCGGCACACGTATCCCGTTCGCACGGGCCCATGGAGCCTATGCCAGGGTCGGCAACCAGGAAATGCTCACCGCCGTGCTGCGCGGTCTGGTCGACAAGTACCACCTCACCGGCGAGCGTCTCGGCGACGTGATCGCGGGAGCCGTGATCAAACACTCGAAGGACTTCAACCTGGTGCGCGAATCAGTGCTGTCCTCCGGCCTCGACCCACAGACTCCCGGTCTCGACATCCAGCGCGCCTGCGGCACCAGCCTGGAGGCCGCCATCCTGATCGGCAACAAGATCGCGCTCGGGCAGATCGACGCGGGCATCGCCGCCGGCGTGGACAGCATCAGCGACCCGCCCGTGGTCTATCCCAAGACCTACCGCGACCTGCTGCTCGCCAGCTACCGTGGCCGCAGCTTCGGCGAGCGGATCAAACCCTGGCTCGGGCTGCGTCCGCGGCACTTCAAGCCGCTGATGCCCGGCGTGGTCGAACCGCGCACCGGGCTGTCCATGGGGCAGAGCTGCGAGATCATGGCCAAGAACTGGAAGATCAGCCGCGAAGCGCAGGACGAACTTGCGGCGCACAGCCATCACGCGGCGGCCGACGCATGGAAGTCCGGCTTCAATTCGGAGCTGGTCATCCCCTACCTGGGGCTGGCGCAAGACAACAATGTGCGCGCCGACACCTCCGTGGAGAAGCTCGCCAAACTCAAGCCTGTGTTCGACCCCTCGCCCGCGGGCACGCTCACCGCGGGCAACAGCACGCCGCTCACCGACGGCGCCGCCGCCGTGCTGCTCGCCAGCGAAAGCTGGGCCGCCGAGCATGGCCTGCCAGTCAGGGCACTGCTCACGCATGGCAAGACCTGGGCGGTGGATTTCGCCGGCGGCCATGAAGGGCTGCTGATGGCGCCTGCCTATGCGGTGTCGGAAATGCTCAAGGACGCCGGCCTCGAACTGCAGGATTTCGATTTCTACGAGATACACGAGGCCTTCGCCGCCCAGGTGCTGTGCACGCTGGCGGCGTGGGAGTCGCCTGAGTACTGCCGCGAGCGGCTGCATCGCGACCGGCCGATGGGCGCCATCGACCGCAGCCGCCTGAATGTCTACGGCAGCAGCATCGCCGTGGGGCATCCGTTCGCGGCCACCGGCGCGCGCATCCTCGCCGTGGCGGCCAGGATCTTCGAGGAGCGCCCCGAAGCGCGGCGCGGCCTGATCTCCATCTGCACCGCCGGCGGCATGGGCGTCACCGCCATCGTGCAGCGCGCGACGCCAGCAGCAGAATGACGCGCGCCACGGACTCGGAGCTGCGCATCCGCCCCGGTGCGCCGCGCGGCCAATGGCGCGCACTGGCGCTGATCGTGCTGGCGGTGCTGGCCGCGGCGGTGGCCGGCTCGCTGGCCTCCGTCGAGGCATCCGCCTTCTATGCGCTGCTGGCCAAACCGGCCTGGGCGCCGCCCGCGCAGCTGTTCGGGCCGGTGTGGATATTGCTGTATCTGCTGATGGCCATCGCCGCCTGCCTGGTGTGGCGCGCGCGCGGCAGCTTCAGCGGCATCGCCATGCTGCTGTTCTTCGTGCAACTCGCCGTGAATGCGGCGTGGTCATGGCTGTTCTTCCGCCAGCATCTGGGCCTCGTGGCGCTGATCGACGCGGCGCTGCTGTGGATGCTGCTGGTGGCGATGCTGTGCGCGTTCTGGCAGGTGCAGCGCCTCGCAGCCCTGCTGCTGTTGCCCTATCTGTTGTGGACGGGCTTTGCCGTCACGCTGAGCGCGGCGGTGTGGCAGCTCAATCCCGCCCTGCTCTGACTTTCCGACCTCGAGGATTCCCATGCCTGAATTCACCCGCCTGATGGCCCGCGATGGCCACCAATTCGATGCCTGGCTGGTGGCGCCCACCGGCGCACCCAAAGGCGCCGTGGTGGTGGCGCAGGAGATCTTCGGCGTCAATCCGCACATACGCGCGGTCGCCGAGGACTTCGCCGCCCAGGGCTATCTCGCGATCGCACCCTCGCTGTTCGATCGCGTGAAGCGCAATGTGGAGCTCGACTACTCCGCCGAGTCGGTGCAGCAGGGCCGCGGCTATTCGCTGCAGATCCCGCGCGACAAGCTGCTGCTGGATCTCGCCGCGTCGGTCAATGTGGTCAAGCACGCCGGCCGCGTCGCAACAGTCGGCTATTGCTGGGGCGGCACGGTGGCCTACATCGCCGCCTGCGAACTGCCGGTGGCCGCTGCCGTGGCCTACTACGGCTCGCGCATCGTGGACAACCTCGACATCACGCCGAAGGCTCCCGTGCTCTATCACTTCGGCAACCGCGACAAGAGCATTCCGCCCGAAGCCATCGAGCGCATCCGCGCGGCCGATCCCGCCGGCGAGTTCCATGTGTATGAAGCGGACCATGGCTTCAACTGCGATCCGCGCCCCGCCTACGATGCCAACGCCGCGCGTCTCGCGCGCGAACGCACGCTGGCATTCCTCGCCCGCCATCTGTCTGCCGAGGACTGATGCCCGGTTACGACCCCTCGCCCGGATTCAGCGACGCGCCGCCCCACAAGCTCGGCGTGCTGCTGGTCAATTCCGGCACGCCGGACAGCCTCGACACACGCGGCATACGCGATTTCCTGCGCCGGCTGCTCAGCGACCGGCGCACCATCGAGGTGCCGCGGGCGATCTGGTACCCCATCCTGTACCTAGCCATCCTGCCGCTGCGGCCGGCGCGGGTGCTGCCCAAGTACCAGCGCATCTGGACCGAAGCGGGCTCGCCGCTGCTGGTGCACTCGCAGGCATTGCGGCAGGCGCTGGCGCAACGTCTGTCGGCCGAGCGCGGCATGGACGTGGCCGTGGAGCTGGGCATGCTCTACTCCACGCCCGGCGTACGGCAGGGGCTCGAAGCGCTGCGCGCGGCCGGGGCGCGGCGCATCGTGGTGCTGCCCTTGTTCCCGCAGTACTCCGGCACCACCACCGCCGCGGCCCATGACCAGGTGGGCCTGGCGCTGCGCCGCTGGCGCTTCCTGCCGGAGCTGCACATCGCGCCGGACTACGCCGACAACGACATCTACCTCGACGCGCTGGCCGCCAGCGTGCGCGCGCATCGCGCGGCGCAGGGCGCGGGCGATCACCTGCTCATCACCTTCCACGGCATTCCGCGGCAGTACGTGGATGAAGGCGACCCCTACGCCCGCAGGTGCGAGACCACGGCGCGGGCGCTGGCGGCGCGCCTGGGATTGCCTGAAAGCGCATGGTCGCTGAGCTATCAGTCACGCGTGGGTCGGGCCGAGTGGCTCAGGCCCTATACAGAAGAACATGTGGCGCAACTTGCACAGCGCGGCGTGAAGCGGCTGGACGCCATCTGCCCCGGCTTCGCCGTGGACTGCCTGGAGACCGTGGACGAGATCGGCCACGAGTATGACCTCGTGTTCCGCAACGCCGGCGGCGAAGCGCTGCGCTACATCCCCGCGCTCAATGCCGGCCCAGACCAGGTGGACCTGCTCGCGCGGCTGCTGTCGGCGTACTGAGCGCAATGCTGGGGCAGCTGCTCGAACTCTCCGTGCATGCGCCGGACACGGGCGCCTCGTTCGATCACTACCAGAAGCTGGGATTCGGCGCCGCCACCGCGGGAGACGTATGGCCGCACGCCTATGGCGTGATGTGCTGCGGCAATCTCGCACTCGGGCTGCATGGCATGGCGGCACGACCGCTGACCCTCACATTCGTGCAGCCCGATGTCGCGCGGCTGCACCGCGAGCTCGAAGCCATGGGCACTCCCGTCACCGACGCCGTGCTGGGGCACGATGCCTTCAACCGCATCGAGCTCGCCGATCCTTCAGGCGTGATGCTGCGCGTGCTCGAAGCGCGCAGCTTCTCCGCACCGCCGGACACGCCAGACACCACCCTTCTGGGAACCTTCTGGCGCCTGTCGTTGCCGACCATCAACCCGGCCCGCGTGGAAGCATTCTGGCGGCGGCTGGGACGACAGCTGACGCCCCTCGGCGCGCCGTGGCCGTCACTGGTCATGGATGATGACTGGCCTCTGGCCTGGCACCACCCCGAAGCGCACGCCGGGCCGGTGCTGCTGTTCCAGCATCCCGACCCTGCAGCCGCCGCGGACCGGCTGGAAGCCCGCCGTTTCGAACTGGAAGAAAGGCCGCTGCCGTCCGGCGACGGAAGGCTGCTGCTGCGCGCCCCGGAGGACCTGCCCGCGCTGCTGCTTGCGTGAGAGCGGCGAGGATGGCTTCATGACGGACCCCGGAGCCTGGACAATCCCCATGACAAGCCTGTCGCGTCTCGTTATCCCGTCGATCGCAGCCGCCGCGGCGCTGGCCGCGATGCCCGCTCGTGCCGACGAGGGCATGTGGACCTACGACAACTTCCCGGCAGCCACGGTGCAACAGCAACTGAACGCGCAGATCACGCCACAGTGGCTCGACCGCGTGCGTCTGGCGACGCTGCGCCTGTCCAACTGCACGGCTTCGTTCATCTCTGGCGAAGGGCTCATCCTCACTAACCATCATTGCGCCGCCTCCTGTCTGGCGCAGATCTCCACCGCCGAGCGCGACCGGCTGCGCGACGGCTTCCTCGCCGACACACGCGCCGCGGAAGTGCGCTGCCCCACGCAGTACGCCGATGTGCTGATGAAGATGGAGGACATCACCGCAAAGGTGAACGCCGCCACCGCCGGCCTTGGCGATCGCGAAGCCAACGAGGCACGCAAGAAAACCCTCACGCAGCTGGAGCAGGCTTGCGAACGGGCCGCCGGCCAGCGCGATCCGCGTCGCTGCGAATCGGTGACGCTCTACCAGGGCGGCCAGTACTTCCTCTACCAGTACAAGCGCTACGACGATGTGCGCATCGCCTTCGCGCCCGAGGCCGCCATCGCCGCGTTCGGTGGTGATCCCGACAATTTCCAGTTCCCGCGCTGGTGCCTGGACATGGCCATCCTGCGCGCTTACGAGAACGGCAAGCCGGCCGTCACGCCCGATCACCTGAAGATCAACTGGGCGGGCGCGGTCGCGAACGAGGCGGTGTTCGTCTCCGGCCATCCCGGCTCCACCGACCGTCTGCTCACGGTGGCGCAGCTCGAAGCACAGCGCGCCGAACTGCCGCTGTGGCTGCAGCGCGCCTCCGAACTGCGCGGCCGCTACATACAGTTCGGCAAGACCGGCGCCGAAGCCGCGCGCATCGTTGCCGATCCCCTGAGCTCGCTCGAGAACGGCATCAAGGTGCGGCGCAAGCAGCTCGACGCATTGCTGGAGCCGGCGCTGCTGGAACAGAAGCGCGCCGCCGAGGCCGACCTGCGGCGCCGCGCGGCATTCCCCGCGGAGCAGGATCCCTGGGCGGCCATCGAGAAAGCCGCGCAGCGCGAGACCGAGTTGTCCGTGCCCTATGGTTTCATCGAGGGCGGCGCGGGCTTCAACAGCGTGCTGTTCCGCTACGCGCGCATCCTGGTGCGCGCCGCAGCTGAACGCGGCAAGCCCAGCGAGGAGCGGCTGCGCGAATACGTGGACACGGCGCTGCCCGCGCTGCAGCGGCAGCTCACCGCGGCGGTGCCGGTGTATCCCGAACGCGAGAAGCTCACCTTCTCCTTCGGCGCGGAACGCATGCGCGAGTTCCTCGGCCCCGATCATGCTCTGGTGCGCACACTGCTGGCCGAGTTCTCGCCGGACTCGCTGGCGGCCGGACTGATCGACGGCTCGAAGCTCGCCGACCCTGCGGTGCGCCAGCAGCTCTGGGACGGCGGCCAGGCCGCGGTCGATGCCTCGGAAGACCCGATGATCCGCATCGCGAAGCTGGTGGATGAACCAGCGCGCGCACTGCGCCGCCAGATGGAAGACGAGGTCGAGGCCGTGGTCGACGCGGCCCAGGAGAAAATCGCGCGCGCCCGTTTCGCCGCCTTCGGCACCCGCATCTATCCGGACGCCACGTTCACGCTGCGCCTGAACTATGGCTCGGTGCAGGGCTGGAACGAAGCCGGAACAGATGTGCCGCCGTTCACCCGGCTGGCGCGCCTGTTTGAACGCGCCACGGACAGCGAGCCGTTTCGTCTGCCGGAAAGCTGGAGCAGCAAGCGTGCGCTGCTCGACCCTGAGACATATTTCAATCTCATAACGAATAGCGATATCGTCGGCGGCAACTCGGGCAGCCCGCTGATAAACGCCCAGGGCGAGATCGTGGGACTGATGTTCGACGGGAACATTCACTCCATTTCGGGGTCTTACTGGTTCGACGCCGCGAAGAACCGTGCCGTGGCCGTGCATCCGGCCATCATGCACACCGCACTGACACGGATATATGATGCGCGGGAGCTGGGCAGGGAACTGGGGCTATAGTAGTCAAATGCTGAAGAACACCACCGAACGCTGGGGCTCGGTCGCGAAAGCCTTCCACTGGGTCATCGTGGCGCTGATCCTCGCGCAGTTCTGGCTCGCCAACCAGGCGGACAGCCTGCCGCTGAGCCTTGCCAAGCTCGCCGCCTACGCGCGCCACAAGTCCGTCGGCATCACCATCCTGGTGCTGGTGCTGCTGCGGCTGCTGTGGAAGTTCTACAACCGCGGCCACTCCCCGAAGCTGCCTTCGGACCTCAAGCCCTGGGAGCGCTTCTTCGGCCATCTCACGCACGAAGGCCTCTACGTGCTGATGTTTGCGCTGCCTCTGTCAGGTTGGGCCATGTCGTCGGCGAAGAACTATCCTGTCAGCTGGTTCAATCTGGTGAGGCTGCCGGACTTCGTGTCTCCCAGCGAAACCCTGTTCGATTCACTCGTGCGTCTGCATGGAATTCTGGCCTGGGCGCTGGTGGCTCTGGCCGCGCTGCATGTGCTGGCTGCCTTCCAGCATCATTTGATCCGCAAGGACAACATCCTGCGCCGCATGCTGCCTTTCGCAAAGCTGCGCTGATCGCATCCACAATCACGGGAACCATGATGATGACAACCGCAATCCGCCCCCGGCTTCTGCCCGCCTTCGCCGCATTGCTGCTCGCCGCCACCGGCGCGCGCGCCGCCGATCCGGCGCCGCTGCTGTGGTCCGCCGATGCGGCGAAGAGCACGGTGGAGTTCCAGTTCGTGCAGGCCGGCGCGAAGACCACCGGCAAGTTCGGCAAGTTCACGGCGAACGTGGATTTCTCCGCTGCCGATGTCAGCAATGGAAAGATCGACGTGGCGATCGACGTTGACAGTGTGGACACGCGTGACAAGGAACGCGACGGCACGCTCAAGACCGCTGATCTGTTCGATACGAAGAAATTCCCGCGCGCCACCTACCTCGCCACCAGCTTCGCGGCCAAGGGCGCGGCCTTCGAGGGGCAGGGCAAGCTCACGCTGCGCGGCGTGACGCGCGATGTGCCGATCAGCTTCACCTTCCAGCCGGGCCTTGATGCCGGCAAGCCCATCGCAACACTCAAGGGCACCGCCACGGTCAAGCGCCTGGCTTTCGGCGTGGGCCAGGGCGAGTGGAAGTCCACCGAGTGGATCAGCGATGACGTGCAGGTGAACTTCTCGCTGCTGCTGCGGCCGCGCGCTGGCGCGCCTGCGATTCCCGCCACGCCCGCGCCCGCCCAGAGCAAGTAACGCCCGGCGGTGCCGGAGCTGTTCGAGCGCGCAGACCTCGTCATCGACGAGGTTCTGCGTCGCGTCGGCCGGCGGCTGGTAGTGGGCCTGCCCATCGGTATCGGAAAGCCCATACCGCTGGTCAATGAGCTTTACCGCCGTGCGGCCGGCGACCCTTCCATCGACCTGACCCTGCTCACAGGCCTCACGCTCTCCCGGCCTCGCGCCCGCTCCGCTCTCGAACGCCGCTTCCTCGAACCTTTCGTCGAGCGCGTGTTCGGCGACTGTCCCGAACCCGATTACCTCGAAGCGCTGCGCGCCGGCACATTGCCGCCCAACATCCGCGTCAGCGAATTCTTCTTCACGCCGGGATCGGCGCTCGACTGGCCTGCCAGCCAGCAGCAGCATCTGGCGAACAATTTCACCGAGGTGACGCGCGCGCTGCTGGCGCGCGGCATCAATGTGGTGCTGCAACTGGTCGCGGCGCGCCGGCAGGACGGGCGGCGCCAGATCAGTCTGGGCGCCAATCCGGATATCGCCGCCGAACTGATACCCGAGATGCGGCGGCGGGCAACGGCGCAGGCGCCCATAGCCATCGTGGGTCTGGTGCATCCCGAGCTGCCCTTCATGCTGGGCGATGCCTGCATCGAGCCGGACGCCTTCGATCTGCTGCTGGAACACCGGCGCTACGACTACCGCCTCTATGGGCCGCCCAACCTGCCGCTGGCGCTCACCGACCATGCCATCGGCCTGCACGTGAGCAGCCTGCTGCGGGATGGAGGCACGCTGCAGATCGGTATCGGCGAGCTGGGCGATGCCGTGTGCTACGCCACGCTGCTGCGTCACCAGCGCAACGAGGACTGGCGACGCGCCATCGACGCGCTCGCCAGTCCCGACACACAGGCGCTTGCCGCCGACATCGGCGGCAATGCGCCCTTCACCGCCGGCCTGTTCGGTCTCAGCGAAATGTTCCTCGACCAGCAGCTGGACCTCGTGCGCGCCGGCATCCTGCGCCGCGAAGTCCACGACTGCCTGGCCCTGGAGCGCGCGCTGGCCAGCGGCGCGCTCACCAGACGCTTCGACGGCGCCGTGCTCGATCAACTGCTCGAACATGGGCTGGACCCGCATCTCGATGCAGCCTCGTTCGCGATGCTGCGTCACTGCGGCGTGTTCCACTCCTCCACCCGCTACGAGGCGGGTTGCATCGTGCTCGAGGACGGTACGCGCATCGCGGCCGACCTGTCGCGCGCCGAGGTGCGCGCGCGGCTGGCTTCGGGCGCGCTGGGTCAGCGCCTCAAGGGCGGCGCCGTGCTGCACGCCGCCTTCCTGCTCGGACCACAGGGCTTCTATGCGGCGCTGCGCGAGCTGCCCGAAAGCGAGCGCCAGCGCTTCCGCATGAATGCCGTGGGGCACGTGAACCGCCTGGGCGAGACGCAGCGCGAACTGCATCGCCTGCAGCGGCGCGATGCGCGCTTCATCAACAGCACCATGATGGTGACCTTGCTGGGCGCGGCGATCTCCGATGGCCTCGACGATGGTCGCGTGGTCAGCGGCGTGGGCGGCCAGCTGGATTTCACCCTGCAAGCCCGCGAACTGCCCGGCGCCCGCTCCCTGCTCTGCCTGCGTGCCACCCGTTTCAGACACGGGGTGCTGCAATCGAACCTGCGCTATTCCTATGGGCACGCCACCGTGCCGCGGCATCTGCGCGACATCGTGGTCACCGAGTATGGCGCCGCGGATCTGCGCGACCGCACCGATGCCGAGATCATCGCGGCGCTGCTGGCGATCAGCGATTCACGCTTCCAGCCGCAGCTGCTCGCCGAGGCGCAGCGGGCCGGCAAGATCGCGCGCGACTATCGGCTACCCGATCATGCGCGCGGCAATACGCCGCAGCGTCTCGCCGACGCCCTGAAGCCGTTGCAGGCGCGCGGGCAGTTCAGCGAATACCCTTTCGGCACCGACTTCTCGAAGGAGGAGATCGCGCTGGCGCGGGCATTGCCGCAGCTGGCTGCCGCATCGGCGACGCCCACTGGCCGCGCCGCCCTGCTGTGGCATGCGCTCACCCATCGGCGCAGCGGGCGCTTCAGCGCGGAGCTGGCGAGGATGGGGCTCGATGCACCGCGGGGGTGGCGCGAGCGGCTCGATCGCCGCCTGGTGAGCTGGGCGCTGGCGGCACAGACCCGGCGGTAGCCGGAATTTCGCGCAACCTCAGGCTCCCTGCAGGTGCCGCATCACCAGCCAGGCGGCAAGGGTCATCGTCGCGCCGCCGCCGGCCAGCACTGTCCAGACACGCACCAGGCTGGCGGCGGCAAACGCCCAGCAGAACAGCACCAGAAACAGCACGAACGCCAGCAGCATGGCCAGCATCCAGGCCTGTGCGTACGCCATGCCGCCCGCCACCAGCAAGGCGATCCCCAGGGCGCTGAAGCCCCAGACGAAACCGTAGCCGCCGAGGACGCTCGCGAGGATGCGGGAAATGATCCGGGTGGAAGGGGGATCGAGGCTCATAGGCTGTCAAACAATCTCATTGGCAAATGAGAATCATTCTCGAATAGTACCCTGCCTATCCCTGCCCGGCAACTTTCAAATGCCCAGGGCGGTTCCCCGAACTGAAGATGCAGCGCCCGGTCCGGCGGACCAGGCGCGGGCTTCACTCCCGGCCGCGCAACTGCTCGACGATGTGCGGGTTCTCGAGCGTGGAGATGTCCTGGGTGATCTCCTCGCCACGCGCGATGGTGCGCAGCAGGCGGCGCATGATCTTGCCCGAGCGCGTCTTGGGCAGATTGTCCGCGAAACGGACGTCGTCGGGCTTGGCGATGGCGCCGAGCTGCTCGCCCACCCAGTTGCGCAGCTCCTCGCGGAACGCCTTGGTGTCGCCCGTCGGGCGTTCGCCCTTGCACACCACGAAGGCGAATACGGATTCGCCCTTGACGTCATGCGGCCGGCCCACGACGGCTGCCTCGGCGATGCGCGGATGCGCGACCAGCGCGGATTCGATCTCCATCGTGCCGAGACGGTGGCCGGCGACATTGAGCACATCGTCGATGCGCCCCATGATCCAGTAGTAGCCGTCCTTGTCGCGGTGAGCGCTGTCGCCCGCCACGTAGTAACGGTTGCCGAACTTGGCCCAGTAGGTTTCGATGTAGCGCGCGTTGTCGTTCCAGATGGTGCGCAGCATCGACGGCCAGGGCTTCTTGATGACGAGATAGCCGCCGGCATCGAGGCCCTTCACCGGTTCGCCTTCCTCATCGACGATGTCCGCTTCCACGCCGGGCAGGGGCTTGGTGCACGAACCGGGCTTGGTCGAAGTGACGCCCGGCACCGGCGAAATCATGATGACGCCCGTCTCCGTCTGCCACCAGGTATCGACGATGGGGCAACGCTCGCCGCCGATCACGCGGTGGTACCACATCCACGCTTCGGGATTGATGGGTTCGCCCACGCTGCCAAGCAGGCGCAGCGAGGAAAGGTCGTAGCTTTCCGGAATCGCATCGCCCAGCTTCATCAGCGCGCGGATCGCGGTGGGCGCGGTGTAGAACACCGTCACCTTGTGGTCCTGGATCATCTTCCAGAAGCGGCCGGCATCCGGGAAGGTGGGCGCGCCTTCGTAGATCACCACGGTGTTGCCATTGGCCAGCGGCCCGTAGGTCACATAGCTGTGGCCGGTGACCCAGCCGATGTCGGCCGTACACCAGAACACATCATCCCGCTTGAGATCGAACACCCACTTCGATGTGAGCTTCGCGCCCAGCAGATAACCGCCGCTGGAGTGCTGCACGCCCTTGGGCTTGCCGGTGGAACCGGAGGTGTAGAGAAGGAACAGCGGATGCTCCGCACCCACCCACTCGGGCTGACAGGTGGTCGATTGCCCGGCCACCACATCATGCCACCACAGGTCGCGCCCTTCCTTGAAGGGGATGTCTTCGCCCGTGTGCTTTAGCACGATCACATGCTCGACGCTGGCGCCGCCTTCGCACAGCGCCTTGTCGGCGGCGGTCTTCAGTTCCACCACCTTGCCGGCACGCCAGCCGCCATCGGCCGTGATGACGAAGCGCGCTTTGGCATCATCGATGCGGTCGCGCACGCTGGGCGCCGAGAAACCGCCGAACACCACCGAGTGGATGGCGCCGATGCGGGCGCAGGCCTGCATCGCGATGATGGCCTCGGCCAGCATCGGCATGTAGATGATGATGCGGTCGCCCTTCTTCGCGCCGAGCGCGCGCAGGCCATTGGCGAAGCGGCAGATCTCGGCATGCAGCTGCGCGTAGCTGTAGCGGCGCACTTCGCCGTGCTCGGCCTCGAAGATGATGGCGGTGCGGTCGCCGGCAGCGGCCAGGTGCACGTCGAGGCAGTTGACCGAGACATTGAGCTGCCCGTCGGCGAACCAGCGGTAGTTCGGCGCATTGGTGGAGTCGAGCACCTGAGTGAAAGGCTTGTGCCAGGAAAGGTGTTCGCGCGCCTGCGCGGCCCAGAAGGCTTCGGTGCCCAGTGACGCCAGCGAGTGCAGCCGCGAGAGCTCCTGCGCATTGGGGTGGGCCTGCGCGGCAAACTCCGCCGAGGGCGGGAAGACACGGTTTTCGGTGAGAACCGACTCGATGGATTTGTCGCTCATTGGCAGGATCATAGCGCCAACCGTTCGGCTTGCCGACGCAATAGCGGACCGAAACCTTGCTCGTCGCAGAACTGCGCGAGGCCGGCAAGGTCTGGTGCGCGCCGGCGCAAACCATCCCGGCTCAGGGCCAGCGGCATGTCGCAACAGATGCGTGTCAGGGCCTGCGCAAGATAGGCCGCCTCGCGATGGACGGCGAGCCGCTCCACCAGTCGGGCGGCGCCGCGCAGCGGCAGGTCGCGCACGGTATCCAGCCGCTCGTACAGCTCATCGAGAGTCGCATAGGACTTCATCAATGCCGCGGCAGTTTTCGGCCCCACGCCTGGCACGCCAGGGATGTTGTCCACCGCATCTCCCGTGAGCGCGAGGTAATCCGCATAGCGCTCTGGCGCCACACCGAAGCGCTCCTCGATCTGGCTGTGGTGGTAGCGAGCCTGACCGGTGTAGTCCCAGTACACGTCGCCGGGACCGATCAGCTGCGCCAGATCCTTGTCGCGCGACACCAGCGTGCTGCGCAAGCCTTGGCTGCGCATGAAAGTGGCCAGCGTGCCGATGATGTCATCGGCCTCGTACTCGGGGCTGTCGAACCAGGCCACGCCCAAGTGCGCGCAGAAGGCGCGGCAGCGCTCGAACTGCAGCAGCAGATCCGGCGGGGCCGGCTCGCGGTTGGCCTTGTACGCAGGGAAGATGCGGTTGCGATGGCAGGAGGCGAGGCTGGCATCGAAGGCCACCGCGATGTATTCGGGCCGGGCGCGTTCCACGAGGTCGGAGAGAAAACGCGCGAAGCCGTACAGCGCGTGCACGGCATTGCCATCGGGGTCGCGCAGTTCCGGCGGCATCGAGTAGTAGGCGCGGAAGACGTAGACCGAGGCATCGACGAGGTAGATCACGGCGTACCGTTTCGCAGGTGCGCCCTGCCTTGTCAATCCACCGATGCGATTCGGCGGAATGGAAGACGTCAGTTCAGCAGTTCGCGGATGCGCGCATGCAGCGGGCTGCTGCGCGGGAAATGCGCCAGCAGATACTGCATCTGGTCGGCCAGCACGCGGCGACCCTTGAGGAAGATGTACTCGGCATAGGTGGGTGTGAACGGCACGGCCACCAGTTGCATCTTCGCCTGCTCGGGTGTGCGCCAGGCCTTGTGGTTGTTGCAGCGGCGGCAGGCCGTCACCACATTGGTCCAGCTGTCCCTGCCCCCCTGGCTCAGCGGGCGCACATGGTCGCGCGACAGCTCCGCGGCCGCAAAGCGCTGCGCGCAGTACATGCACAGATGCCCGTCGCGGCGGAACAGCGTCTGGTTGTTCAGCGGCGGCACATAGTCATGGCGGGTGTTGCCGGGATTGCCGGTGTGACCCACGGTGGCGATGATCGAGCTCACTTCGAGCACGGTGCGCCGGCCGGTGGCCGCGTTGTAGCCGCCCTGCAGGCGATACAGCGGAGAGCCGCAGATATAGGCCACCTGCCGCTGGTGATAGAGACGGGCCGCCTCGCGGTAGTCGATCCATTCCAGCGGCATGCCGGCCACGTCGGCCCGCAGCACCAGTTGATTCAGGCCGTGCAGACCGGGCGACGCAACGACAAAGGCTTCGTGGTCGAAGGCAGGACCGCCGGAGGGCGGCGAAAGACTGCTGTTCCGGTTCAAGCGCTTTCAAGGGTATGACAGGTTGGTGCGACACACAACGGACCTGGGCAGCATCCGCCGCGACTAGCCGGGACGGCGCCGAACCTGCAAGCTCTCGCCTCCCGTGAGCGCCCCGATATACAAGATCGCCATCGACACGCCTCTGCGGCGGCTGTTCGACTACCTGCCCGCGGCCCAGGGGCCGCAGGCGCTGCCCGGCATGCGCGTGCTGGTGCCTTTCGGGCGGCAGCGGATCGCCGGGCTGGTCATCGAGACGGCCGGGGAATCCGAGCTGCCAGCCACGAAACTGCGTCAGGTGCTGCAGGTGCTCGACACCGCGCCCCTGTTCGACCACGCCATGCTCGGCTTCCTGCGCTGGGCCGCCGACTACTACCACCATCCGGTGGGCCAGGTGATGGCCACGGCCATGCCGAAGCTGCTGCGCGAGGGCCGCGACGTCACCGTGTACGAGCGCCGCTGGCGCATCACTCAGGAGGGCCGCGCCGCACTGGCCGCAGGCGCCGTGCAACGCGCGCCCCGACAGCGCGCTCTGCTGGATATCCTTTCCCCCCTGCCCTGGCTTGGTGAGGCGCGCATCGACGAACTTGCGCCACATTGGCGCAGCGCCGCCCGCGCGCTGGCGGCGCGCGGCTTCATCGCCTTGGATGAAGTGGCCGTCGAGAGTGCCCCACCGGCGCCCATCACCGCGCGCACCTCCGGCCTCACGCTCACGCCCGACCAGCAGCAGGCCGTGGACGCCGTGCGCGCAAGGCTCGGCACACCGGCGGCCTTCCTGCTCGATGGCGTGACGGGAAGCGGCAAGACCGAGGTCTATCTGCAGCTCACGGCGGCGGCGCTGGCGCGTGGCGAATCGGTGCTGGTGCTGTGTCCGGAGATCGGGCTCACGCCACAGCTGGTGGCCCGCTTCAACGCGCGCTTCAGCGAACCCATCGCGGCCCTGCACTCGGGCCTCACCGACCGCGAACGCGCCGCGGCCTGGCAGCTGGCCGCGCGCGGCGGTGCTCGTATCGTGATCGGCACCCGCTCGGCCGTATTCGCGCCCATCCCGCGACTGGGACTGATGGTGGTGGACGAGGAACACGACGCCTCGTACAAGCAGCAGGAAGGAGGATTCCGTTATTCAGCGCGCGACCTCGCACTGCTGCGCGCGCAGCGCGGCGGCATCCCGGTGCTGCTGGGGTCAGCCACGCCCTCCTTCGAATCGCTGCACAACGTGCAGCTGGGCAAGCTTCAGCAACTGTCGCTTCCGGCGCGCGCGGGCAATGCGGCCGCGCCGCGCACGGTGGTGGTGGATATGCGCGCGCATGCCGTGCACAAGGGTTTTGCGATGCCGTTGCTCGCCGCGATGGAGCGTCATCTCGGCGATGGCGGGCAGGTACTGCTGTATCTGAACCGCCGCGGCTACGCGCCCACACTGCTGTGCAACACCTGCGGCTGGGTGGCCGGATGCCGTCAGTGCGATGCGCGCCTGACTGTGCACCAGCGCAGCGGCCGGCTGGCCTGCCATCACTGCGGCGCGGACGAACCTCGTCCCGCCGCCTGCCCGCGCTGCGGTTACCCGGTGCAGCCGCTGGGCCATGGCACCGCGCGTGTGGAGGACACGCTGGCGGCGCGTTTTCCGCAATATGCGGTCGAGCGCTTCGATCGCGACACGCTGCAGCACCAGCAGGCGCTGGAAGGCGCCATCGACCGCGTGACCAGCGGCGCGGCGCGCATTCTGGTGGGCACGCAGATGCTCACCAAGGGCCACCATTTTCCCGACGTGACGCTGGTAGGCGTGCTCAACGCCGACCAGAGCCTGTTCAGCACCGATTTTCGCGCCGCCGAACGGCTGGCCCAGACCATCGTGCAGGTGGCGGGGCGCGCGGGGCGCGCCGACCGGCCCGGCGAGGTGCTGATCCAGAGCGAGTATCCGGATCACCCACTGCTGCGCACGCTGATCACTGCCGGCTATGGCGCCTTTGCCCAGGACGCGCTGGCCGAGCGCGCGGCGGCGCTCTGGCCGCCCTATGGGCGCATCGCCCTGCTGCGCGCTTCGAGCACCGCGCCGGATGCGGCATTGGGATTTCTTCGTGCCGCCGTGGCCGCCGCAAATCACCCGACCGGCATCGCGCTGCGCGAACCCATTCCCGCGGCGATGACCCGCAAGGCCGGCCGCTACCATGCGCAGCTGCTGGTGGAGTGCGGCAACCGCGGCCGGCTGCAGCAGTTCCTGGCCGCATGGGTACCCCTTGTCGAGGCTCTGCCCGCTCACGCGAACCTGCGCTGGGCGCTGGACGTGGATCCGCTCGAAGTGTTCTAGTCGCCGCATGATCTTCCTGCACTACAGCGGCTGCAGCACCTGCCGCAAAGCGCGCGCCTGGCTGCGCGAGCACGACATCACCGTCACCGAGCGCCCCATCGTCGAGCAGCCGCCCACCAGGGCGGAGCTCACACGCTGGGTGCCGGCGAGCGGCCTGCCGCTGCGCAAGTGGCTCAACACTTCCGGCCAGAGCTACCGCGCGCTGGGCAAGGAGAAGGTTGCCGCCATGACCGAGGCGCAGCTGATCGACGCCCTGAGCCGCGACGGCAAGCTGGTGAAGCGCCCGGTGCTGGTCGATGGTGATCGTGTGCTGGTGGGCTTCGACGCGGCCGCCTATGCCGCGTTGGCGCGATCCTCATCCCGGGGCTGATCCAGGCGCTGACACGCCTGGTCCAGCCTTGCCGACCCTTGCGGCCAGTTCATTTTTTTCCGGCGCTTTTCGGCCCGGTTAGCGCCTCGATGCCCGCTGCCACGCAGGCCTCGTCCTGCTCTGCCGTCGCACCACTGGCGCCGATGGCGCCTATCACCCGCCCTGCGGAAACCACCGGCATACCACCCCGCATGCCCACATAGTCGGGGATGCTGAGCAGGAAATTCTCGTTCCCGGACTGCATGCGATCGAGCAGAGCACCGCTCGGGCGCCGGGTCAGCAGCGCTGTTCGCGCCTTGTGCGTGGCGAAATCCATACGGGCATAGTTGGCCCCCTCCATCCTGAACGCATACAGGACATGCCCACCTTCATCCAGAGCAACCACAGCCATCTGCCAACCCTTCTCGGCTGACATCTTCAGACAGATATCAACAGCTTTGCGTGCAGCATCCGGACCGAAGACCGGCGCCTGACTGATCTGGGCAGAAGCAGACGTCGCAGCCGACAGCGCAACGACAACACTCAGTGACAACAACTGACGAATCATGTCCTCTCCCTTATTGTTTGGATCGCAATGGCGAAGAACGTACTTTGCTCCCAAAGCATGTACTTCGCCAATACGCGGCAACTTGCAAACAAGATGACGATCGTGCGCTGCCGGCTTTGCACCAGCCGCCTATGCCGCGCTGATGCGACCCTCATCCAGACGCTGACGCGCCCGGTCCAGTTTCGCGATGACCGGCCGCAACGAGGTCGCCGCGCCCAGCCCCGTCGGCGGCATGTGCACATAGATCGATTCGGCGCGCGGCGCGGGATAGGTCTCATGCCAGATGCCGACGGCATCCCCGCCTGCCCGCGCCCGCCGGTTGAAGGCGGCCCAGGCCGACCGGTGCCGACCCTTCCCGTCGACGGCATAGTCATAGAGACGCTCGAGACTGGACCAGTACTGCAACACCGTGGGCGTGCGGGGAAAGCCGAATGTCCGATACCCGAGCAGCCCCGAATCCGGATCGCTCGCAAGCTCGCGGAGCATCGGCGGCATGGCCGCCATGGCGGGCAACCACAGATCAGGCCGCAGCCAGTTGTTGATGCGCATGCCGATCAGGAAGACGACCAGCTCGCCGTCGTAGTCGTGGGTCATCCGGCCTGGCAACGGTTTCATCGCGGCTCCGGGGCATAATGGATAGTGGAACGACCCAATAATAGATAGTTTTAATATCCAATATCAAGAGGCAGCATGCGCATCTCGGGGCTTTCGCGGGTAACCGGTGTTCCGGTGGCGACCATCAAGTACTACCTGCGCGAGGGGTTGCTGTTCCCCGGCAGGCTCACCTCATCCACACAGGCGCTCTACGACGAGGCGCACACGGCAAGGCTGCGGCTGATCCGCGCCCTGCTCGGCCCGGCCGGCCTTTCGATCACGCAGGTGCGCGATGTGCTGCGGATCATCGACGACCCGGGACCGGACATGTTCGATCTGCTCGGACGCGTGCAATGCGCCACCATGCTGCCCAGCCAGAGGCCAGACACGGCGGCCGCGGAGGAGCTCATCGGACGCGCCGGATGGCACATCGAGCCAGACAGCCCGGAGATGCACCGGCTCGCCGCGGCGCTGGACGGGCTCGCCGCCGCGGGCTTCGTCCCGCCGGAAGGGATGCTGGAACGCTATGCGGCAGGTCTGCACCAGCTGGCCAGCGCGGAGATCGCCCATATCCCCACCGAGTCGGCGGAGGCCGCGGTGCGCTACACGGTGCTGGGCACCCTCCTCATAGAACCGGTGCTGCTGGCGCTGCGGCGCCTTGCGCAGCAGGACGCGGCCAGGCGCCGCTTCGGCGCGCCGACAACCGGTTAGACTTGCGCCCCCCATGAAACAAGACATCGAACAGCTGCTGCACGCGGCACTGGCGCATCTGAAGGGCAGCGTGCTGCCGGAGGATCTGCCGCTCTCGAACCTGGGCCTGGAACGCACCCGCGACACGGCCAATGGCGACTACGCCAGCAATGTGGCCATGCGCCTGGCGAAGCAGGCGAAGCTGCCGCCGCGCGAGCTGGCGCAGAAGATCGTGGCCGCCCTGCCCCTCTCGCCTGCTCTGGCCAGGGTCGAGATCGCCGGCGCCGGCTTCATCAATTTCTTCCTGGCCGGCAGCGCACAGGCCGACGTGGTGCGCCGTGTGCACGAACTCGGCGCGGCCTTCGGCCGCAATGGCAGCGGCGGCAACCGCCGCATCCTGGTGGAGTTCGTGTCGTCGAACCCCACCGGGCCGCTGCATGTGGGCCATGGCCGCCACGGCGCCTTCGGCGCCAGCGTGGCGAACCTGCTCGAAGCCAATGGCTGGTCCGTGCATCGCGAGTACTACATCAACGATGCCGGCCGCCAGGTGGACATCCTCGCGGTAAGCGTGTGGCTGCGTTATCTCGAGGCCTGTGGCGGGAAGTTCCGCTTCCCGGCCAATGGCTACCAGGGCGACTACGTGCGCGAGATCGCCGCCGACCTCTTGCAGAAGGCGGGCGAGAGCCTTTGCCGCCCCGACGGCGAGGTGTTCGGCAACCTGCCCGCCGATGAACCCGAGGGCGGCGACAAGGAAACCTACATCGACGCGGTGATCGGCCGCGCGCGGCAGCTGCTCGGCGATCAGGGGTTCCGCGAAGTCTCGGATCTTGCGCTCGCGGCCATCCTCGCCGACATGGAGAACGACCTCACCGAGTTCGGCGTGATCTACGACCGCTGGTACTCGGAACGCTCGCTGGCCGAAAACGGCGCCATCGACCGCGCGCTGGATCGCCTGCGCAAGCAGGATCATGTGTACGAGAAGGGCGGCGCGCTGTGGTTCCGTGCCACCACCTTCGGCGACGAGAAGGATCGCGTGGTAGTGCGCGAGAACGGCGTGAAGACCTACTTCGCCTCCGACATCGCCTATCACCTGGAAAAGCGCGAGCGCGGCTTCGATGTGCTGCTGGACATCCTCGGCTCGGATCATCATGGCTATGTGGCGCGCGTGAAGGCCGGCCTTGCCGCCATGGGCGAACCGCCGGAGAGCCTGGAAGCATTGCTGGTGCAGTTCGTCTCGCTGTACCGCAATGGCGAGAAGGCCTCCATGTCCACGCGCGCCGGCGAGTTCATCACGCTGCGCCAGCTGCGCGCCGAGGTGGGCAACGATGCGGCGCGCTTCTTCTATGTAGTGCGCAGCCACGACCAGCATCTGGATTTCGACCTGGAGCTGGCCAAGAGCCGCACCAACGAGAATCCGGTCTACTACATCCAGTACGCGCATGCCCGCGTGGCGAGCGTGCTGCGGCAGCTCGCGGCCAAGGGATATCAGCTCGATCTCGCGCTCGGCCTCGCGAGTCTCGCCACGCTGACCTCGCAGCAGGAGAGCGCGCTGCTCACGCAGCTGGGCAAGTATCCGGAGCTGATCCAGCTGGCGGGCGCGAACCGCGCGCCGCATGCGCTGGTGCACTACCTGCGCGATCTCGCCAATGCCTTCCACACCTGGTACAACGCCGAGCAGTTCATCGTCGAGGATGCGGCCACGCGCAATGCGCGCCTGGCGCTGGCGCTGGCCGCGCAGCAGGTGATCCGCAACGGCCTTGCGCTGCTGGGCGTATCGGCGCCGGAGACCATGTGAGCAACCGCCAGCGACTGACCAGCCGGGACTTCAAGCACGGCGGACGCAACGCGTCGGCGCCCGGCACGCGCCTGCGGGACGTGGGCATTGGTCTTGCCATTGGTCTGGCGGTGGCGCTGGGCGTGTACGTTTCCGATCATCGCGCCCGCAGCGATGAGGAAGCCGTTGCCGAGATCGAACCGCGGCCGCAGGCCAGCGACAAGGTCGCTGCCTCCGACGCCGCGGCGGAAGCCGATGCCGATCAGGCCGTGCAGTACGACTTCTACGACCGGCTGCCGAAGTTCGAGGTGGTGGTGCCGGAACGCGAACGCGATGTGGGCGGCAGCGCGCAGAGCGCACGCGTCACGAGGCCAGGCGTCTATGTGCTGCAGGCCGGTTCCTACCGCAACCAGGCCGACGCCGAGCGGGTGCGTTCGCAGCTGGGCAAGCAGGGCATCGAAGCCACGGTGCAACGCGTGCAGGTGGACGCCGATGTGTGGCACCGCGTGCGCGTGGGGCCGTTCAGCGATCTTGCGCAACTCGAAGCGTCGCGCGACAACCTGCGTCGCGCCGACGTCGACACCATCGTGGTGCGCGTCGGCGATTGAGCCGTTACCGCAACTGCGTCGCCACGAAGTAGGCGAAGCCGAGCATCACCGCCGATTGCCCGAGCACGGCCAGATACATCTGCCGCGCGACGCCGCTGGCGGTCGCGTGGATCTCGACGCGCAGGGCAGCGCCCATCTCGGCTATCTCCTTGCGCAGGCCGGCTCCCAACTCAGCCATCTCCTGACGCAAATCTGCACCC
The DNA here is from genome assembly GCA_963205255.1 of Pseudomonadota bacterium. Taxonomy (GTDB): domain Bacteria; phylum Pseudomonadota; class Gammaproteobacteria; order Steroidobacterales; family Steroidobacteraceae; genus ZC4RG30. The sequence goes on from CAUJIK010000054.1 coordinate 42,052, forward strand.
ATCTCGGCCATTTCCTGACGCAAATCGGCGCCCATCTGGAGCATCTCCTGCCGCCGCAGCAGCAGGTCATGCTTGGTAGCGAGCGTGTCGCGTGCTCCGGTCAGCTCGATTTCGATGGCGCGCACGATCGCCCGCGCCTGGGCAGGCGGGACGGCGGCATTCTCGAGCACTTCGAGCGACTCGGCTTGCATTGGCACGATCAGACTCCTGGCAGGGCGGGCTGTCAACGGAGGACCGTCGGAGCATGGTCCACGCCTGCGGCGGACGCAGCATCCAAATCTGGCGCAACCGCGCAGAATCCTGCGCGCAAGCACCTCAACGGATTCCGGTCCCGACGCTTCGTTGCAAACCCGCGCCCGGAGTGCAGCTACTCCACGCGCCAGGCCTGCGTGCCGCGCGGGTGCTCATACCAGCCCGGATCGGCGTAGCCATCCGGCAGACGGTCGCGCACCTTCAGCACGGTGAACATGCCGCCCATCTCCACATTCCCGAACGGCCCATGCCCGACCATCATCGGAATGGTGTTCTCCGGACCGTGCATATGGCCCATGCCGCTGTGCTCGGCATGTTCGGCCATGCCGCCCTGTCCCATGGGGTGGTACCCCGGCAACAGCGCGCTCAGGCGTTCGCCCAGTGAAGCCTGATCCACACCGATGGGGTTTGGAATTCCATGCCCCATCGCGTTCATGGTGTGATGCGACTTGTGGCAATGCAGTGCCCAGTCGCCAGGCACATCTGCCACGAACTCGATATCGCGTGTCTGACCCACGGCCACGCTCTCGGTGACTTCGCTGCGCCATTGCGCGCGTGGCCAGCGGCCGCCGTCGCCGCCGGTCACCTGGAAGCGGAAGCCATGCAGGTGGATAGGGTGATCGTGCATCGAGAGATTGCCGACGCGGATGCGCACGCGCTGGCCGGTGCGCACCACCAGCGGATCGATAGCCGGAAACAGCTTCGAGTTGAAGGTCCACAGGTCGAAGTCCGTCATCACCGAAGGATCGGGACGATAGGTGCCGGGATGCACGGCCCAGTTGTGCAGCAGGAAGGCGAAGTCACGGTCCACCGCATCCTGCGCGCGGTCGCGCGGATGAATGATGAACAGACCCATCATGCCCGAAGCCAGCTGCACCACCTCGTCGGCATGCGGGTGGTACATGTGGGTGCCGTGCTGGCGCAGCGTGAACTCGTAGGCCCAGGTCTCGCCCGGCTTGATGTGCGGCTGCGTGAGCCCGCCCACGCCATCCATGCCGCAGGGCAGAAGGATGCCGTGCCAGTGGATGCTGGTGTGTTCGGGCAGACGATTGGTGACCAGGATGCGCACGCGGTCGCCTTCCACGGCTTCGATGGTCGGGCCGGGTGTGATGCCGTTGTAGCCCCATGCCTTTATCTTCGTGCCGGGCGCGAACTCGTGCTCGATCTCCTCGGCGACAAGGTGGAATTCCTTCACGCCGTTCACGCGCCTGAAGGGCAGCGAGCGGCCGTTGAGCGTGGTGATGCGCGCGCCCTGCGCCGAAGCCGGTGCGGCAGGCGTCGGCGCTGCGTGAGTGTGCGCGGGCGTCGCCGCCGCGGGCTCTGCCGGCGCAGTGTGATGATGATGCGCGTGCGGATCCTCGGCGCCGCGCGCCATCCCCGCCGCGAAGGTGGCGCCGCCAGCCGCGGCGAGCAGGTTGCGTCGCGAGATCTTCATGGCAGATCCTCCAGATCGAGCATTTCGGTAATGGTGATGTCGGGTGCGGCACGGCCCATGGCCTGCGCCAGGCGGATCTGCGCCCTGGCCAGCTGCGCCACGCTTTCTATCCAGGTGCGCCAGGCGGCGAATTGCTGCTGGCGCGCGGCGATGAGCTCGAAGCTGCCCACCAGCATGAAATCCGCGCGCTGCTGCGTGAGCAGCACGATGCGCTCACGCTGCTCGATCAATGTGCTGGCATGCATCGACACCGCCTCGCGTCGTGCCTGCACTTCGGCGCGGCGGGCCTCCACTTCATTGGTGATGTGCGTGGTCAGGCCCTGCAGTTGCGCTTCGCGCAGCTGAAGCCGGGCCGCGGCGCCGCGGCGGCGGTTCGCGCCCGAATCGAACAGGGGCAATTCCAGCGCCACACCGCCGCCTGTACGCGCGGATTCGCCGGTGGCCGTCTCGCGCTCGGCTTCGAGCGTTGCGCCGCGGAACCAGCTCCAGCGGCGCGTGTGGCGCGCCTGCGTGGCGCGCAGGTCACGCTCGGCGCGCAGCGCAGCCAGATCCAGTCGCTGTACAGCCGCCCGCTGCTGCAGCTCGGCCAGCGACGCGGGCTCGGCATCGAACAGCGGCACTGCGATCTCCGGCAGTGCGCTGGAATCGCTGCCACTGTGCCCGAGCAGCGACAGCAGATGACCGCGTTCCTGCGCCACGTCGACATCGCGCTGCAACGCCAGCAGCGCGGCCTCGCTGGCAGCGGCTTGTTCGCGCCGCAGCTGCAGTTCGGAGATGTTCCCGGCAGCATGGAAGCGCGCAGCAAGCTGGGCGGAGAGCTCCGCTGCTTCTCGCTCACGCTGGCCGGCGCGCTGCGCCAGCACCGCGGCCGCATGCCCGATGAAGGCAATGCGGATGTCGGCTTCAAGCCCCAGCAGTTCGGCGGCGCAGCGCTGCATGGCCTGCTGTGCGGCCAGCTCGCCCTGACGGCGCCGGTAGCCCGTGAACAGCAGATCCAGCAGCGGCTGCGAAAGGCTGTAGGTGGTTTCGCGGATGCCACCGTCGGCGGACAGCCGCAGGAAACCCAGGCTGGGGTTCTGCAGGCGCAGCGACTCGCGCACTTCGGCTTCGGTGATGCCATAGCGCGCCCAGATGGCGCGCGCCGCCGGACTGGTGGCGAGCGCATCGCGCAGTGCGGACTCGATGGATGGCGTGGGCGCAGCCGCTGGCGTGGATGCCGCGCCTGTGGACGCCGGCGCCTGACGCTCGGCAACCAGTGCCTGGATGTCGGCCTCGTGCCGCACTCCCGGAGGCGCGGCACAGCCGGTGATGGCCAGCGCCAGCAATGCCGGCGCCCAGCCCATGTGCTGATTCATGATGGGACCTCGAACGGTATCTGTCGGTGCAGGCGCAGGCCTCGCGGGGCCGCGCGGTCAACGATGCAGAGCCTTCAGATGGGAGGTCGGAACAGGTCTGGAGGCCGGGCGGTGGGAACCGCGGAAAACGCGACGACCACATGGCCAATGGTCCACAGCGCAAGCGCGGGACTGGCGCTCACACCTTCCAGGATCAGCGCCGTGGAACACAGGCAGTGGCAGCCCGCCTTGTCGCAGGCCGGATCGCCGCAGCAATCGTGCACCGGCGCGTGGGTTGCGCCATCGGCGACGGCGTCGATGGTGGCATCGGCGGCCGCATCGACGGGCGGCATTTCATGCGCGGCGTCATGGCAAGGGCTTGCATGCGCGGGCTGCGCCTGCGGCGCTGCCACAGAGACTGCATGCGCCCAGGGCATCTGGGCCCAGAGCAGCGCGCAGGCAAGCATCGGCACACGCAGGTTCATTGGCCCGACGCTATCACGGCGGGCAGGCCAATGTCAGGCACTGGCCACACGGGGCGCCGCGGCCCTGGCCAGCAGCTCGTGCTCCGCCAGCGGCCGGCCCAGGTGATAACCCTGTGCGTAGTGGCAGCCCAGCGATTGCAGGATGGCGAGCTGTTCGGGCGTTTCCACGCCTTCGGCCACGCTGGTCTTGCCCAGGTTCTCCACCAGGGTGATCGTGGCGTGGATCACGGCCAGCGTATCCGGCCCGGCCGAGATCCCGGCCGTGAAGGATCGATCGATCTTGATCACATCGAAGGGGTAATCGCGCAGGCATCCCAGCGAGGAGGTGCCGGTGCCGAAATCATCCATGGCAAGGTGCACGCCGATTCCATGCAGCTGATGCATCAGCGCCAACGAGGCCGCCGGATCACGCATCACCTCGCGCTCGGTGACTTCCAGCAGCAGACACTCGGGCCGCAGGTTCGCCGCCGACAGCGCGCTGCGCACCGTCTGCAGCAGCCGCTCGCCCTGCGCCAGCTCGGCGCGCGATACGTTGACGCTCACCACATGCGGCGCGGCGTCCGGGTCCTGCGCCTGCCAGCGGGCCAGCGCGGCACAGGCCTCGTGCATGGTCCACTCGCCAATGGCGCTTATCAGGCCGCAGTCCTCGGCAATCGGCACGAACTCGCCCGGCGGCACCTGGCCCATGACGGGATGATTCCAGCGCAGCAGCGCCTCGACCGAGGTGCGGCGGCCGGTATCCAGTTCGACGATGGGCTGATAGACCAGCGAGAGCTGCGATGTGCCGATGGCCTTGCGCAGGCTGGTCTCGATCTGCAGGGCGCGCGACAGGCGCACATGCATCTTCTCGCTGAACAGCACCGAACGGCCGCGGCCGGTGCGCTTGGCCTCATACATGGCGACGTCGGCATTGCGCACCAGCGTTTCCGCATCGTGCGACGTCTGGTTGCAGGTGGTGATGCCGATGCTGGCCGTGGACTGCACCTCGCGGCCAAGGATGGTATAGGGATGCGACAGTGAATCGAGCAGCTGCGCGGTGATGCCCTGCGCATCCTCTTCGCCATCGAGCTCGTCGAGCAGCACCATGAATTCATCGCCGCCAAAGCGGGCAGCCAGATGCTTCACGCCGCTGGACTTTGCGATGCCATCGAGGCAGCAGCGCAAACGTTGCGCGATCTGCACCAGCAGGTCGTCGCCGGCCTGATGGCCCATGGCGTCGTTGATGATCTTGAAGCGGTCGAAGTCCAGGAACAGCACGGCGAAGTGACGCCGCGGATCATGACGGCCAGCGTCCACCGTCGAGCGCAGCCGTTCCATGAAGCAGGTGCGGTTGGCGAGACCGGTGAGGCGATCCTCGTGTGCCGCGACGGCCAGCGCCTCTTCCGCGGCCTTGCGCGCGGTGATGTCCGAATGCGTGCCGACCATCACCCCGGGTGCGCCATCCGCACCGAATTCGAGCACGCATCCGCGCGAGGCTACCCAGATCCAGTGTCCCTGTTCATGCCGGATGCGGTAGTCCAGCTGGAACATCGTCTCCGAGGCGCCCAGCGATGCATGGGCGCTGGCAACAATCTGGTCGCGATCCTCAGGATGGATCCGTTCGTGCCACTCGGAAATGCTCAATGTGCGGCTGGCGGTGGGCGGACGACCGATCATCCGCAGCCAGCTTTCGCTGACATGCATGAGCCCGGAGCTCGCGTCCAGCTCCCATACGCCAAGACCAGTGCTTTCGATCAGGTGCCGCATCCGCAACTGGTATGCGAAGTCCGCGGCGGCAGCCGACAGCGAACGCATGCGGCTGCGATAGACCAGCACCGGCAGTGATATCGCCAGCAACAACTGCGGCAGAAGGGCAATCAGTGAATGGTGCGTCAGGTCCAGGCGCATCACATACCAGGTGGCGCCGACGACCACCGCCGTCAGCACACCGACCAGGGCCGCGTCCCGGGTCGAACGCAGCCGCCTTTTGCGCACTGCGCCGCTCGAACCGGGTTGCTCCAATGTCGCAGGCGTGGTCATCGTTCCAGTATCGGCAGGCAGCCCCGCCGGGCGCAGGCGGCGGCGGCGGCAATCCGCGGAACTGTGATAGGGTTCCGCCTGGCATGGCCACAGACAACCTGGAAGTCCTCAAGGCAGCCACCGCGCTGGGCGTGGTCGGCAGCAATGCCCAGACGGCGCACCGCCTCCTTGCCGCCCTGTGTGACTCCTCTCTCGGCGCGCACGAGGTCAGCACCATCGTCCAGCGCGACCCCGGCCTCACGGCTCGGGTGCTCAAGGTAGCCAACTCCGCCTACTACGGCCGCTCGGGGCAGATATCCTCGGTGGATCAGGCCATCGTCCTGCTGGGCTTCGACGCCGTGCGCGGCATCGCCGCCGCGGCCTGTCTCGACCGCGGCATCGCGCGGCGCACCACCACGGCCGCCATCCAGCCCGACGCGCTGGCGGCACATTGCCTGGCTTCAGGGCTCGCCGCGGAACACCTGGCGCGCCGGACGAGGCGCGAGCTGGTGGCCGAGGCCATGATCGCGGGGCTGCTGCATGACTTCGGCGTGCTGGTGCAGGAGCGGCTGGACCCCGACGGAGTCGCGGCATTGATCGCCGCGCTGCGCGCCGACGAGGAAGCGCGACCCATGGCGCTGGAACCGCAACTGGTGCGCATCGGGCATGCAGATTGCGCGCGCATCGTGTTCGAAACCTGGGGGCTGCCCACCGGCATCACCCAGGCGGTGGCGTTTCATCACGACCCGCTGGCCGCACCCGATGACCCGGCGCGCGACCTTGCCGCGCTGGCGCATCTGGGAATGCAGGTGGCGCTGGACGCCGGTTTCGCGCATCCGCTCGAGCCCAGGCCACTGCCGGATCTGCGCGCGACGCTGTGCGCGAGGCTCGAGCTCGATGCGCAGGCCCTGCATGACGCGGGCGAACAACTGGTCGAACAGGTATTGCTGCTGCGCGGAACCGACTGAAAGCCCGCTAGCCCCGGTGCACCTGGAAGCCGGCGAAGGACTGCGACACCGGCATGATCTCCAGACGGTTGATGTTCAGGTGCGCGGGGAGCGTGGCCACGTAGAAGATCTGCTCGGCGATGTCTTCGGCCGTCATGGAGCTGGCACCGGCATACAGCTTGTCGGAGGCCGCCTGGTTGCCGCCCGTGCGCACCAGCGTGAACTCGGTGTGCGCCATGCCCGGCTCGATGTCGGTCACACGCACGCCGGTGCCGTGCAGATCGCTGCGCAGAGCCAGCGAGAACTGGCGCACGAAGGCCTTGGTGCCACCATAGGTGTTGCCGCCCGGATAGGGGTAGCTGCCCGCCACAGAACCGATGTTGATGATGGCGCCGCGGCGCTCGATGAGCCGCGGCAGCAGGTGGTGGGTGAGCGTGACCAGCGCAGTGATGTTGGTGTCGATCATCGTTTGCCAGTCGGCGAGACTGGCCCGCGGCGCCGGCTGCGTGCCCAGCGCCAGGCCCGCATTGTTCACCAGCAGGTCGAGATCGCGGAAAGGTTCCGGCAGCGCATCGAGCGCGGCGCGCATGGCCGCGGCATCGCGCACATCGAACACGGCCGGGTGCACATTGCCGGCGCCCAGCTCATCGACCAGCCGCCCCAGACGATCGGCACGGCGGCCGTTGGCAACCACCTTCCAGCCGGCACGGGCAAAACGGCGCGCGGCGGCGGCGCCGAAACCGGAAGTGGCTCCGGTGATCAAGGCTGTTCGAGTCATTCGTGTTTTCTACCAGACCAGGCGCAACGCCGTTACTCAAATACAGACCTCATGCCGGCGCGGCCGTGCATTCGGCCAGCGCGGCCTCCACGTTCTCGCGGTACACCACCAGCGGGTCGCGCACGCCGTGCAGCAGCAGCTCGCGGCGCACGGCGGACGACGCGCCCGCGACGTACACGCGCACATCGCGCCCGCGCATCTTGCGCGCAAAGCCGGCCACGGTGGCGGCGGCGGTGGAGTCGACGATGCCGACGGCGGAGAAATCGAGCACATAGTTGCGCGGCCGTTCGGCGATGCGATCCAGAGCAGCCGCGACGCTGGCCGCCGCGCCGAAGAAGAACGCGCCGGAGATGCGGCAGATGACGGTGTCGCGACCGATGCGGGTGGCCTGCGGACTTTCGCTCATGTCGTCCACTTTCACCGACTCGGACATGCGGTGCAGGAACAGCAGAGCCGCCAGGGAGAACCCCACGACGATGCCTTCCATGAGATCGCGGAACAGAGTCAGGCCGAAGGTGACCAGCAGCACCACGGCGTCGGCGCGCGAACTTCTCAGCAGCGTGACGAAGGCGTGCTTCTCGGCCATGTGCCAGGCAACCGTGATCAGCACGCCCGCAAGCGCCGCGAGCGGCACGTAGGCAGCCAGCGGCGCGGCCACCAGCAGGAACATCAGCAGCATCAGCGCATGCGCCATGCCGGCGACGGGAGTCTGCCCGCCGGAACGCACATTGGTGGCCGTGCGGGCAATGGTGCCGGTGACGACGAGGCCGCCGAACAGCGCCGAGCAGATGTTGGCCACGCCCTGGGCCATCAACTCGCAGTTGGAGCGGTGGCGCCGGCCCGTCATGCTGTCGGCCACCACCGCGGAGAGCAGGCTCTCGATGGCCCCCAGCAGCGCGAAGGACAGCGCCAGCGGCAGCAGCGACAGCAACCGCGGCAATGAAACGGCGGGCAGATGCGGCATCGGCAGGCCCGACGGCAGGCCGCCGAAGCGCGTGCCGATGGTTTCCACCGGCCAGGGCAGCAATGCCGTCAGCAGCGAGGCGCCGACCACGGCCATGAGCAGGTTGGGCCAGTGCGGCCGCAACCGCCGCGTGGTCTCGATGACCAGGATGGTGAACACCGAGACCAGCACGGCCTGCGGCGAGATCGTGCGCCACGCGCCGGCCAGCGCCTCGATCTTGGGAAGGAACGCCGCCGGCTCGGCGGCGGGCAATGTCAGACCCAGGAAGTCATGCAGCTGGCTGGCGAAGATGATGGCGGCGATGCCGGCGGTAAAACCCACTGTCACCGGATAGGGGATGTAGCGGATGTAGGTGCCGAGATTGAGCAGGCCCGCCGCGAGCAGGATCAGGCCCGCCATCAATGTGGTGAGGATGAGGCCATCCACGCCTTGCGAAACCACCACGCCGGCCACCAGCACGATGAAGGCTCCCGCCGGTCCGCCGATCTGGTGGCGACTGCCGCCCAGCAGCGAGACCATGAAGCCGCCGATGATGGCGGCATAGAGGCCGCGCTCGGGGCCCACGCCCGACGCGATGGCAATGGCCATGGACAGCGGCAGCGCGACAATGGCGACGGTGATGCCGGCGACCAGATCGGCGCGCAGCTGGGACGCCCGATAACCCTCGCGCAGCACCGTGACGAATTTCGGCGTCAGGCCTTCGATGAAGCGCTCGGAAATGGACCTGTGCACGAAAAAGAAAGGGCTCGGGAATATGGCGCGGGGACGCTCATGATACTGCTTCGAAAATGCCTGGCGATAGCATCAGGAACTGCGACCGGCGCCACGGCCCACCGCCGGCCGGCCCGGCTACACTTGCGACGCATAAACCACGATCCAAATCCCGAGAATCCGGCGCCGGGAGGCGTGGGCGGCATCGGCCTCGTGGCCGCGCTCGCGATCGGGTTGCTGGTCCGGCGCTGAGCGCCGCGATCCACCGGCTATTCGTCGGTGGTGTGCCTGAAATCCACGCCCAGCGACCGCAGCTTGCGGTACAGGTGCGTGCGCTCGATGCCCACGCGCTTGGCCAGCTGACCCACCTTGCCATTGCACAGCAGCAGCTGCTGCTGCAGGTAGGCGCGCTCGAACTGTTCGCGTGCTTCACGCAGCGGCAGGGCAAGCAGATCCTGTTTCACCAGCGGTTCGTCGGTGGGGGTGTTGGCCACCAGTTCGCTCTCGATCTCCTCGAGACGGATCTCCTCGCTGCCGCCCTTGATGAGCATGCGGCGCACGAGATTGCGCAGCTCGCGCAGGTTGTCGGGCCAGGGGTAGTTGCGCAGGCGGTTCTGCGCCGCCACCGAGAAGCGGCGGAACGGCAGCTGTTCGGCATCGACCAGGCGATCCACATAGAAACGCAGCAGCTCGGGCACATCCTCGGCGTATTCGCGCAGCGGCGGCACCCGCAGGCGCAGCGCCGACAGATGCGCGAGCAGGTCGCGGCGCAGCCCCTTGCTGCCGGTGCGATCCTCCACGCCGGGCTGGGTGGTGGCAATGATGCGCGCGTTGAAAGGCAGCTGGCGCGGATTGCCCATGCGCTGCCAGACACCGGTTTCGATGACGCCCAGCAGCACGCGCTGCGCCGCCGGCGACAGATCCTCGACCTCCTGCACGAACAGCGTGCCGCCCTGCGCCTGGTCGAAAAGACCGGGCACATCGGCGCCGTCGCTGGCCGCACCGCACAGATAACGCTCGGCGTTGTCTTCGGCCACGGCGCTGGCCACCAGAGTGACGAAGGGGCGCGTGGCCTGCGGACTGCTCTCGTGCGTGAACCGCGCCAGGGCCTCGCGGCCACTGCCCGGTTCACCCACCAGCAGCAGCGGCGCGGAAAGCGGCGCGATGAGCGTCAGCTCGGTGCGCAACTGCTGCACCACGCGGCTCTTGCCGAAGGTGGCCAGCAACGGCGCCACCTGGCTGCGGCCGGTGAGGCGCCGGCGCTTGCCGGCATCCAGGGCGCGCTCCACCGTGCGCAGCAGCTTCGCCAGCGACAGCGGCTTCTCGACGAAATCGAAGGCGCCCAGGCGCGTGGCTTCCACCGCGGTCTCGACCGTGCCATGCCCCGACATCATGACGACCGGGCAATCCTCCGAGGCCACAGCCGACCACTCGCGCAGCAGCGTGATGCCGTCGGTGTCGGGCATCCAGATGTCCAGCAGCACCAGGTCCGGCGTGGTCCTCGCGCGTGAAGCGCGGGCCTGGCCGGCATCGGCCGCCACGTCCACGTCGTAGCCTTCCTCGGAGAGGATCTCCTTGAGCAGAACGCGGATGTCCGCTTCGTCATCGACAACCAGGATCTTGCCTGCGCTCATGCAATGTCCCTCTGGAACTGTGCGGCACTTCCGCGCTCGGTCACCGGCAACACGACGCGCACGAACGCGCCTCCTCCGGAGCTGTTGTCCGCCTCGACGCTGCCGCCATGTTCTTCGGCGATTTTCTTCACGATGGCCAGACCCAGACCCGTTCCCCTGGACTTGCTCGTCACGTATGGATCGAAGACCCGTGCGAGCATTTCCTTCTGAAACCCGTGGCCGTTGTCACTGACGGTGACCACGGCCACATCGCCCTGCGGGCGCGACTCCAGCCGCGTGGACAAAGCCACCCAGCCGCCCGCCACCCCGTCCACTGCTTCGAGGCCATTGGCGATCAGGTTGTTGAGCACCTGCCGCAGTCGGCCGCGATCGGCATGTATCCGCGCCAGCCCGGCACCCGCATCTACGCGCAGGGTTACTCCGGACTCCTGTGCACGATACAACTCCACGACCTCATTGACGAGGCCATTCAGATCCACCCACCCGAGTTTGAGTTCCGGAGCGCGGGCGTACTCGCTGAAGGCATTGACCATGCCCTTCAGGGCTTCCACCTGCTGCACGATGGTATGGGTACCCCGCTCCAGCAGGTCCGCGTCCACCGCTCCGAGGTGGTCATACAGCCGGCGGCGCAGCCTTTCGGCCGCGAGCTGGATGGGTGTCAGGGGGTTCTTGATCTCGTGCGCCAGGCGGCGCGCCACCTCGCCCCAGGCCGCGTCGCGCTGCGCATGGAGCAGATTGGTGATGTCGTCGAACACGATCACGTAGCCGGGTTCGCCCGCGGCTTCGGCCAGCGGCGCGCAGGCACAGCGCAGCACCCGGTCCGGCGGCAGCGGCATCTCGGCCTGCCAGGAACCGCCGGATGCCGAGAACTGCGCATCCAGCAGCCGGGCGAATTCGGCCAGGCGCGGCGAGCGGTCGGGGAGCTGGCCCAGCGGCTGGCCGGTGAGCGCGGTGAGTTCGGCGCCGAGGATGGCGTCGGCCGCGGCGTTGGCGATGCGCAGCCGGCGCTCGATGTCGATGACCAGCACGCCGTTGGACAGACCCGCGAGGATCACCGCCAGCCGTTCGCGCTCCTGTTCCACCAGCGCGTGGCTGCGCGTGGCCTCATCGCTGGCGCGCCGCAGGCGCTTGGTCATCTCGTTGAACGACTGCACCAGGAAGCCCATCTCGTCGCGCGAGGACAATGGCAGCCGCATGCCGAAATCGCCCTTGCCCACCGCGCGCGTGCCCTGCATGAGATCCTGCACCGGACGGACGAAGCGCTGCGCGGACTGGATGGCGAGATAGATCGCCGACAGCATGGCCAGCAGCAGCACCAGCGTGAGGGTCAGGCGGAAGCTGTACTTGAGCGGTTCGCGCAACGTGGCGAGCTCGCCATACTGGGAGTAGGAACGCTGCACGGCGTCGGTGAGCGCGGCCAGCTGCTGCGGCAGGCCATAGCGCGCCAGCACGAAGCGGCGGCGCGAACCACTGGCGCTGTCGGGAATGGGCGCGGCGGCGGAGATGACGTAACCGCCGTCATCCAGCGGTTCGAGGCTGGCGAAAGGCCGGTTGTCGCGCACCTGCAGCAGCAGCTCGGGCGGCAGCTGCGCATCGAGCAGCAGGTCGCGACCCTCGCTGCTGGCGGCCAGCACCTGGCCGTTCTGGCCGAAGATCAGCATCTCCACGGCGCCGGTGCTGCGCCGCTCCTGCTCCAGCGCCTCGGCCAGGCCCGATATCTGGTAGTCCACCAGCGAACGCGCGAACTCCTCGGTGCGCCGGCTCTGCTCGCGCATGCGCAGGTCCAGCGCAGCGCGCGACAGCACCAGCGCATCGCCCAGTCCCTGCTTCACCTCGACGCGAAACCAGCTGTCGATGCCGCGGTTGAGAAAGCCCAGCGAGAACAGATAGACCACGATCAGCGGCACGATCACCAGCGAGCCGAACACGGTCACGGTGCGCGCGGTGAGGCGCGAACCCGGCACGTGGTTGCGGTAGTCGCGCACCAGCTGCCAGATCTTGCGCGTGAGCATCACCGCCAGCACCACCACGCCGATGAGGTTCACCAGCAGGATCCACGGCTGCCAGCGGCTGAACTGCGAGGCGTTCTCCACGCTGCGCGCCAGCAGCAGCAGCACCGACAGGCAGATGAGCGAGGCCAGCAGCACGAAGCCATAACTGCGCCAGCGCTTGCGCGCCACGGCGGGCTTCAGCGCGGCAGCGTCCACGAATACCACTCGCTGCTGCGGTTCCAGCTGTCGGACCAGAAGATGATGGCGCGCAGCGCATCGGGCAAACGTCCGCGGCGCACGCCGGCGCGCACGCTGATCTCGTAGGTGCCGTCGGGCTCGAGCTGCGGCTCGACCACCACGGGCCAGTCCATGACGCTGCCGGCGGCCGCCAGGGCCTGGTCCAGCGCGGTGAACACCTGCTGCCCGCCGAGCACCGGATCGCGCAGCACATAGCGCTCGCTCACGGCATGCCAGGACAGTTCGCGGCGCAGCGTGACATTGACGACGCCGGAATCGAACCAGAAGCGGCGCGCCTTGGTGACCACGGCCTGCAATTCGAACTGGATGGTGAGGCCATCAGCCAGCGCGGAGCGGATGTCGGCGTCCAGCGGATAAATGGTGGAGGCATTGAGCAGGAACACACCGCCCTGGACGCTGACGTAGGCCGAGCGCACCTGGATGCGACCGGGTGCATCGGATGCGGCGATGCCTGCGCTGCACAGCAACGCAAGACCGACGAGCAAAATGATCCGCGCGGGGCCAATGACCCGACGCTGCGCAGCGTTCATGATTACCTGCCGGGCTCCTTACCGGGCCCCTGAACCCCCGTTTGTCAGACAAGCATAATAGAAGCCGTCGGTGACCGCCCCGGCACCGGCCGCGCGCGGTGCGGGCAGCAGGCGCATATCCTCCTGGGCCCGCGACCAGCCTGGATGCGCGGCGAGGAAATCCCCGACCACGGCCTCGTTTTCGGCCTCCAGAATGGAGCAGGTGGCATAAACCAGCCGGCCGCCGGGCGCCAGCAGCTGCGCACAGCGCCGCAGCAGCCGCTGCTGGGTGGCGGCGAAGCCGGCAATGTCGGTGGCGCGGCGCAGCAACTTGATGTCCGGGTGACGGCGGATCACGCCGGTGGCCGAACAGGGCGCATCCAGCAGGATGCGATTGAAGGGGCGGGCATCCCACCAGTCTTCTGCGGCCAGATCGGCGGCGATCAGGTTGGCCGCGATACCCAGGCGATCGAGGTTCTGCTGCACGCGCGCCAGGCGCGCCGGCGACACGTCCAGCGCTGCCAGATCCAGATCCGGAGTGCGTTCGAGGATGTGGCACGTCTTGCCGCCGGGCGCCGCGCAGGCATCTAGCACGCGCTCGCCGGGCTGCGCGTCGAGCAGCACCGCGGCATGCTGCGCGCCGGCATCCTGCACGCTCACAACACCCAGCGCGAATCCCGGCAGGCGCCCGACATCGACGGCTTCGTCGAGCACCACGGTGGTGGGCAGCAGCCCGCTCCGCGCGGCGATGCCGGCGGCGGCGCAACGATCGAGGTAAGCCTCTCGCGTGCCATGCGCGAGATTTACCCGCAGGCTCATGGGGGGAGATTCGTTGTTCGCGGCGATCACTGCGTCCGCGGCGGGGCCGGCCACGGCGCGGATTTCGCGCAACAGCCAGCGCGGATGCGCCACCGCGGCCGCTTCGCTGCGCTCGACGCGCGCGCACAGTGCTGCATGCTCGGCGAGAAAACGGCGCAGCAGAGCATTGATCAGGCCGGCCGCCGCGGCCTGCCTCAACACACGTGCCGCATCGACGGCGATGTTCACGGTGACCGGCGCGGGCGCGCGCGAATATTCGAGCTGATGCAGCGCCACCACCAGCAGAGGGTGCAGCGGCGGCGCCAGCACCTGCCCAGGCCGCAGCAATGCATCGACCAGCGGCGCCAGGCGCAGGTACCAGCGCAGGCTGCCGCTGAGAATGGCGCGGGTGGCGGCAAGATCAGCAGCGTCGCTGCCCAGACGCAGCAGCGCTTCCTCGGCCGTGACGCCGTCCTCGCGCACCGCGTGCAGCGCGCGCACCGCCTGGGACATCGCCAACGCGCCGGGAGCCGGCGTGCCGCGCTTCGCCGCCGCGCCAGCTGCTTTCATCCCCAGACCTGCGGCGATCCGCCACCCGCGGCATTGCCGCCTGCGGCATTGAAATAGTCGCGCGCACCAACGGGCCGCCGGCCAGCGCGCTGCAGCGTGAGCACCTGCAGCCGCTGCCCATCACCACAGGCCACTTCGAGCGCATCACCCTGCAGCCCCAGCACTGTGCCCGCCGGCGCATCGGCCGGTGGACGGGACGCACCCGGCAAGCGGCTGCGCAGCAACTTGAGCGGTTCGCCACCCGCGCGGGTCTCGGCTACGGGCCAGGGGTTGAAGGCGCGGATCTGCCGGTCGATCTGCGCCGCCGGTTGCGTCCAGTCGATCTGCGCTTCGGATTTGTCGAGCTTGGCGGCGTAGGTCGCCCCTTCAGCCGGCTGCGGCTGGGGGCGCGCACGACCGCTGGCACAGTCGTCCAGTGCATCGACGATGAGCCGGGCGCCGAGAATCGCCAGCTCGTCGTGCAATTCACCGGCCGTGGTTTCGGCGCCGATGGGAATGGCCTCGCGCAGCAGCATCGCGCCGGTGTCGAGGCCGGCATCCATCTGCATGATGGTCACACCACTCTGGGCATCGCCGGCCAGGATGGCGCGCTGGATGGGCGCCGCGCCGCGCCAGCGCGGCAGCAACGAGGCATGGATGTTGAGACAGCCCAGACGCGGCAGATCGAGCACGGCGGGCGGCAGGATCAGCCCGTAGGCAACCACCACCATGATGTCCGGCTGCCAGGCGGCGAGCGCATCGATCGCCGCCGGATCATTGCGCAGGGTGCGTGGTTGCAGCAGCGGCAGGCCGGCGGCCAGCGCCACTTCCTTCACCGGGCTGGCGCGCAGTTCCCGGCCACGGCCCGCGGGCCGGTCCGGCTGCGTGAGCACGCCCACTATTTCATGATGGCCCTGCAGCGCCTTGAGGGGCGACACGGCAAAGGCGGGAGTCCCCGCAAACACCACACGCAGTGCTGTCATCGGAAAGCGGGGCTTGCGGGCCGGAAGCGGGCCGGCCTTACAGGCGCGGCGCCGACGCACGCGCCGGTGCCGCGCTGGCGCCGCGCTCGCGTCGTCCTTTCTCGAGCTTCTTGCGGATGCGCTGGCGCTTGAGTTCGGAGAGATAGTCGACGAACAGCTTGCCGTCGAGATGGTCGATCTCATGCTGCAGGCACACGGCCAGCATGCCGTCGAGATCCCGCTCGCGGACCTTGCCCTCCACATCGTGATAGCGCACCTGCACGCGCTCGGCGCGCACCACATCATCGAAAATGCCGGGCACGGAGAGGCAGCCCTCCTCGCCGGTCGCGCGCCCTTCCAGCTTGAGCAGCTCCGGGTTGATGAACACCTCGGGCTGGCTGCGGTCGTCGCTGATGTCGATGACGATCACCCGCTCGTGCCAGTCGACCTGGGAAGCCGCAAGGCCAATGCCCGGCGCCTCGTACATGGTCTCGAACATGTCGGCGACGCGCTGCTTCAGCGCCGCATCGAATGTCGTCACCGGCACCGCGCGGGTGCGCAGTCGCGGGTCGGGGTACTCGAGGATCGCAAGCCGTGCCATGTTGTCTCTGGTTCCCAAATTGCTGCTAATGTTCCGTCTAACGTGAGGCCGGGCCTCGGAATGTTCAACGGCGGCCGTGATGGAGCGCACAAACCGGAGGTCGCGGTTTAGCGCGGGAGTCGGGCAGAGTTTATAACAGCGCAGGGCGCCGTCGGTCCGCAGCTGGCAGAACTGCCGGCGGCAGGCGGCCGAGGAGCGTCTCAAGGAGCGCAGAATGGTTCTGAATCAACAGGTTGCAGGTCTTTCCATGCCGCGGATGCCGCGCCTTGCGGTGCGCGTGGCATTGGGGCTCGCGGTGCTGGGGCTGGGCAGTGGCTGCCAGATGCTCGGTGGGCGCGCCAGCGAGCCTGCCCCCGAGGCCCCGCCAGTGGTCCGCGCGGCGCCGGTGGTGGAATCCGGGCCGGAATCGGCCATCGAGGCAGCCCTTGCCAATGCCGCCAGCGGCTCGGCCGACACGCAGGCCGCCGCCACGACCAATGTGGTCGTCAACGCCAGCGCTCCGAAGAGCTACACGGTCAGGCGCGGCGACACCCTGTGGGGCATCTCGGCGATGTTCCTGCGCGATCCCTGGCTGTGGCCCGAGATCTGGCAGGTCAACCCCGGCGTGCACAACCCGCACCTCATTTATCCCGGCGACCAGCTGACGCTGGCCTACGGCGCCAATGGCGAACCGCAGCTGCGGCTGGTGCGGGGCGATGCCCTGCGCGTCTCGCCGCTGGTGCGCAGCACTCCCATCGACGGGCCGATCGCCACCATTCCTTATGAAGCCATCGCCGCCTTCCTCGGCCGTCCCAGCATCGTCTCGAAGGATGACCTGAAGAATGCGCCGCACGTGGTCGCCATGCGCGACCAGCATCTGGTGGCCGGCGCCAGTCAGGATGTCTACGTGAAGGGCCTGCAGGATGCCGGCGCCGGCCGTTTCAACGTCGTGCGCGTGGGCGAACCGCTCAAGGATCCTGAAACCGGCAAAGTGCTGGGCTACATGGGCGTGTACGCCGCTTCGGCCCAGGTCGACCGGCCGGAGAAAATCAGCAAGGCCAGACTGGTCAGTTCGGCGCGCGAGACGGTAGCCGGCGACCTGCTGTTCGCCGAAGAGCGGCAGACTATCGGCAACATCACGCCGCATGCGCCGCCGTCGAACGTGGACGGCCAGATCATGGCGGTGGTCGACGGCGTGCAGCTGATCGGCCAGTACCAGGTGGTGGCCGTGAATCGCGGCGTGCGCCACGGGCTCGAGGTGGGCCATGTGCTCGCCATCGACCAGCGCGGCGAGGTGGTGCCGGACGCGTCCTGCCGCAAGAGCACCTTCTCCTGGTGCGTGAACAAGAAGGTGCAGCTGCCGGATGAACGCGCGGGCACGCTGCTGGTGTTCAAGACCTACGACCAGATGAGCTATGGCCTCGTGGTCAACGTGACCGCTCCGGTGCGCATCGCGGACCACGTGCGCAAACCCTGACGCGAATCGGCGTATTTGCATGAGTTAAGGGCCCGCCTCGCGCGGGCCCTTGGCATTTAGGCTGCCTCGATGAACGAGGCAATCGAAAACCTGCGGAACCGGGCGCTGCTGCTGCGTGCGCCGGGCGGTAACCGTGCCCTGCACCGCGCGCTGCATGCGGCAGGTTCAGCCGACGCGCTGTGCCGCTGCGCGCCGGCGCAATGGAAAGACTGGCAGCTCAGCCCCGCCACCTGCGCGCATCTGGCGCGCGGGCCGGGCGACGAGATCGAGGCCGATCTTGCCTGGCTGGCCGCGCACAACGCCGTGCTGATGGATTGCCTGGACGCCCGCTGGCCCGCGGCGCTGGACCAGCTTCCGGACCCGCCCGTTGCCCTGTGGGTGCTGGGCGACCCGGCGGCGCTGGCCGAACGGCAGGTGGCGATGGTCGGCAGTCGCTCCCCCACCGCGGCCGGGCGACGGCTGGCCGCGCAGCTGGCCGCCGGCCTGGTCGGCGCCGGCTTCCTCGTCACCAGCGGGCTGGCTCTGGGCATCGACGCCGCGGCCCATGAAGCAGCGCTGGATGCCGGCGGCCGGACGCTGGCCGTCCTCGGCACGGGCCTGGACTCCTGCTATCCCGCCCGCAACGCCGCGCTCGCGGCGCGCATCGCCCGCGCCGGCGCGCTGGTGTCGGAATTCCCGCCCGGCACGCCGCCACGTGCCGCGCACTTTCCGCAGCGCAACCGGCTCATCGCCGCGCTGTCCCGCGGCACGGTGGTCGTCGAGGCGGCATTGCGCAGCGGCTCGCTGATCACCGCCCGGCGGGCGCTGGAGCTGGGTCGGGAGGTGTTCGCCGTCCCCGGCTCTCCCCTCAATCCTCAGGCCGCCGGCTGCCTAGAGCTGCTCCGCGACGGAGCCGTGCTCACCCGCAACACGGCGGACATCCTCTCGGAACGGAGCATCAACTGTCAGGAATTTCTTGATTATCAGCCCCTTGAGAACAACCCCGCCCCTCCGGGAGCACCCGCCCGGTTGGACAAGGCATACGAAATGCTGTTAGATGCCCTCGGCTTCGAGCCGGCCAGCATCGAAGATCTGGTCCAGCGGACCGGGCTTGCGGCAGGCGTAGTCGCCTCCATGATGTTGATCCTGGAACTGCAGGGTCGGGTCGAAACCCGGCCCGGAGCTCTATTCAACCGCGTTGACTGACTGAATGAACGGCACCGTCCTCGACATCCTTTTTTACGTCTTTGACCGCTACATGTTCGACGAGGCGCCCGAAGTGCCCGAGCGCGACGTGCTGGCCCGGGACCTGGAGAGCGCCGGCTTTGGCGAGGCCAATGTCGAGCGTGCGCTCGACTGGCTCGCGGATCTGGCCGGCGAGCGCAATCGCCCCGCCCTGTTCCGCCAGGGCAGCGAGCCGGAAGAGCACACGGATGCCGGCAAGCCTCATGACCACTCCCTGCGTGTGTATTCGCCGCAGGAGATGGCACGGCTGTCGGTCGAATGCCGCGGCCTGCTGCTGTCGCTGGAGCAGGCGGAAATCCTCTCGCCGCTGCAGCGCGAGATCGTCATCGACCGGCTGCTGGCACTGGAAGCCGACGACCTGAACATCGAGCAGGTGAAATGGGTGGTGCTGATGGTGCTTTCCAGCCAGCCTGGCCAGGAGCTCGCCTGCGCGCGCATGGAAACGCTGGTGTTCGAAGCCGACGAATCGGCCGCCCACTAGCCACGCACCCGGAACCGGCCCTTGGCTGAAAACCTCGTCATCGTCGAATCGCCTGCCAAGGCGAAGACCATCAAGAAGTACCTCGGCAAGGAATTCGAGGTGCTCGCCTCCTATGGTCACGTGCGCGACCTCATCCCCAAGGAGGGCGCGGTCGATCCCGATCACGACTTCGCCATGCGCTATCGCATCATCGAGCGCAACGAGAAGCACGTCGAGGCCATCGCTAAGTCGCTGCGCAAGGCCAGTGCCCTGTACCTCGCCACCGACCCGGACCGCGAGGGCGAGGCGATCTCGTGGCATCTCTACGAGCTGCTGAACGAACGCGGCGACCTCGAAGGCAAGACCGTGCACCGCGTCGCCTTCTACGAGATCACCAAGAACGCGATCCGCGCCGCCATCCAGGAGCCGCGCGATCTGTCGATGGATCTGGTCAACGCGCAGCAGGCGCGGCGCGCGCTCGACTACCTCGTGGGCTTCAACCTCTCGCCGCTGCTGTGGAAGAAGGTGCGCCAGGGCCTTTCAGCCGGCCGCGTGCAGAGCCCCGCGCTGCGCATGATCTGCGAGCGTGACGAGGCCATCGACGCCTTCGTGCCGCAGGAATACTGGACCATCGACGCCCAGGGCGAGCACAGCGACACGCAGTTTCCGCTCAAGCTCATCGACTACGCGGGCAGCAAGGTCGAGCAGTTCAGCTTCACCAATGAAACGACCGCGCGCGGCGTCGAAGCCGCGCTCACGGCCGCGGCCGGTGGCCGCCTCACGGTCACCACCATCGACCGCAAGCAGCGCAAGCGCAATCCGGCGCCGCCCTTCACCACCTCCACGTTGCAGCAGGAAGCCGCGCGCAAGCTGGGCTTCTCGGCCCAGCGCACCATGCGCCTGGCGCAGCAGCTCTATGAAGGTGTGGATTTCGGCGAAGGCGCGGTCGGCCTCATCACTTATATGCGTACCGACTCGGTGGCTTTGGCCGCCGAGGCCGTCACCGAGATCCGCGCCACCATCGCGAAGCTCTACGGCCAGGAAGGCCTCGCCGAGAGCCCGCGCGTCTACAAGACCAAGTCGAAGAACGCGCAGGAGGCCCACGAGGCCGTGCGCCCCACGAGCGCCGGCATCACGCCGCAGCAGCTCGAGGGCAAGATCGACGCCGACCAGTTCAAGCTCTATTCGCTGATCTGGAAGCGCGCCATCGCCTGCCAGATGGCGCACGCCGTGTTCGACACCGTGGCCGTGGACATGGTGCCGGGCAAGGCTGCTGCCAGCGGCGCGGATCGCCATGTGCTGCGTGCCAACGGCTCCACCCTGGTCAAGCCCGGCTACATCGCCGTCTACCAGGAAGGCCGCGACGACACGCCCGATGACGACAGCGACCACGTGCTGCCCGCCATGCAGGAAGGCGATGCGGTGAAGCTGGTCTCGCTGCAGGGCGAACAGCATTTCACCGAACCGCCGCCGCGCTTCTCCGAAGCCTCGCTGGTCAAGGCGCTGGAAGAGCACGGCATCGGCCGCCCTTCCACCTATGCCTCCATCATCTCCACGCTGCGCGACCGCGAATACGTGGACATGGACGCGCGCCGTTTCATCGCCACCGACATCGGCAAGATCGTCAACCGCTTCCTGACCAAGTACTTCACCAAGTACGTGGAATACGGCTACACCGCCGACATGGAAGACGAGCTCGACGCCGTCTCGCGCGGCGAGGAGCCTTGGACCACGCCGCTGGAGAAATTCTGGAAGCCCTTCATCGTGCAGGTGGAGGACATCGAGAAGAGCGTCAGCCGCGAGGAAGTCGCCATGTCGCGCGAGCTGGGAATCCATCCGGAATCCGGCCGCCCGGTGTCGGTGCGCATGGGCCGCTTCGGCCCCTTCGTGCAGGCCGGCACCAAGGACGACGAGGAAAAGCCCAAGTTCGCCGGCCTGCGCCCCGGCCAGAAGATGGACACCATCACGCTGGAAGATGCGCTGGTGCTGTTCCAGCTGCCGCGCAAGCTGGGCGAGACCGCCGACGGCGAGCCCATCACCGTGGCCATCGGCCAGTTCGGGCCGTATGTGAAGTACGGCAGCAAGTACGTCTCGCTGAAGGAAGATGACCCGTACACCGTCACGCACGAGCGGGCCATCGAAGTGATCGAGGCCAAGAAGGTCGCTGACGCGAACCGCATCATCACCGACTTCGGCGTGGACGACATCCAGGTGCTCAACGGCCGTTATGGCCCCTACATCACCGACAAGCAGCGCAATGCGCGCGTGCCCAAGGATCGCGATCCGAAGACGCTGACGCTGGAAGAATGCCGCGAGCTGCTGGCCGCGGCGCCGGCGCGCCCTGCCCGTGGCCGCTTCGGCCGGCGCGCGCCTGCGGCGAAGACTGCTGCCGCCGCGCCGGCACCGAAGGCCAAAGCCAAAGCCAAGGCAAAAGCCAAGGCGAAGACCAAGGCCGCCGCGAAGACGAAGACCGCCGCCAAACCGGCACGCAAGAAGAAGGCCTGACGGCCCCGCTCCGGCCGGGCCCGCCGGTTCGCCATGCAGTACCGCCACAGTTTCCATGCCGGCAACTTCGCCGACGTGCACAAGCACATCGCGGTGCTGGCGCTCATCGCGGCCTTGCAGAAGAAGCCCAAGGGTTTCCTGTTCCTCGACACGCATGGCGGTGAAGGGCTTTATGACCTCGCTGGCCACGACGCGCGGCACAGCGCCGAGAGCAGCGCCGGCATCGCGCAGCTCGAAAGCCGGCTCGCGCAATCCGCCAGCCCCTGCCACCCGGCGATCCGCGGCTACCTCGACCGCATCGAAAGCCTGCGCCGCGCCCACGGCGGCAGCCCTCACCTCTACCCCGGCTCACCACTGCTCGCCGCATCGGCCCTGCGGGATGTGGACTCACTGATCGCGGTGGAATCGCAAGCCGCCATCTCGCGCGCCCTGCAACGCGCGCTCGACGCCGCGCCCGCCACCGCCGCATCAACCCGCGTAATCCACGGCGATGGTTACCAGCAGCTCAAGGCGCTGCTGCCGCCCGCCTCGCGCCGTGGCCTCATCGTCATCGACCCTCCCTACGAGAGCAGCGACGAAGAGCAGCGCATCGCCACCGGCCTCGCCGCGGCGCGGCTGCGCTTCAGCACCGGCGTCTACGCGCTGTGGTATCCGATCAAGAAGCGCCACGACACCGACCTGTGGCTGGCCCGCATCACGCGCGGCATCGACTGCCCGCAGCTCGTCATCGAACTGTGCCTGCGCCCGCCCGACAACGCCGCCGGCCTCAATGGTTCGGGTATGCTGATCCTGAACCCGCCGTGGCAGTTCGACGAAGACGCCGGCCGCTGGCAACCCGAAGTGCTCGCCCTGCTCGGTGGAACAGGAGGCAGCGCCGTGCGCTGGCTGAAATCATGAGCGCTCCCGACCGCTACGCAGTGATCGGCCATCCCGTGGCTCATAGCCGGTCGCCCTTCATCCACGAACGCTTTGCGCAGCAGAGCGGGCAGAACATCCAGTACACGCGCATCGACGCCACGCCCGCGCAGTTCGCGGCCGCAGTGGCAGAGTTTTTCCGCGACGGCGGCCGAGGCCTCAATGTCACCGTGCCTCACAAGCAGGAAGCCGCCCGCCTTGCGCAGGAGCTCACTCCCCGCGCCCGGCGTGCCGGCGCCGTGAACACGCTGATGCTGCGTGACGATGGCGGCCTGCTCGGCGACAACACCGACGGCGCCGGCCTTGCGCGCGACCTGCTCAACAACCATCACATCCGCATCGCCGGGCGGCGCGTGCTGCTGCTCGGCGCCGGCGGCGCGGTGCGCGGCGTGCTGGCGCCGTTGCTGGGGTTGAAGCCGGCGCAGCTCATCATCGCCAACCGCACCGTCGAGAAGGCTCAGGAGCTGGCGCGCGATTTCTCCGACCTCGGCAAATTGCAGGGCTGCGGTTACGCCGAACTCGGCTCCACACCTTACGACATCGTGATCAATGGAACGGCCGCCAGCCTCGCGGGCGAACTGCCGCCGCTGCCACCCACCATCGTCGAGCGCACCAGCTTCTGCTACGACATGGCCTATGGTCGCGACGACACGCCCTTCGTGCGCTGGGCGCATGAGCGCGGCGTGGCGCGGGCGGTGATGGGGCTGGGGATGCTGGTGGAGCAGGCTGCGGAGTCGTTCCATCTGTGGCGCGGCATCCGCCCGGACACCGCGTCGGTGCTCTCAGCGCTCACAGCGAAGCTGCGCGAGGGCTGAAAGCAGGCTCAACCATCCAGCGCCGCGCGCGCCAAGTCCGGCTGATCCGCAAACAGACCATCGACGCCCGCATCGACGAAAGCGCGCACCTCGGCCTCGAGATCACCCCGCTCCGCAGGATTCGCGCCACGACGGAATCGCGGCGTCAGAAAATGATTCTCCGCCCGGAACGTCCACACATGCACGGCAAGCCCCGCTTCGTGCGCTCGCGCCACGAGGCCCGTCGGTTCACCACTGGCCTCATCGATCACCATGCTCTTGTGCACACCGATGGCTTGCGCATAGCGCGCCACCTCTTTCAATCCGGCCGGCATGCACATCTGCTGATAGGTAACAGGAATCGCATCACCGCTGCGATCCCACGGCCCGCCCTCCGGACTCATCAGCTGCACCAGTGGATACGCGCACTCCTCATGCAACCGCACGAGATTGCCCATCTCGAAAGACTGGATGAACACAGGCGCTCCGCCGCCCAGCGTCGCAAGCTGCTCCAGCAGCGTCGGCTCCAGCGGCAAACCCAGGCGCGCGAAATGCGAAGGATGCTTGGTCTCCGGATAAACCCCCACCGCCTTCTGCCCCGCCTTGCCGCGCACCTCATTGACCGCCGCGAGAAACCCCAGGATCTGCGCGAACGAGGGGATGCCGAACAATCCATCATGCGCCGCGCTCGCCGGCCGCAGCGGCGCGATGCGCTCGCGCGCCCGCAGCCGTTGCAATTCATCCCAGGTGAAATCCTCGGTGAACCACCCCTCCACCCGCTCGCCATCGATCACCTGCGCGCGCCGCCGCGCCGCGAACTCCGCATGCTGCGCCACATCCGTGGTGCCGCCGATCTCGTTCTCGTGCCGCGCCACCAGCACGCCATCGCGCGTCGCGACCAGATCCGGTTCGATGAAATCCGCGCCCTGCAAGATGGCGAGCGCATACGCGGGCAGCGTGTGCTCGGGAAAGTAGCCACTCGCCCCACGGTGGGCGATGAGTATTGGCGCGCTCATCGCAGCAGGCTGTCTCCCTCGAGATGCGACCGCTATCGCATCGTGACCAGTTCTTCCGCCGCCGTGGGATGAATGGCAACGGTATCGTCAAAGTCACGCTTGGTGGCGCCCATCTTCACCGCCACCGCGAAGCCCTGCAGCATCTCGTCCACACCGCGCCCGGCCAGGTGCACACCCACCACGCGCTGTTCGCTGCCCACCGTCACCAGCTTCATGCGCGTCTTCGGCTTCGTGGCGGAGAAGGCGTAGTACATCTGCGTGAAGGTCGCGGAATAAACCTTCACCGCATCGCCAAAACGTTCGCGCGCCTGCTGCTCGGTGAGTCCCACGGTGCCCAGCGGCGGATGCCCGAAGATCACGGTGGGAATGTTCTCGTAATCGAGCTTGCGCCCTTCCATACCGCCCCAGATGCGGTCGGCGAGCCGCCGCCCGGCCGCGATGGCGACCGGCGTGAGCAGCGCGCGGCCGGTCACATCACCGATGGCGAACACACCGGGCTGGCTGGTCTGCTGGTATTCATCCACCGCCACATGGCCGGTGTCGTCCAGCTTCACTCCCGCGGCCGCGTCGATCGCCTCGATGGCGGGGCTGCGGCCCGTGGCCCAGATCACGCAATCCAGATCCGCGAGCACCTCGCCCTGCGCCAGCGACAGCGCCAGCCCCTTGCCGCCGCGCGCCAACGAAACCGGCGCGGCATTGACGATGAGCTTGCCGCCGGCCTCGGTGAAACCTTCCTGAGCCGCCTCCACCAGCAGCGGATCGAAGCCGCGCAGCGGCGCGGCGCCACGCAGCACCTGGAACACCTCGCTGCCCAGACCCGCGAACACGCCGGCGATCTCCACACCGATGTAGCCGCCGCCCACCACCGCCACCCGCCGCGGCTGCTGCGCAAGCTCGAAAAAGCCATCCGAATCGATGCCCAGCGCAGCGCCGGGAATGTCGGGCCGCTGTGGCCGGCCGCCGGTCGCAATCAGGATGCGCGCGCCGGTGAGCCGCCGCCCATCGACCGCCACGGTGCGCGGATCGACCAGCCGCGCCCAGCCGCGCAGCAAGGTCACCTTGCGCTTCTCGAGGTTGCGCTCGTAGATGCCGTTCAGACGCTCGACATAGGCATCGCGCCGGGCCTTCAGCCCCGGCCAGTCATGCCCGCCCACCTGCACGTCGAAACCGTAATCCGCCGCATCGCGCAGGCTGCCCGCCAGGTCCGCCGCGTTCCACATCAGCTTCTTGGGCACGCAGCCCACATTGACGCAGGTGCCGCCCAGGCGCGCACCCTCCACCAGCGCCACCCGGGCGCCGTACTCGGCGGCGCGCTGCGCCGCGGCCAGGCCGCCGCTGCCGCCGCCGATCACGATCAGGTCATAGTCATGTTGATGGCTCATCAGTGCATGGTACCCGTAACATAGGAGCACGATGAACCCGAACAACCCCCTGCTGCGCGAAGCCAGCCTGCCCGCCTTCGACCAGATCCTCCCCGAACACGTGGAGGTCGCGATCCGCGAAGTGATCGACGACAACCGCACCCACATCCACGCGCTGGAATCCCTGCCCGAACCCAGCTTCGGGAACGTGATGGAGCCGCTGGAAGAGCTGCACCACCGCCTGGCGCGCACCTGGTCGCCGGTGGGCCATCTCAACGGCGTGATGAACAACGAGGCTCTGCGCGAGCGCTACAACGCCTGCCTGCCGCTGCTGGCCGCCTACGACACCGACGTGTCGCAGAACGAGAAGATCTACCACGCCCTGGAATCCGTGCAGCAGCGCGAGGGCCAGCGCCTCGACGCTCAGCAGCAGGCGGCGCTGGAACACGCGCTCGTCGACTTCCGCCTCGCCGGCGTCGCGCTCTCGGGCGAGAAGAAGGAGCGCTACAAGGCGGTGATGCTGCAGCTTTCCAGCCTCGCCGCGAAGTTCGAGGAGAACGTGCTGGACGCCACCAATGCGTTCACCCATCACGTCACCGACGAGCAGGAACTGGCCGGCCTCAACGCCACCATCGTGGCGCAGGCGCGCGAGCGCGCGCAGGCCGCGGACAAGCCGGGCTGGCTGCTGGATCTTGCGCAGCCCACCTATGTCGCCGTGATGACCGACGCCCGCTCGCCGGCATTGCGCGAGGCCTACTACCGCGCCTGGTCCACACGCGCCTCGACCAGCGGCCCCACGCCCGCGCAATACGACAACCTGCAGGTGATGGAAGACCTGCTGCGGCTGCGGCACGAGGCCGCGCAGCTGCTGGATTTCCCCAACTACGCCGCCTACGCGCTGGCCCGCCGCATGGCCGGCAGCGTCGAGGAAGTGCTGACCTTCCTGCGCGACCTGGCCCGCGCCGCGCGCCCTGCGGCGGAGCGCGAACTGGCCGAGCTCACTGCATTTGCCGGCCGCGAGCTTCAGGCCTGGGATGTCACCTTTTATTCCGAGCGGCTGCAGGAGGAGCGCTACAGCATCTCGCAGGAAGAGCTGCGCGCGTATTTCCCGTTGCCGCGGGTGCTGGATGGGCTGTTCGCGGTGGTCGAGCGGTTATACGGAGTGAAGGTGAAGCCGCGGGCGGGGGTGGCGGTGTGGCACGCGGATGCGCGCTACTACGACCTTTTCGATGCTTCGGGGAAATTGCAGGGCGGCTTCTATCTGGATCCCTACGCCCGCCCCAACAAGCGCAGCGGCGCCTGGATGGACGACTGCGTGGGCCGCAAGCAGCTGGCTTCGGGCAACGCGCTGCCCGTGGCCTACCTGGTCTGCAATGCCCTGCCCGGCGCCGCCGGCCAGCCAGCCCAGCTCACCCACGACGATGTGGTGACCCTGTTCCACGAGTTCGGCCACGGCCTGCACCACATGCTCACGCGCGTGGACTACCCCTCCATCGCCGGCATCAACGGCGTGGCCTGGGACGCCGTGGAGCTGCCCAGCCAGTTCATGGAGAACTACGCCTGGCAGCCCGAAGTGCTGCGCGAGCTCACCGCACATGTGGAAACCGGCGCCCCGCTGCCGGACGACAAAATCGCGCAGCTGCTGCGCACCCGCAGTTTCCAGGCCGGCCTCGCCACGCTGCGCCAGGTGGAATTCGCGCTGTTCGATTTCCGCCTGCACTCTGAATACGACCCGGCGCGCGGCGCGCGCATCTACGAAATCCTCGACGAAGTGCGCCGCGAGGTGGCGGTGATCCGCGTGCCGGCTTTCAACCGCTACCCCAACAGCTTCGGCCACATCTTCGCCGGCGGTTACGCCGCCGGTTACTACAGCTACAAATGGGCCGAGGTGCTGGCCGCGGACGCCTTCGCCGCCTTCGAGGAAGCCGGCGCGTTCGACCGCGCCACCGCGCAGCGCTTCGTCGACAGCATCCTGTCGCGTGGCGGCAGCCGCCCGGCGCTCGAGGCCTTCGTCGAATTCCGCGGCCGGCCGCCGCGCATCGAACCGCTGTTGCGGCAGCACGGCATCGCGGGTTGATCAGCGCAGTGTGGGAATGCGCCTGCCGACCACCGCGGTCGCACACCCACCACCGCGCGGGCTTTGACATGACATATGGATGGCGGCCGGCATCGAAACTGTGCCGTCCGTCTCTGGCGCAAAATGGCGACGCTTAATAGACTCCATCGCGCTATGTACAACGCCCGTCGCAGCGACTACGACGTCACGAATACCGTCCGGGTGAGTTCGGCCGCCGACGTCCGCGATGCCGTCCAGGCGCTGTTCGTGCGCACCTGGCCCGGCACGCCCTTCGCGCCCATCGCGCGCGCCTTCCAGGATTTCGAGCTGGCCTTCACCGGCCGCATGCCCGGCTACTTTGGCGTGGACACGGTCTATCACGACCAGCAGCACACGCTGGACGTGACGCTGGCGATGGCGCGGCTGATGGCCGGCTACGAACTCACCCACGCCGACACGGAACGGGCCCTGGGCGGCGAGCGCGCCGCGGTGGGCATCTGCCTCGCGCTGTTCCACGACATCGGCTACCTGCGCGAGCGCGGCGAGGCCGCGCTCAACGGCGCCGAGTTCACCCGCAACCATGTGACGCGCAGCGCGCGTTTCATGGAGTATTACCTCCCCACCCTGGGCCTTGCCCACTGGACGCGCACCACCAGCGAAGTGGTGCACTTCACCGGCTACGAAAAGAGCTTCGAAGCCATCGGCGAGGCGATCAAGGACCCGCGCGACATCCAGCTGGGCCACCTGCTCGGCACCGCGGACATGATCGCGCAGATGGCCGACCGCTGTTACCTGGAGAAGTGCCGCGACCGGCTGTATCCGGAATTCGTGCTCGGCGGTGTGGCGCTGCCCATGGCCGCCAACGGCAACCGCGCCGTCAAATACGCCTCCGGGCTGGATCTGCTGCGGCAGACGCCCGATTTCATGGAAGAAACGCGGCGCAAGCGCCTCGACACGGCATTCGATCGCGCTTATCGCTACCTCGAGCCGCTGTTCGAAGGCCGCAACCCCTACATCGAGGCCATCGACCAGAGCCTCTCCTTCCTGCGCCAGATATTGCGCAGCGAAAGCTGGCGCATGCTCCGGCGCAGCCCGCAGGTATACGCGGCCGAGCCGGATTCACTCAGCAGCGTGCGCGGCCTGATGATCGGCTACTTCAAGAAAGCCTGGAGCCCCGAGAGCTGAAGGCGAGCTCCGGCGGCGGCGCATCCACGTTCACCACGTAGCGCTGGTAGATCTCCGGCAGACGCCTGCCAATCACCGCGGCCAGGTCGATGTCGACTCCCGCCAGCGCATCGGCCAGCACTTCGAGCGTCATCGATTCCATGGCCGGCGCCGACACTGGCGCATAGCTCAGATGCCAGGGCTCGGGCTGCACTCCCCCACGATCGGTGACATAAGGACGATAGAAGCCATATTCAGCGGCATGCCTGTCGAGCCAGGCATTGAGCCCCGCGAACACGCCGCCCGACGCATAGTGTTCGCTCGCCAGCGGCGCCGGCTTGCCAGCAGGCCAGACCGCGCCGTCGATCACATCGATCTCGCTGCCCCAGTGATGGCGGCTGGCCCCCGGCAGCGCCGACCAGTGCAGGATGGCGCGGACGATCGCCTCCTGCTCCATGGATGCGGCGACCAGTAGCCGACCGTCGCGATCGAGCAACTCGCGCTCACCACGGCATTTGCCATTCCAGATTGCAAGCTGGCGAGCGAAGTCGCGGAAGCCCGACACCGGCAGCAGATCAAAGCCCGCTTCAGCCGCGGCGGAGCGCATGGCAAGCAGGGGCTCAACCACATCGCGGTGCACCGCGCAGCGCGGCTCGGCAAGATCCACGATGTGGGCGCGGCTGCGCCCCGTCAGCTCCAGGGATGTCATGGGTGCGCGAACGTCCATGCTTCATTCTATGGCTTGCACGCGCCCGGCGATGGCTGGAATCGAAACGCCGGGTTAGTATCCACGGATGTACAGCCTCAAGACCAAGTATGCGGTCTTCGGCGCCTCCATCGCGCTGGCGCTGGTCTTGGGTCTCGCAGTCATCGTCGCGGCATTCGGCCGCACCGCCATCCTCGGCATCGAGCGCGATTCGCTCGCCTGGCTGGTCGTGGCCGTGGCGGCAGTGGCCATGCTGGGCAGCAGCTGGCTCGCCTTCTTCTATGGCCGGCGTCTGGTCTCGTCGCTGCAGCAGCTCAAGGACAGCGCCGCCCGCATCACCCAGGGCGACTACACACAGCCCGTGCCCACGCTGCGGCGCGACGAGCTGGGCGACCTGCAACGCACCGTCGACCAGATGCGGCAGAACCTGCGCCAGACCACCATCTCCAGGAACTACCTGGACAGCGTGCTCAACAGCATGTCGGACGCGGTGTTCGTCACCGCCCCCGACGGCGCCATCCGCATCGTCAATTCCGCGGCCCACCGGCTCACCGGCCTGGATGACGCCGCGCTGACCGGCCGCAACATCGCCACCCTGCTGCACACCCCCAACACCCCCAATGGCGAAGGCCTGCAGCGGGCGCGGGAAGTGGGCGAGGCCGTGCTGCGCACCCACAGCGGGCAGACCATCCCGGTCTCCTTCTCGGGTTCGGACATCGACACCGAGGACCCGCAGTTCGCCGGCAGCATCTTCGTCGCGCGCGACATCACCGACCGCAAGCGGGCCGAGCGCCGCATCCGCTACCTCGCCCGCTACGACGCGCTCACCAAGATCCCCAACCGCATGCAGTTCCAGCACCTGCTGCAGCAGGCCATCGCGCGCGCGCGGCGGGCACGCACCGGCATCGCCCTGCTGTACCTGGACATGGACCACTTCAAGGAGGTCAACGACACCTTCGGCCATGGCGCCGGCGACCGCGTGCTCGAAACCCTCACCGAGCGCCTCACCCGCGTGCTGCCCGAAGACACCGTGCTCGGCCGCCTTGCCGGCGACGAGTTCGCGCTGTTCATCGACGGTGTGCCGCACTCCGGCGCGCACGAGATCGTCAAGCACCTCTCCAACGACATCCTCAACGCCGTCGCACAGCCCTTCCACGTCAACCAGCAGGAAGTGTTCCTTTCCGCCAGCATCGGCGTGGCGCTATGCCCGCGCGACGCCGAGAACGTCATCGACCTGATCCGCAACGCGGATGCGGCCATGTACTACTCCAAGCAGAACGGCGGCAACGGCTGCGTGTTCTATTCGCCGGAGATGAACGCGGCCGCGGTCGAGCGGCTGATGCTCAAGAGCAAGCTCAAGCGCGCCGTGGAACGCGACGAGCTGGTGGTCGCGTACATGCCCAAGGTGGACATCAGCGACGGCCGCATCGTCGGCGCCGAGGCGCTGCTGCGCTGGCGGCTGCCGGGCCACGGCGACATTCCGCCGGCGCAGTTCATCCCGCTGGCCGAGGAGAACAACCTCATCAACAGCATCGGCGAGTGGGTGCTGAACCGGGTGTGCCAGGACTACCGCATCTTCACCGACGAGGGCCACGACCCCGGCCGCATCGCACTGAACCTGTCGCTCAAGCAGCTGCGCCAGGCGAGCTTCATCCTCAACTGCCGCTCGGTGTTCGCCAGGCACAAAGTGTCTCCGGAATGCCTCGAGCTCGAGATCACCGAGACCACGCTGATGGCCGACCCCAAGCGCACCATCGACATGCTCAACGAGCTGGACGAGATGGGCGTGCACCTGTCCATCGACGATTTCGGCACCGGCTATTCCTCCCTCTCGGCGCTGCAGCAGTTCCCCATCGGCACGCTGAAGGTGGACCAGTCCTTCGTGCGCGACGCCGCCACCGACAGCAACGACGCCACCATCGTGCGCACCATCATCGAGATGGGGCGCAGCCTCGACATGCAGGTGGTCGCCGAGGGCGTGGAAACCATCGACCAGCTGGCCTTCCTGCGCTCGGTGGACTGCAATTTCGCCCAGGGCCAGCTGTTCGGCGAACCCTGCGGCGCCGCGCGCCTGGCCACGCTGCTGGCCATGCAGGAAGGCCCCGGCGGTTCGCCCTTTGCCGCGCTGGTCGAGGAAGCCGCCGAGATCAGCGGGGACTCCGGCCGACTTCAGGCCTGAACATAATCCCGGCCCCTTCGCGGCGCGCGGCGCATTTCCCGTCCGCTGGCTAGAATCCTCCGCATGAAGCAGGTGAGCCAGCGCTCGCGCCTGCCCCGCATCCTGCTGCTGTGCCTGCTGGGTGTGTGGGCCGGCATCGGCTGGTGGCACACGGTCAAGCCGTTGCCGCCGGGCATGCATGTGGCAAGCGCGCTGCAACCTGTGGACGAGGCGTCGCTGCATCTGCTCACTGATCTCACGGCCGTGGATCTTCGCGGCACGCCCGTCGTCGAGCAATCCATCCACGCGCGCACACTGGAGCGCATCCGCGGCGCGCGCGACTTCCTGGTGCTCGACTACTTCCTCTTCAACGACCAGCCCGGCCCGTCGGGCCAGCTGCGCTACCAGAACGGCATCCAGCCGGTGGCGAACCAGATCATCACGGCGCTGCTCGCGCTGCGCGCCAGCCAGCCGGCGCTGCCCATCCTCGTCCTCATCGATCCCATCAACGGCTACTACCGGGGCACCGCGCCGGAGGATTTCGCGCCTCTCTCGCAGGCCGGCATCGATGTGGTGGTGGTGGACCTGGATCCGCTGCGCGATTCGAACCCGCTCTACAGCAGCCTGTGGCGCCTGGCGTTCAAATGGTGGCTGGCGCCCGGCGTGCAGGGCGGCTGGGGCAACCCTCTGGACGCCGCAGGCCCCTCGCTGCCGCTGAGCGCGGTGCTGCGCATCCCGCACTTCAAGGCCGATCACCGCAAGGTGCTGATCACCGGCGATGGCGCGGGCTCGCTGGTGGGCCTGCTGAGCAGCGCCAACCCACATGACGCCAGCAGCGCGCACTCGAACGTGGCCCTGGAATTGCGCGGCGAGGCGCTGCGGCCACTGCTGCAAAGCGAGCTCGACATCGCGCGCCTGTCCGGCTGGAACGCCAGCGCCTTCAACGCCGCACTGGCCTCGCTCCCGCCGGCCGCCGAGGATCGAGCGGCCGTCACCGATCAGGCGCGCGCCGCCGTGCTCACCGAAGGCGCCATTGCCCAGGCCTTGCTCGACGTGCTGGACGGAACCGGCGCCGGGGATCACATCGACATCGCCCAGTTCTATCTGTCCGAGCGCCGCATCATCAGCGCCCTGCTGGCCGCCGCCGGCCGCGGCGCCAGCATCCGCATCCTGCTCGACCCGAACAAGGATGCCTTCGGCTTCGAGAAATCCGGCCTGCCCAACCGCCAGGTGGCCTCGGAGCTGGTAGCCGCCAGCGATGGCGCCATCAAGCTGCGCTGGTACCGCACGCATGGCGAACAGTTCCACGCCAAGCTCATCGCCATCCGCCAGCCACAGAAGTTCTGGCTTTACGTGGGCTCGGCCAACTTCACGCGCCGCAACCTCAACGACTACAACCTCGAAGCCGGCGCGGTCATCGCCACCGCGCGCGGCAGCGCGCTGGAGCACAGCGCCGAGAGCTGGTTCGATACCCTGTGGTTCAATCGCCCCGGGCGCATCGAGTACACCGCCGACAGCGACCTGTACGCCGACCCCTCGCAGGGGCGTTACTGGCTGTACCGCTTCATGGAAGCCACGGGCCTTTCGACATTCTGATGAGCGCCACCCGCAAGAAGGATCTGCGCACCGGCAAGCCACTGTGGATGTCACTGCCATCGCCGCGCCTGGCGACATCACGGCAGCTGCCGCGCCGCGCGCTGGATTGCGTGGTGATCGGCGCCGGCATTTCGGGCGCCCTGACAGCCGATGCCCTGAGCGCGGTGGGTCTGTCCGTGGCCATCGTGGATCGGCGCGGGCCCGTCGCGGGTTCCACGCCCGCTTCGACAGCGCTGCTGCAATACGAAATCGACACGCCTCTTTCGCTGCTCGCCCGCCGCATCGGCCGTACCCGCGCCGAACGCCTGTGGCGGCGCTCCCGCCTGGCACTCGATGCGCTGCGCGAACGCGCGCGTCACCTGCGCATCAGCGCGGATCTGGTGAACCGCGATTCGCTGTATCTGCAGGGTGATGTGCTGGACGCGGAAGGTCTGCAGCGCGAAGCGTACGCGCGTCGGCGCGCGGGCCTCGAGGTCAGTTTCCTCGATGCCGCCCAGGTGCGTCACCGCTTTGGCATTGCACGGCGCGCGGCCCTGCTCAGCTACGACAATCTCGCCGCCAATCCGCGCCGGCTGGCGAGCGGATTCCTCGCCGCAGCATTGGCCCGAGGCGCGACACTGCATGCACCGCAGGAAGTCACACACGTGGAGCCCGGCGCCACCGTGCGCCTCCACATGGCGAACGGCCGCATGCTGCGCAGCCGCTCGCTCGTGTTTGCCACCGGCTACGAACTGCCCCGCGCCGTCCCCAGCAAGGGCCACCGCATCGTCTCCACCTGGGCACTGGCCACGTATCCGCAGCGCGGGCGACTCTGGGAAGGTGAAGCCTTCCTGTGGGAGGCCGCCGATCCCTATCTCTATGCGCGCGTAGGCCCCGGTCGCCGGATCATCTGCGGCGGCGAAGACGAGGATTTCGCCGACGAAGCGCAACGCGACGCGCTGCTGCCGGCAAAGATCCAGACCATCCGGCGCAAGCTCGCGCGGCTGCTGCCGGACGTGGATACGCGCCCTGAATTCACCTGGACTGGCTCTTTCGGAGCCTCGACCACCGGCACACCCACCATCGGCCCCGTGCCCCGCATGCGCAATTGCTACGCCGTGCTGGGCTATGGGGGCAATGGCATCACCTTCTCGATGCTGGCGGCGCAGGTACTGCGCGCGCAGATCTGCGGCGACGGCGATCCGGATGAGGACCTGGTGAGCTTCACACGCCGCTTCTAGGGCGATGTCAGCATCCGCCTACACGCGGACAGGCGCCCCGCGGCTTATGTCAGGCCCACGCAATAGGCCACCCTTCCCCGACGAATGTGCAATTCCGCGCAGCACCGGCCTCGGAGAACAACATGAACTTCATCGTCTGGCTGATCGTCGGCGGCGTCATCGGGTGGATCGCGAGCATGATCATGAGAACGGATGCGCAGCAGGGCATCTTCCTCAATATCGTGGTGGGCATTGTCGGCGCCTTCCTCGGCGGCCTGCTCCTCAGCCCCCTGTTCGGCGTCGGCACGATCAATTCATCCGGTCTGACCCTGGCAACCTTCCTGGTGTCTCTGGGCGGCGCCGTGATCCTGCTCGCCATCGTGAATCTGTTCCGCCGCGGACGGGCACGCTGATGAGTGCAATGATGTCCTCGAAGAGAAGACGCGACCTCAGCCAGCGGCGGACCTGGCCGCCGCCTCTGCCGAGCGCTCGATCACCTGCGCCAGTGCCTGCTGCGCCGCCTGCTCCATGGCCTGCACGATCGCACTCATGCGGTTGGCGCTGGCCGGCACCACTGCTGCGCCATCACAGCGGCCCAGCACATTGCGCGGCGCGCTGGTGGTGAGCAGGCACTCGAACTCCACGCGCGCGCTCGGCGCCGCGGCGCCGTCGTCCTGGTATTCGGCCTCGAAGCGACGCACCGTGAGCTGCAGTTCGTAGCGCGCGCCGCCGCTGCGTTCAGCCTCGGCGACAATCTCGAAGCGGCCCGAGGACCGCAGCGATTCGGTTGCCAGCGCGCCCACCACCTGCGGCAATGACGCTCCCCAGCTCGCGCCCGCGAAATAGTCGAGACGGTTTCCGGGGCGCGTCAGCGCGATGCGCGGACTGTTGAGGCCCGGCTGTGCCACCGGCCGCGGCACGGCCAGCACACCGGGCACCGGCGCTGCCGCGGGCGCCTCGACCGCGGCCGGTCGCAGCACATAGATCTGCAGCGGCGGCGCACCGCTCTTCAGCAGGCCGCCGCAACCGGCGACCACGGCGAATGCGGCAACCAGGGCCAGGCGAAAGAAATGCGTCATCGGGGCACCTCGAAACCATGTTGCGGCGGCTGGAACAGCAGCCGCGAGGGGTCCTCGCTCAAGGCCCGCGACAGCTCGCCGAACTGCTCGGCAGCCGCCCGCGCCTCGCGCAGTGTGCGCTCGAGTTCGGGGAGCGTGTCCTGGGTGAACCCTGAAACGCCGGCGCGATTTTCCGTCAGCATCGCATCGGCCGAGGCGCTCATGCGCTGCAGGTTGGTCGCCGTCTCGTTCAATGTTTCGACCAGCTCCCAGACCTTCGGGCCCAGCGATGGCACGGCCTCGTTGAGCTGGGCTCCCAGCCGGCGCAGCTCGACACCCGTGCCCCTGAGCTCATCCAGCACCGTATCCACGCGCCGCATGGTCTCGGGCAGGCCATCGGTGGCCTGGCGCAGGTTCTGCACCATGGCCGCCAGCGACTCGCTGTTGTTGCCCGAGAAGATCGTCTTGATGCGGTCCAGCAGCTCCACGGTGCTGGCGGCGATGGCCGGCAGGCTGGCAAGGAAACTGTCGAAGTCCGACTGCACGGTGTTGATCACCGGATAGTTCAGGCTGGGCACCGCCGGCAGCACTTCGCGCGTGTCGTCGCTCTGGCGCAGGTCCACGAACAGCAGGCCGGTCACGCCCTGAAGCGTGAGCCGCGCCGTGGTGCGCTCGGAGATGGGCGTGGCGTTGTCGATGTCCGCCACCACCTGCACCCGGTCCGGGCTGCGCCGGTCGATGCGGATGGTGCGCACGCGCCCCACGTCCACGCCGAGGTAACGCACTGGCCCGCCCTCGGACAATCCGCTCACCGTGCCGGGGAAGTAGATTTCATAGCGCTCATAGTGGCGCCGGTCGCGGCCATCCGCGTACCAGTACACGAACAGGCCCGCCAGCACCGTCACCAGGATGACGAAGGCGCCGACGGCGGTGTAGTGAGCATCACGTTCCATGCGTGGCGGCCTCCATCGAGCCGAAGCGCTGCGCGCGCGTGCCGTGGAAATACGAACGGATCCACGGATGCGGATTGTCCACGATCTTCTCGCGGTCATCGACGATCATCTTGCGATCCACGATCACGCCCACGCGTTCGCAGATGCGGAAGATGGTGTCCAGGTCATGCGTGATCATCACCACCGTCAGCTGCAGCTCCTGCTGCAGATAGGCTATCAGTTCATCGAAGGCCGCTGCACTGATTGGATCCAGCCCCGAGGTGGGCTCGTCCAGGAACAGCAGCCGCGGGTCCAGCGCCAGCGAGCGCGCCAGCGCGGCGCGCTTGACCATGCCGCCGGAAAGCTGCGAGGGATATTTGTTCGCAGCATCGGGCGGCAGGCCCACCAGCGAGATCTTCAGCCGCGCCAGATCCTCCAGCGCATCCTTGGGCAGCCGCAGGTGCTCCAGCATGGGCAGCTGGATGTTCTCGCGCACCGTGAGCCCCGAATACAGCGCACCGTGCTGGAAGGTCACGCCATAGCGCGCCTTGGCGGCGCGCAGCTCGGCCGGGCCCAGCGTGGACATGTCCACGCCCTCGACCAGCACCGAACCCTCCTGCGGATGACGCAGACCGAGGATGGTCCGCAGCAGCACCGACTTGCCGCTGCCCGAACCACCGAGGATGCCGAACACCTCGCCGCGCCGCACCTGCATGTCGAGCCCGTCGTGCACCACCTGGCGGCCGAAGCGGTTCACGATGCCGCGCACGTCGACGGCAAGATCGGTGTCCGGCGCCGCCATCAGATATCGAGCTCCATGAAGAGGATGGCAAACAGCGCATCCGCGAGCAGCACGAGAAAAATGGACTGTACCACGGCCACCGTGGTCAGCCGCCCCAGCTCGCGCGCCGAGCCGCGCACCTGCATGCCGCGGAAGGTGCCCGCCATCGCGATCAGCAGCGCGAACACCGGCGCCTTGATAATGCCCACCCAGAAGGTGGTGGGCGCGATGGCTTCCTGGGCGCGGTTGATGAACTGCTGCAGCGGCATGTCCAGCAGCGAAAGGCACAGCAGCGCGCCGCCCATGAGGCCGATGATGTCGGCGATGAAGGTGAGCAGTGGCAGCGCGATGACGAGGCCGAGCACTCGTGGCAGCACCAGCGTCTCGGTGGGATCGACGCCGGTGGCATCGAGCGCGTCCACTTCCTCGTTGAGCTTCATCGAACCGATCTCGGCCGCGAAGGCACTGCCAGTGCGGCCGGCGACGATGATGGCCGTGAGCAGCACGCCCAGTTCGCGCAGCACCCCCACGGTGATGAGGTCCACCACATAGATGTCGGCGCCGTAGTTGCGCAGCTGGCTCGCCGAGAGATAGGCGATGATCACCGTGATGAGGAAGGCGATCAGCGCCACGATGGGAATGGCGGTGATGCCGGTGTCGTAGACATGCCGCGCGATCGAGATCGGCCGCAGCCGGCGCCAGCTGGTGAATGCGCCCGACCACGCCCCGGCGATCCGGCCGACGAAGGTCACGCCATCGCGCAGCTCTTCGACACGCTCCACCGTGGTGCGGCCGAGCTTCTCCATCGCCACGGCCAGAGGATCCGGCTGCATGGCCGGTGGCCGCGCCTCGGCTTCCAGGTCCAGCGCCTCGCGCACCACGTGCAGTCCGCGTGGCTCGGCATCGGCCCAGGTCAGCGCCACCGAGGCCTTCTCCAGCTCGTGCCCGATGTGGTTCAGCAGCCAGCAGCCGGCAAGGTCGATATCGGCCTCACCCGTGGCGATGCGCACTTCGCGCGCGCCGGCCAGATCCATCCCCTGCTGCTCGGCCTGGATGGCAGGGATGTTGATGGCGCGCCATTCGCCGCGCAGGCGCCATTCCAGCACCTCGCCCTCACGGCGGCTCTCGATGAATGCCCCTGCCAAGCGCCCGGCCCCTCAAGTGTCGTCGCGGTATCTCCGCAGACGCACCACGATGTACATCATTCCGGCCGCCGCGACGAGCCCCAGCCAGACATCCGGGTTCGAAAGCCAGGCCGCGACCTGCTCGCCCAGCGTGGCCAGCGCCGTCCTGCCATCCAGAGGCGCGAGCAGCCGGTAACCGATGAACCGGGCCACATAATTGGTGTTGAAGAACAGGTGTTCGGCCAGGATGGGCAACACCAGCGGCAGCGCCGCCATCATCAGCGGCGCGCGCCGCGCCAGCACCGAAGCCAGCATCAGGTAGGCGGCCACCGGCGCATACCACAGGATGGCAAACAGCAGGCCGACGAACAGGCGACCTTGCGCCCCGATCCACGCCTGGAAGAACCCGCCCACATTGGCAGACCCCACATCCATGCTCTGCAACGCGATGATCCCGGACCCGATCAGATGCGTGACCAGGGCCAGCAACCACGCGCCCAGCGGCACGATGACCAGGCCGACGGCGAACTTGGTCAGCACCGTACGCGCGTCCGAAACCGGCAGCGACTTCCAGAACAGGATGCTGCGGTCCTTGCGCTCGGCATGCAGGCAATCCAGATGGTAAGCCCAGGTGGCAAAGGATGTGATCGCCCCGATGAACAGGAAGAAGAAGGCTGCCGAACCGAACACGATCATGTTCGGATTGGTTGCCAGCATCTGCTGGAACGGCCCGGCCTCGATCCTGAAGCGCCCGAACAGCGTGCCAAGCAGCAGCAGGCCCGCTCCTGCCAGCGGCGCCATCCACAACCCCTTGTGCTCCCAGAATTCGCGGCGCACCTGCACCATCGCCGCGCCGCTCCACCCGTTGTTCATGCGGCCTCCTGCTGCATGCGGGCGACGAACAGGTCCGCGATGGTCGGCGTCCCTACTTCACCCAGTGGCGCGAGCAGCGCGCGGTCCACGCCGTCGAAGAAGAACGCGGCGCGACCCAGCAGGTTGCGTTCGCTGAACGGCCTCAATGCGCGCGCCGCCGCGGCCTGCTCGGGCCGGACGATCAGCTGCGCGTAGCGCTCGCCCAGCTGGTCCACCGGCGAATCCAGCACGATCCGGCCCTGCTCGATGAACAGCACATCGGTGAGCAGGTGCTCGATCTCCTCCACCTGGTGCGTGGTCACGAGGATGGTGCGCTCCTCATCCATGTAGTCATTGAGCAGCGTGTCGTAGAAGCGCCGCCGCACCAGAAGGTCCAGCCCCAGCGTGGGTTCGTCCAGCACCAGCAGCCGCGCACGGATGGCCAGCACCAGAGCCAGGTGCAGCTGCGTCACCATGCCTTTGGAAAGCTCCCGCACGCGGTGGCTCTTCTTCACATCGGTCGTGGCCAGGAAGCTCTCGGCCCGCTCGCGGTTGAACGAGGGATGCACGCCGGCCACGTAGTCGAGCGCATCGGCGACCCGCAGCCACTTGGGCAGTACGGCGGTATCGGCGATGAACGACACTTCGCGCATCAGCTCATCGCGCTGCAGCGTCGGGTCGCGCCCCAGCACCGAGAGCTGCCCCTGGTAGCGCGTGAGCCCCAGCAGCGCCTTGAGCACCGTGGTCTTGCCGGCGCCGTTGCGGCCGATGAGGCCCACGATGCGCCCCGGCCTGACCGCAAGGTCGATGCCGCGCACGGCTTCGTGGTTGCGATAGTGCTTGGTGAGGCCCCGCGCCTCGATGATCAGACTCATGTTCTGGACTCCGTGCGCGTGGGCAGCGGCGGCGTGGCGTCGCCAGGCTCGGTGCTCAGCAGGGTCTCGGCCGACAGGCCCAGCCGCTGGATGGTTGCATGGATCCTGGGCCACTCATTGGCGAGGAAGCGCTCGCGCTCGTCCTTGAGCAGCGCCCCGCCGGCGCCCGGCGCGACGAACATGCCCAGGCCGCGGCGCTTCTCCACCAGCCCCTCGTCGGCGAGCTGCTGGTAGGCCTTGAGCACCGTGAGCGGATTGAGCCGGTATTCGGTCGCCACCTGGCGCACCGAAGGCAGGGCTTCACCCTCCTTCAGCACCCCCTCCAGCATCATCGCCACCACGCGGTCGCGCAGCTGGCGATAGATGGGTTGGGAGTCGTCCCATTTGGCGTCGATCGGGCTCACTTGCGCTCCAGCACTCCGAGACCGGCGCGCCTGGCGGCCGGGGCATCCATTATGTCCGCATGCGAGGCCGCGCTGGCGCGTTCGGCGCTGCCGCGCTCACCGCCTGGGCGCGTCTCGCCAGCCACCAGCGCCACTCCGAGCACCGCCAGCGCCCAGAAGATCCGTGGCAGCAGAAGTGCCATCTCCGATACCGATTGTTTCAATTTCAGCATCATTGTGGATTCCTCGCGCTGCCAGTGTTCCGTAATTGCCTGTTCAGCCGCCGAAAAAGGCGCGAACCGGGGCAAACACCATGGCCATCACGGCGCGGCTGCCCGAGGCCTCTCCGGTCACGATGGAGAACGTGGCGGCCGAGACGGCGAACGTGGTGCCCAGAGCCAGCGCCACGGCGGTGGTGCGGGAGATCACTTCCAGGACGGCTTCAGTACGGGTCTGCATGGCTATGCTCCTCAAGGTGTCGTTGTGGAGGTTCGGGACCACCCCTATACCTCTATGGTGTAGTATTTAACTACAACACTAAACCAGAATCAACACCCTTTTGCGAAACGGCGGCTCTGCCCGCCACTCCGGTCGACCGGAGTTAGAATGGCCGGCTTCATTACGCTGGAGTTCTGATGAAAAAGCCCGTCACCGTCACCATCACAGGCAGCGCCGGCCAGATCGGCTATGCCCTCGCCTTCCGCGTTGCCTCCGGAGCGCTGCTGGGTCCGGACCAGCCCGTGAACCTGCACCTGCTGGAAATCACGCCGACGCTGCCGGCCCTCCAGGGTGTGGTGATGGAGCTCAACGACTGCGCCTTCCCGCTGCTCAACAAGGTCGTTGCCACCGATGACGCCAAAGTGGCGTTCAAGGACTCGCAGGTGGCGCTGCTGGTGGGTGCGCGGCCGCGCGGCCCCGGCATGGAGCGCAAGGACCTGCTGCTGGCCAATGCGCAGATCTTCAGCGCGCAGGGCAAGGCCATGAACGAAGTGGCCGACCGCAACATCAAGGTGCTGGTGGTGGGCAACCCCGCCAACACGAACTCGCTGATCGCGCGCGCCAACGCGAAGGACCTCAACCCGCGCAACTTCACCGCGATGACGCGCCTGGATCACAACCGCGCGCTGTCGCAGCTGGCCGAGAAGACCGGCACACACACCACCGACGTGCGCAAGCTCACCATCTGGGGCAACCACTCCTCCACGCAGTACCCCGACCTGTCGCATGCCACCGTGGCCGGCAAGGCCGCGAAGTCGCTGGTGGACCAGAAGTGGATCGAGGACACCTTCATCCCCGTGGTGCAGCAGCGCGGCGCCGCCATCATCAAGGCGCGCGGCGCTTCCTCCGCCGCCTCGGCCGCGGCGGCGGCCATCGACCATGTGCATACCTGGGTGAAGGGCACGGCCGATGGCGACTGGGTGAGCATGGCCGTGCCGTCGGACGGCAGCTATGGCATTCCCGAGGGCGTGATCTATTCCTATCCGGTCACGACCAAGAACGGCGAATACTCCATCGTGCAGGGGCTCTCGATCGACGAGTTCAGCCGCAAGCGCATGGATGCCAGCCACGCCGAGCTGCTGGAAGAGCGCGACGGGGTCAAGGACCTGCTGTAAGCGCCTGCGTTGGCCGGCAACCCACTTCGTGCGGCGGGGCGCGCGCTCAAGCTCGCGCTCCATGCCACAGCATCGCCAGCGCTGCTGTGGCGCCGCTATGTGATGCGCCGGCCCATCGTCGGATCATTCGCCGGCGAGGTCGGCCTGCACGAGCGCTACTGGGAAAAACACCTGGGCGCCCAGACCGCGGGCTGGGCGCCCGTGGCGCTTTCCGATGCCGTCGTCTATGAGGGCACGCCCTACCTGCTGCTGATGGAAATCATGCGCTGGCTGGACCCCGCGCCGGCGGATGTCTTCATGGACCTGGGTTGCGGCAAGGGGCGAGTGCTGGCCATGGCGATGCGCACGCGCGCCGGGCGGCTGGTGGGCGTGGAGCAGGATGCGGATTTCCTCGCGGCAGCGCAGCGCAATCTGCGGCGCGACCCGCCGGATGCCCGCGTCACGCTGCAACGCGCTCTGGCGCAATCCTGCAACTTCGATGATGTGACCATCCTGTTCCTGTTCAACCCCTTCGGAGCGGCAACGCTGCGCGAAGTGCTGGCAAGGGTGGAGGACAGCCTGCGACGCCATCCGCGCCGCCTGCGCATCGTCTACGTCAACCCGGTGCACGAAGGCGAACTGAAGGCCTGCGCATGGCTGCGGCATGTCGAGGCCTGGCCCAGCGACGCATTCCCCGAACACCCGTTCGTGCCACCGCCCGCGACGGTGGTTTCGATGTGGGAATGCGCCGACCCGGCGCGCGCCGCCTAGGGGCTGAGCAGCCCCTCTTTTTCCAGTTGGGTCGCCGCCATCTGCGCCAGGGTGTGGATGAAGCGCTCCACCTTCGGCGGATTGGTGGTCTTGCTGGTGCCGCTCCAGATCAGCCGGTTCTGCTTCAGCGAATAGACCAGCGTCTCCACCGACACCACGGTGTCCACTTCGACATCCGGCGCCCGTGCGCCGAAAGCCCAGGGCCAGGGCGTGCCCCAGCCATAGCCGAAGTACCCGCCCCAGTAGCTCCTGTAGGGCGGCCCCAGGCGATCGCCCGGCACCACGCGCAGCGACTGCTCGGTCTTCACCGGCCGCATCACCACCACGCCCTGCACACCGGCGCGCTCCAGCGCCGCGCGCGTTTCGGGCTCATTCGACGGCTCCGCCTCGGGCAACAGCACGTACATGGCGACGCCGTCCGCGCCGCGCGCGGTGATTTCCTGCGCCAGCACGTCCTCGGCCCTGCGCCGCGACGCCTGGTCCTGCATCATCACCACCGCGGCCACCTTGGCGCCGCGGAAATGCACGGGTTCGGCGGCCGGGTCCTTCCAGGTGGCGACATAGCCGGTGGTGCAGGCCGGCAGCACCACC
Source organism: Pseudomonadota bacterium (assembly GCA_963205255.1). Lineage (GTDB taxonomy): Bacteria > Pseudomonadota > Gammaproteobacteria > Steroidobacterales > Steroidobacteraceae > ZC4RG30. The sequence goes on from CAUJIK010000054.1 coordinate 85,827, forward strand.
ACCGCCGCCACGAGCATTGCAGTCTTGATCAGCGCTTTCATGGGAACCCTCCACAGCCGCAATAGTCCCAGTTACTGCAGCCTAACACTCATGCTGCACTGGACTTTGACCGCGCTGCGGCTCGATAGTTGCCACAGCATCGACGCAGGAGACTGCCATGAACCCGTTTATCCGCACGCTGGCCCTGGCCACCGCTGCGCTCGCCCTGTTTGCCCCCCTTACCATTGCCACGGCCGCCGAAATCACCGACGACGGCCTGGAGCGCATCCAGGTGCGCGACATCGACCGGGCCTACAAGCGTCCCGGCGCAAGCCTTGCCGGATACGACCGCGTGCTGCTGAAGCCCGCGACCGTGGCATTCAGCAAGCGCTGGGATCCGCGTGACTATGGCGGCACCGGCGGATTGCGCCCGAATGAAGTGGACAAGCTGCGCACCGACCTCGCAAGACTCGCCGACGACACCTTCCGCAGCGTGCTGGAGAAGGGCGGCTATGCCGTCGTCACCACGCCGGACGCCGGCGTGCTGGAGGTGGAACCGCACATCGTCGATCTCTACATCAACGCCCCTGACGTGACCAGGTCGAACGTCCAGCACAGCTATGTGCTGAGCATGGGCGAGATGCGTCTCAACGCCACACTGCGCGACGCCGTGACCGGCACGGTGCTGTACCGCACCTCCGACCGCAAGCGCGGCGCGGAGACCGGCCGCCTGGAGTGGGCCAACAGTGTGTGGAACCAGGCCGAGGCCGTGCGCATGCTTTCCAGCTGGGCAACGCAGCTGAAGAAGGCGCTGGACACCGCGCGGGAACCGTAGCCCGCGCCCCGGCGCAGCCGCGATTGCCTCATGCGGTGGCTGTGCCACATGGTGCTGTGCACCCTCGTCACCGGCATCGCCGCGGCGGCGCCGCGGCCGCATCTGGCGCCCGCCGAATCGGTGAACTATGTGTTCGCCAGCGAGCTGGGCTCGGGCATCTATGACCTGAACGGCCGCAGTCTGCAGGTGTATCGCCTGCGCCCGCGGCACAACTGGCGCGAAGCCACGCCTGGCAGCCCCGGCCTGCGCTTCGTGGTTCCCGTCACCGTGGGCTTCTTCGATTTCAGTCCGCTGGACATTCCCGGAGAAGGCCTGCCGCGGCGCATCGACAGCCTCAGCATCATGCCCGGCATCGAAGTGGATGTGCTGCTGAAGGACGACTGGGTCATGACGCCGTGGGTGCGTGCCGGAGTGAATCTGGCCGAAGGCGCCAGCGGCGCGCTCTACAGCATCGGCATGGGCTTCGGGAGGGAGCGCCTGTGGCGGGGCCGTGTGCTGCGCCAGCGCCATGAACTGGCCGTCGCCGGCGTGGCCTTTCGCGCGTCCCTTCCCGGCGACCGCTTCGTGCGCCTGCGGCAGGCAGCCGAAATGCATTATGGCAGTGGTCTGTCGTGGCGGGGACGGGAACTGGAATACATCCCCTATGCGCTGTTCGACATCCTGATAGATCCGCCAGCCGTTCCGCTGACCGATGGCTCGAAGGAGCCGCTGCGCATGGAGCTGGGCATGATGCTGGGAACCCGGCCGGGGTTGCGCCTGTGGCGGCTGCCCGTGCCGCGGCTGGGGTTGGGCTACCGGTTCGCGGGGCAGCTCTCCGGCTGGCACATCGCCATCGGCACACAGTTCTAATCACGGGACGACCCGGGTACCGTAGGACCCACCTCAGCCGGAAGATCATCATGTCCCAGACTCCCGACGCGCGCACCGCTTCCGCACCCGCCAGTTCCACTGCCGACGCCGCGCCGCGGATGCCGGCCCGCTACGACCATGTGGGCAGCCTGCTGCGCCCGGCCTTCCTGCTGCAGGCCCGCCAGCGCTTCGCCGATGGCGGCATCAGCGCCGCCGAACTGCGCCAGATCGAGGACCGCGCCATCCGCGAGGCGGTGCGCTTCCAGCAGGAGGTGGGCCTCAGGAGCATCACCGATGGCGAATACCGGCGCGGCTGTTTCCACATCGACTTCCTCGACCAGCTCGACGGCGTCGACACCACGCAGCCGCGCATCATCGTCAAGCCCGATGGCAGCGAAGTACTGCAGCCGCCGATGATCCGCGTGAGTGGCAAGGTGCGCCACGCGCGCAACATCCAGGTGGAGGATCTGCGCTTCCTGCGGGGATGCCTGTGCGAGGGTTGCCGCGCCAAGGTCTCCATCCCCTCGCCCACCATGCTGCACTTTCGCGGTGGTCGCGAAGGCATCAGCCGCGACGCCTATCCGCAGCTCGAGCCGGCCTTCTACGAGGATGTGGCGCGCGCCTATGGCGACGAGCTGCATGCGCTGCATGCGGCCGGCTGCGACTACGTGCAGCTGGACGACACCAATCTCGCCTACCTGTGCGATCCGCAGATGCGTGAAGCCGCGCGCGGGCGCGGCGACGACCCGGACGAGCTGACGCACCGCTACGCGGACTTCGTCAACCGGGTGGTGGCGCACCGGCCGCCCGGCATGCTGCTCGCCATGCACCTGTGCCGCGGCAACTTCCGCAGCACCTTTGCCGCCAGCGGCGACTATGAGCCCGTGGCCGAGGCATTGCTGTCGCAGATGCATATCGACGCCTACTTCATGGAGTACGACGACGAGCGCAGCGGCGGCTTCGCACCGCTGCGCTTCCTTCCCAGGGGCAAGATCGCGGTGCTGGGCCTGATTTCCACCAAGACCGGCCAGATGGAGAACATCGACGATGTGAAGCGCCGCATCGACGAGGCGGCACGCTACGCGCCGCTGGAACAACTGGCGCTGTCTCCGCAATGCGGCTTTGCCAGTGACGCCGAAGGCAACCGCATCACCTGGGACGACCAGCGCCGCAAGCTGGAACTGGTGATACGCATCGCCGATGAGGTGTGGGGCGGCAAGTGATCGCGGTGCGCATGTGAGCCCGGTGCAAGCCAACCTTCACGCATGATTCCCGACCTCGAACACAGTTACTCGCAGCTGCCGTCGCGCTTCTTTGCCCGGCTTGCGCCGAAACCCGTCAGGGCGCCGCGGCTGCTGATCTTCAACGACACGCTTGCCGACCTGCTCGGCGTCGCGCCGCCGCGCGACGATGCCGAACGCGGGAAGTGGGCCGCCATGCTCGCCGGCAATGAGTTGCCCTCGGACGCACGGCCGCTGGCCATGGCCTATGCCGGCCACCAGTTCGCGCACTTCGTGCCGCAACTGGGTGATGGCCGCGCGCTGCTGCTGGGAGAAAAGCGTGGTCGCGACGGCCGGCTGTACGACATCCAGCTCAAGGGTTCGGGGCGCACGCCCTTCTCGCGCGCCGGTGACGGGCGCGCCGTCATCGGCCCCATGCTGCGCGAATATCTCGTCAGCGAAGCCATGCACGCGCTGGGCATTCCGACCACGCGCTCGCTGGCGGTGGTCGCCACCGGCGAACAGGTGTTCCGTGACCAGGTGCTGCCCGGCGCCGTGCTCACGCGGGTGGCCGCAAGCCATCTGCGCGTGGGGACCTTCCAGTATTTCCAGGCCCGCGACGACGTGGAAGGCCTGCGCCTGCTGCTCGACTACGCCATCGCGCGCCACGATCCGGATCTGGCCCAGGCCGGCAACCGGGCACTGGCCTTTCTCGAACGCGTCGCACAACGCCAGGCAGATCTGATCGCACAGTGGATGAGCGTAGGCTTCATCCATGGGGTCATGAACACCGACAACATGGCGCTTTCCGGCGAGACCATCGACTACGGCCCGTGCGCCTTCATGGACCACTACGATCCGCACACGGTGTTCAGCTCCATCGACCGGCGCGGGCGTTATGCCTTCGGCAACCAGCCGACCATCGCGCAGTGGAATATCGCGCGCCTGGCCGACGCACTGCTGCCGCTGATCGACACCGGCCAGGAACGCGCGGTCGAACTGGCCACACCTGTCGTGCAACGATTTGCCGAAGATTTCGACGGCGCCTTCCAGCAGCGCCTGTGCGCCAAACTGGGCCTGATGTCAGCGCGCGATGAGGATGCCGCGCTGATCAATACCCTGCTGGCCGCGCTGCAGGCCGGGCATGCGGATTTCACCAACAGCTTTCACACCCTGGCCGACGCCGCGCTGGGCACGGCCCACGAAGCTGGATTCCGCCAGCAATTTCGCGAGCCGGGCATCGTCGATGAATGGCTCGCCACTTGGCGGCTGCGCCTGGCCGCGGAGGCGCGCGCTCCAGCGATGGTGCATGAGGCCATGCGCCGGACCAATCCGGCCTTCATTCCCCGCAACCATCGTGTGGAGCAGGCACTTCAGGCCGCATCGGATCATGACGACCTGGGACCTTTCACGCGCCTGCTTTCCGTCCTTCAGCAGCCCTTCGACGATCATCCGGAAGCGGAGGAATTGTCGCGCCCGCCGCTCGACGACGAGCGCATCGCCGCGACTTTCTGCGGCACCTGATGCGGGCCGGCAGCAACGATCAGGCGCCCCCGCTCTCCGGCAACGGCCCGAGGAACTTCGTCACCAGCACCTTCGCACCGCCGGTGGCGGCGAACACGGCCCGCAGCTCGCGCTGCAATGTGGAGAACACCAGGTCGTATTCCCCGAACACCTGCGTGCTCATGCTGTTGGTAGAGATCTCGAGACCCGACACTTCGTTGAGCCGTTCGATGAAACCCTTGATGACGGGAATGTAGTCCTCGGTGAGAGGGTAGAGACTCATTTCGATACCGATACGCATTGTGGCTCCACGCAGTAATTCAGTGAACGGCTTCAGTCCGCGCCCTGGCGCGCATGGGTGGCGCGGATTTTCGCCTCCATCTCCGCACCCTTCAGCCGCCCGGCCGCAAACTCGCTGGCAAGTTGGAACAGCTCCATGAACGCGCCGGACTGGTCGCTGTGCGCGCCGAGCGTCACCGCGTCATTGCGCAGCCAGTAGCGTTCCCAGTCGACCATCACCGCCTTCCAGAATTCACGCGTTTCGGCATAGTGGGCATCGGCCGCCGCGAAGTCCGCGTCCTTCAGCCTTTCGTACCGTGCCACGCCATACTCGCGGCCTACATAGGGCAGTGCCGCGCCAGCGGTCTGCTTCAGGTTGTTCTCTTCCTGTATCCAGCCAGTGGGGACGACGGTGTGGCGGTTGGTGCCGCGCAGCAGCGCATAATCCTTGCGCACGCTCCACTCGCGCCGCGGCAATGGCCGCGCGGTGTCGCCGCTGATCCAGCTGGAGAAGGCTGCATTGTGCTCCCAGCGCCCGATGCTGCCGTAGCGCGGCGCCTCGTCCACCTGATAGACGAACTGCGCCCAGCTGCCCTTGCGTTCGGCCGGCGCCAGCTCGCGCCGGGTCCAGCGGTTGTCCCCCTGGTATTCGATCAGCGATTCAGGTTCATACAGCCAGTCCTGGCGCCAGTGCTTGGTCACCATCGGCTCGCTGAGCTTGCCTTCGGCGTCCACGATGCGCATCTCCAGGACGTGCACCAGGCTCACATGGCCCGGCTCGTCGCGGTCCACATAGATCTTCTCCGTGCCCCAGGACTGATAAGGCCGCGGCCGCTCGTCATTGCCGGTGTAGGCGGTGACCTCGAGAAAATCGAAACTCACACGGTAGCTGCCGGCCATGGCGAGAATGGCGCGGCGGTCGCGCTCGCGGTCGGCCAGATCGGCCTGCTGCAACGCGCGCCACTGTGTGGAGGGCTCGCGATCCAGCTCCACCGGCGCCCCGCGTGTGGTGCCGCCGCGCGGCGCGGGCGCGTCGGGGCCCACGGGCCACGAAAAGGTGTAGCGCGACGCCACACTGCCGCTGCTGCCGGCCCCGGCGCCGCCACCTTCGGCGGCCAGCAGCAGCGGTGACAGGACCAATGCGAGCAGTGCTCCCAGGTAACAATTCCCAGACATCAATCCTCCACGGATCGCGGCTTCGGATCCGAGTATGACGCAGCCAATGCCGGGAGAACATGCCACTCCCGGCGCGGATTCGCGGCCTTCTGGCCCACGCCCCTCAGAACGCCTGATCGAAGGCCACCTCGCCCTGCACCGCCACCTGGTAGGCCGAAACGCGCCGCTCGAAGAAGTTGGTCAGCTCCTGCACGTCCTGCAGTTCCATGAAGTGGAACGGATTCTTCGAGCCATACAGCGGCGGCAGCCCGAGCTGCGCGAAACGCTGGTCGGCCACATATTCCAGGTACTGGCGCATCTCGGCACGCGTCATGCCCACCACGCCGCCGGCGAGCACGTCGTCGGCGAACTGCGACTCGCAGTCCACCGCCGAGGCGATCATTTCGCGCACGTTGGCCGCCCACTCTTCGTCGAACAGTTCCGGCTGTTCGCGCCGCACCGTGCGCAGCACCTCGAAGGCGAAGGCCATGTGCGCGCTCTCGTCGCGGAACACCCAGTTGGTGCCGGCCGCAAGACCGGGCAGCAGCCCGCGCGAACGCAGGAAATACACATAGGCAAAGGCACCGAAGAAGAACAGCCCCTCGATGCAGGCCGCAAAGGCCGTGAGGTTGAGCACGAAGCGGCGCCGGTCGGCATCGGTGGCCAGGCTCTGCACGGCATAGACCTCGTCGGTCCAGCGCTGGCAGAACTCGGCCTTGGCGCGGATGGAGGGAATGTTCTCCACTGCCGCGAAGGCCTGCGCCCGCTTGGCCTGGTCCGGCACGTAGTTGTCCAGCAGCGTGAGATAGAACTGGATGTGCAGCGCCTCCTCGTAGAGCTGCCGCGAGAGGTACATGCGCGCCTCCGGCGCATTGATGTGCCGGTACAGGCTGATGACGAGATTGTTGGCCACGATGGTGTCGCCGGTGGCGAAGAAGGCCACCAGGCGCTCGATCAGATGCCGCTCCGCCGGCGTCATGCGTCCGCGCAGATGACCGAGATCGATCTGGAAGTCGATCTCCTCCACCGTCCAGGTGTTCTTGATCGCGCCACGATACATCTCGTAGAAGCGCGGATAACGCATCGGCCGCAGCGTGAGATCGAAGCCGGGGTCGAGAAGGTTCATCTGTCGCGCGCTCACTGGCAGGCCTCGCAGGTTTCGGGGTTTTCGAGGGAGCAGACCACGGCGGCCTGGTCGCGCTTCGCATCGCGGGCGCCAACGCCAGTGCCGTTGTCGCCGCCGTTACCGGCACTGGCGCCGGCAGCCACCGTTGTCTTGGCGATCTGCGTCGCGGGGCGCGAGCGCAGGTAGTAGGTGGTCTTCAGGCCGCGCTTCCACGCATACATGTACATGCTCGACAGCGCACCGATGTTGGGATTGGCCATGAACAGGTTCAGCGACTGACTCTGGTCGACGAAAGCGCCGCGTTCGGCGGCAAGATCGATCAACGCCTTCATCGGCAGCTCCCAGGCCGTGCGATAAATTGCGCGCAACTCCACCGGGATCTCCGCGATGCCCTGTATCGAGCCATCGGCCAGCTTCACCGCATCGCGGATCTCGCTCGTCCACAATCCGAGTTGCTTCAATTCCTCGACCAGATAGCGGTTCACCTGCAGGAAGTCTCCTGACAGCGTCTCACGCTTGAACAGGTTCGACACCTGCGGCTCGATGCATTCGTAGCAACCCGCGATCGACGCGATGGTGGCCGTGGGCGCGATGGCGATCAGCAGGCTGTTGCGCAGGCCATGCGCCTTGATCTGCTCGCGCAGGGCTTCCCAGCGCGCGGCATCGGCCGGCTGCACACCCCAGGCTTCGAACTGCAATTCGCCCCGTGCGGCGCGCGTGTCGCCGAAGGCATCGTGCGCCCCCTGCTCACGCGCCAGCCCCATCGAGGTACGCAGCGCATGAAAGTAGATGGTTTCCTGGATGCGCGTGGAAAGAACGCGCGCTTGCTCGCCATCGAACGGCAGCCGCAACCGGAAGAACACATCCTGCAGACCCATGAGCCCCAGCCCCACCGGGCGCCAGCGCATGTTCGAGGCACGCGCCGTACCGATAGGGTAGTAGTTCAGGTCGATCACCCGGTCGAGCTGGCGCACCGCCACTTCCACCGTGTGCGCGAGCTGCTCGAAGTCGAAACCCTGCGCTCCCACATGCCGCGCGAGATTGATCGACCCCAGATTGCACACCGCCGTCTCGCCGCTGCTCGTGACTTCCAGTATCTCGGTGCACAGGTTCGACAGATGCACGGTGTGGCCGCCCTCACCCGTCTGGTTGCAGGCCCGGTTGCTCTTGTCCTTGAAGGTCATCCAGCCGTTTCCGGTCTGGGCCAGCACCCGCATCATGCGCGCATAGAGATCGCGCGCCGGCAGCTGCTTCTTCGCAAGTCCCGTGGCCTCCGCCTGCCCGTAGGCCGCGTCGAATTCCTCACCGAAGAGATCCGGCAACCGCGGCACATCCTTGGGATCGAACAGCGACCACTGCGCGTCCTGCTCCACGCGGCGCATGAAAAGGTCCGGAATCCAGTTCGCGATGTTGATGTGATGCGTGCGCCGCCCCTCGTCACCGGTGTTGTCGCGCAGTTCGAGAAAGCTCTCGACATCCGCATGCCAGGGTTCCAGATACACGCAGGCCGCTCCCTTGCGCTTGCCGCCCTGGTTCACCGCCGCCACCGACGAATCCAGCGTCTTGAGCCAGGGCACGATGCCGTTGGAAAGGCCATTGGTGGCGCGGATCAGCGACCCTTCGGCGCGCACACGATGGAAGGCAAGGCCAATGCCGCCCGAGAACTTGGACAGCAACGCCACGTCCTTGTAGCGGTCGTAGATGGACTCGAGCGAATCCTGCGGCGAATCCAGCAGGAAGCAGCTGGAAAGCTGCTCGTGGCGCGTGCCGGCGTTGAACAGCGTGGGCGAGCTGGGCACATATTCCAGCCGCGACATCAGGTCGTAGAGCTCCAGCGCCTCCTGCACGCCCGTGGCCAGCGACACGGCAATGCGCAGCCAGAAGTGCTGCGGCGTCTCGATCACCAGCCGGCGCGTGGGATGCCTGAGCAGGTAACGGTCGTAGAGCGTGCGCAGGCCGAAATACTCCAGCCGCTGCGAACGCGCCGCATCGAGCGCATCGTTGAGCTTGCGCGCGTTGGCCTCCACGAAGCCCAGCACGCGCTCGTTGATCAGCCCCGTATCGAAACCCAGACGGATCGACTGCGAGAAGGAATACACGCCCTGCCCCTGCACCTCCTTGTCGATGAAGGCGCCGAGCAGCCGCGAGGCCAGCAGCGAATATTCCGGCTCCTCGACGATGAACGAGGCAGCCGTGCGGATGGAAAGCTCATCCAGTTCGCGCGTGGTCGCGCCGTCATAGAGGCCGGCGATGGTCTTCAGCGCCACGCGCATCGCATCGACCTCGGCAAGGCCTTCGCAGCAACGGCTCACCGCGCGCACGATCTTGTTCACATCCACCGGCTCGCGCTCACCGCTGCGCTTGGTGACGGCCATGGCCGTGCGCGCCGACTGCGGCGGCGTGAGTCTGAAACCGGACTGGAGAGGCGCACGCGGCGGCGCGCCGGAGGAGACTGCTTCAAGGGTCATCTGTTTTCCGCTCCCGAACGGGGCCGCAAGCGGAAGAACAGCAGGGGAACGCGCAGGCCCGGTGCGCGAAGGCGCGAGCCACACGTCGCCAGCTCCTCCCACGAGAGCCCGACAGAATCACCGCCCCACGAGGGGCAATGGCTGCGGCAGGTCTTCGGACTTCCGGGTATGGGCCTCTCGGCCGCGCCTACCGGGCGCACTTCCCGCGGACCTTGCGGCCCACAGTGTTTTCGCGCCTTTCGTTCCCGGTCACCGCTGCGGGGCAGTTCCGGATTCCCTGCTTTCGGAGCAGGTCACCGGATTCCCTATTAAGCCGCCCCACATACCAGATATGGGGTTGGGCACCGCTGGCAGATACAAACTATAGGGGTCATGCTGCCCGGTCAAGACTTCCCATGGCGCCGCCCCGATGCTAGGGAAGCTCGGCCCACAGCGCGGGGCATCATCCGCCGACGCCCAGCGGCACTCCCAGCGCCAGGTACACCACCAGCAGCAGGCTCCAGCCGGCAAGAAACACCAGGGAGTACGGCAGCATCAGCGCCAGCAGCGTACCGATGCCCGCGCCGCGCACATACTTCTGGCAGAACACCACCACCAGCGCGAAGTACGGCATCAGCGGCGTGATGATGTTGGTGGTGCTGTCGCCGATGCGGTAGGCGGCCTGCGTGGCATCGGGCGAGATGCCCGCCTGCATCAGCATGGGCACGAGGATGGGCGCCAGCAGCGCCCACTTGGCCGAGGCGCTGCCCAGGAACAGATCGGACAGCACCGTGATGAACACCACACCCAGCAGGGTCACCGCCACCGGCAGCCCCAGCGCCTTCAGCGCCTCGCCGCCCTCGATCGCCACCAGCACGCCGATGTTGGATTTTCCGAAGGCCGCGATGAACAGCGACATGAAGAACACCAGCACCAGGTAGTAGCTCATCACCTCCATCGACCTGGTCATGCCGGCAATGATGTCCCGGTGGCTCTTCACCGTGCCGGCCGCCACGCCGTAGGCGATGGCCGGCAGCAGGAACAGCAGGAAGATCAGCGACACGATGGATTTCATCAGCGGCGCATCGGTCGCCGTGAGCGTGCCGGCCGGCGCGCGCCACGGGCTGGCGGCCGGCCATGCCGTGATGGCGATGAAGGCCAGCGCCGCAAGCAGGGTCACCATCGCGGCCCTGAGGCCGCGCCGCTCCGCCGGCGTGGGCTCCTCCAGGCGCGGCATGTCGCTCATGTCGCCATCCACGCGCGTGCCGCGGCTCAGGCGCGGCTCGATCACGCGGTCGGTGAGCCACCAGCCCAGCGCGATGATCAACAGCGACGAGACGGTGGTGAAGTAATAGTTGTTGAGCGGATTGATGGTGGCGTCGGGATCGATGAGCTGCGCCGCCTGCTGCGTGATGCCGGCAAGCAGGGGATCGAGGCTCACCGGCACGAAACTCGCGGAGAAGCCGCCCGATACGCCTGCGAAGGCCGCGGCGATGCCCGCCAGCGGATGGCGCCCGGCGGCGTAGAAGATCACGCCGCCCAGCGGAATCACCAGCACATAGCCGGCATCGGCCGCCAGATGCGAGAGCAGCGCCACCACGATCAATATGGGCGTGAGCAGCCGGCGCGAGGTCACGGCCAGCAGCGCGCGCAGCCCCGCGTTGATGAAACCCACGTGTTCGGCCACACCGATGCCCAGCATCGCCACCAGCACCACACCCAGGGGATGAAAGCTCACGAAGGTGTGGACCATGTCGCCCATGAAGGCCGTGAGCGCCTCGCCGCCGAGCAGGTTCTGGACGACGATGGGCGCGCCGCTGCGCGGATCGACGGCCGTGAAGCTCAGTTGCGCCAGCAGCGCCGAGATCACCGCGGTGACCCCGAGCAGCAGCAGGAACAGGATGGCCGGGTCCGGCAGCCGGTTGCCCACGCGCTCGATGTTGGCCAGCACCCGCTCGAGGCGCGAAGGTGTGGCGCCCGCGGCTGCCGAAGGCGGCGTAGTCGGCTGTTCCGGCATGTCGTTGCTCCGGCGGAGGAAACCCGAGCGTAACCGGCTCCGCGGCCCGCGAACACTGCCTGGCGGCAGGTTTACATACGTTGTCGCAACCGTTAATTGCTGGCCGCGCGCTCCCGCGCCCCTTTAGCCTTCACCAGAGACGAACACGACACCGGCGACCCGCATGCTGCTACGACTGATACTCATCACCCACCGCTACGTCGCCGTGGCCGTGGGCCTGCTGGTGGCCCTGTGGTGCCTGTCGGGCTTTGTCATGATGTACCAGAGCTTTCCGTGGTTCACCCCCGCGGAAAGACTGCAGAGCCTTGCGCCGCTGGAGCTCCCGGGCGGCAGCACCGCCTTCCTGCCTGATGACGCGGAATCCCTGCGGAGCTTCCGCATCGAGATGCTGCGCGGCGAACCGGTGCTGCGGCAGCCCGGTGTGGCGCCCATCCGGTTGATCAGCGGCACGCCGATCGAGCCGCTTTCCCAGGACGACCTGCGACAGATCGCAACCGAATACGCGGCCCGGCGCGGGCTCTCCGGCGCCAACCCCGAATGGCTGGGCGAGATCACGGTCGACCAGTGGTCCATCCAGTCGGCATACAGCAACCGGCCCGTGCAGCACCTCGCGCTGCGCGACGCCGCCGGCACCGAGATCTACATCAACGGCGCCACCGGCGAGATCTTCCAGGACACCAATCGTCGCGAGCGCGTGCTCGCCTGGCTCGGCGCCATCCCGCACTGGCTGTATCCCACCGCGCTGCGCGCCAATGGCGCGCTGTGGACCCAGGTCGTCATCTGGACCGCCACGCTCGGCACCTTCCTCACCGTCACCGGTCTCTACGTGGGCATTGCGCGCCTGCGCCGCCGACGCCAGGGGCGCCTGGCCTCGCCCTTCCGCGGCTGGTGGTACTGGCATCACATCCTGGGCCTGGTGTTCGGGATCATCACGCTCACCTGGATGTTCAGCGGCCTCATGACCATGACTCCCTGGGGACTGATGCAGACCGACGGAGGCGCCGGACTGCGCGCACAGCTGCGCGGCTCGGCCACCGTCGGCGAGTTGCGCCAGTTCCTCGAGGCCGCGCCGGCGCATCTGGACGGCGGCGATTTCGTGCAGCTTCAGGGCGATGCGGCCGGCGGCAGGCTGCAGGTGATCGCCCGCCGCGCCGATGGCAGCACGGAGCGTCTGGATTCCGCTGCACGACCCGATCCGCTGCAGGCCGATGCCGTGCAGCACTGGCTCACCGCGCTCGACGCGCCGGTCGCGAGCTTCGAGCGCCTGGACTCCCCCGACACCTACTACTACGGCCACAAGAACACCGTGGAGCTGCCGGTGTACCGTGTCATCCTCGCCGACGCGGCCCGCACGCGCCTGTACATCAGCCCCACCACCGGCTCGGTGCGCGTGGTGGACGGCGCCATCCGCCAGAGTCGCTGGCTGGTGGGCGCCATGCACAATCTCAACCTTCCGGGGCTGCGCAGCCGCCCGCTGTGGGACATCGTCACGCTGCTGCTGCTGGCCGGCGTTTCGGCGCTGGCGATCACCGGCGCGTGGATGGCGCTGAAGCGCATCCGCGCGGATCTCACCCCGCGCCGATGATGCCGCCGATGGAAATCATCGTCACATGCCGCGACAGCAAGCTGCGGCTGAGGCTGTGATCTTCGGTGCTCAGGCGGGCGTGCTTCCGGCCTGCATGAGCGTGCCGATCACGCAGGTGGTGGCGAAGATCGGGATGGGTTCGGCAAACCACAGCTCCCCTTTCGCGCCTTCGCAGGCGGCAGCCACGCAGATCGAGGTGCGGATCTCGAAGGCGCCCTGGCCGGCTTGCGCGTAGGTCTCGCTGTCCACGTAGGACAGCAGCTCATCCTTGCGGGTGTTGAGGATGCGATCGAGGAATTCCTGGTCCCACGCGAAGTTGATCTTTCCGGAATCCGGCGTGCACGGCCAGTGTGAGGTGCCGCCGGTGCTGATCAGCGCGATCTTCTCCGGCGCCTTGTCGATGGCGCGCCGCAACGCGCGGCCGAACTCCCAGGTGCGATGCAGCGGCGTCACCGGCGGCGCCTGGCAGTTGATGTTCACCGGCACCACCGGCAGATCGTAGTCGGGCGTCAGGAAGTGCAGCGGCACCGCCATGCCGTGATCGAATTTCCACTCCTGCGCATAGGCCACGTCCGAGGTCTGCAGCACCTCTTCGATCATCCGCAACGACAGATCCGGGTGGCCCGGCACCTTCGCGCGCGCGGTCTTCAGCCAGTCGGGATCTTCGATGGGAGTTTCATAGGACTCCGCCATGCCGATCGAATAGGCCGGCATGTTGTTCATGAAGAAGTTGGCGAAGTGCTCGGAAGACACCACCACCAGCACTTCGGCGCCGGCATCGCGGATGGCCCGGCGCTGGCGGTCGAAGGCGGCCACCAGCCGCTGGTACTGCTGCGGCTCGGCCAGATGGCCGCGCGAGGTGATGCCGGGCGCATGACAGCAGATCCCCGCGTAGACCAGACTCATGGCGTTCTCCAGTGCGCCGGCACGGGATAGTTGCGGTCGCGCCGCTCCACCTCCACCACGCGCCGCACGGCCGGGCGCTGCCAGACATTCTCCGCCACGCGATCCCAGTTCGGCCGCGCCGGCACGGAGGCAATGCGCTCGTCCGTGGTCCACAGGTACATGATGAAGAGATACGCGTCGACCACCGTGAAGCGATCGCCCAGCGCCCACTGCCGGTCGCCGAGCTTTTCTTCCACCACGGCGACCGCCTTGGCGAGATTGCGCACACCCTGGGTGTTCACCTCTTCATTCGCGCGCGGATCGTCGCCGGCATAGGCCGAGGAGCGGAAGATGGAGCGGATGTACACATGCACGCTGCTGGAGAGGAAGTTCATCCACTCATGCGCGCGATAGCGCGCGAAATCCCCCGTGGGGGGCAACAGCTTGAGCGCAGGCTTCAGGTCACCGAGATAAGTGAGGATGGCCTGCGTCTCGGTGAGCACTTCCTGGCCGATCGCGAGCGCCGGCACGGAGCCTTTGGGATTCAGCGCGAGATAATCGGGGGAACGGTTTTTCGCCGACTTCAGATCGACCAGCCGGCACTCATATTCGAGGCCCGCCTCTTCGAGCGCGATGTGCACCGCCAGCGAGCAGGCACGCGGGTAATAGAAGAAAATCAGTCTGGAATCCATGAAGTACCGCCATCCGAATCGCGCGAATTATACTGCCCACATTACCGGTTTCGAGACGCCTTGCCCATGAGCCTGTATTACGTCCAGAAGCTGCTTTATCAGCTCAATCGCGACCCGCTGGTCCGCGCCCGTTACCAGGACGATCCGGCCCGTCTGCTGGCCGAGTACGAACTCACCGGCGAGGAACTGGAAGCCCTGCGCAAGCCCGACATCGGGCTGCTGTATGTCTATGGCGTGAACGGGCAGCTGCTGATGCACTACGCCGCGTTGAACGGCATCGAGTGGTTCGAATATCTGGAGGCCATGCGCGAAGGCGTGCGCCGGCACGGCCCGGTGCGCACGGGGCTGTATGCGATGAAAGACGGCGGCAAGGACCATACCGGGCTCGATCCGGCGTCGTAGCGTCCGCACGTGGAGCACCTGATTCCCATCCTGCAGTCGCTGGCGCTGGTTCCGCTCACGCTGCTGCCCATCATCAATCCCATGAGCACCGCGCCGGTGTTCGTGGCCGCCACCGGTGGCAACCGCAGCATCACGCAGCGCCTGGCCCGCCAGGTGGCGTTCAACAGCTGGGTGGTGCTGGTCAGCGCGATGCTGATCGGCACCTACGTGCTGGCCTTCTTCGGCATCTCGCTGCCCATCGTGCGCATCGGCGGCGGATTGCTGGTGGCCGCCACGGGCTGGCGCATGCTGCACCGGAACGAGAGCGATGAGGTGCAGACGGCGGCGTCCGAGAAGGCCGAGCAGCTTTCCGACGCCGAGATCGTGCGGCGCAGTTTTTTCCCCATCACCTTTCCGCTCACCACCGGTCCGGGCACCATCGCGGCCTCGATCGCGCTGGGCGCCAAGCTGCCGGTCACGCCCACGCTCTATGTCATCGGCGCCGCCGTGGCGGTGCTGGGCGCGGCGCTGACCTCGCTGGTGCTGTATCTGATCTTCCGGCACGCGGCCACGCTGCTGGGCAAGCTGGGTGAGGTGGGCACCCTGGTGATGCTGCGGATGATGGCTTTCGTGCTGCTGTGCATCGGCGTGGAGTTCATCTGGACCGGCTGGTCCGAACTCAACCACATCCCGGCCAGCTGATCCGCCTCAGCCAGCCACCGGCTGGAAGCTGATGAGATTCTCCAGCGGCGCCAGTCCCTCGACCAGTTCCGCCGGAGTGGGAAAGCAGATGCCTTCGAGGCTCAGCGCCCTGAGCCATTCGCGCCCGCAATCAGCAAGCTCGCTGCTTTCGCCAGCACCCAGCAGCTGCCGCCACACCGGGCATTCCCCACCCGCGGACTGACACTGGGCCAGGGCCTGCAGGACCAGCAGCTCGCCACCGGACAGGCGGCAGCAATGCGGCTCGTGCCAGTGGATGCGATGGCCCGTGGCGCCCGCCAGCCGCTGGCCGAAGCGCAGGAACATGGGAAGCGCGTGCCGGGCGTCGGCCAGATCGAAGCCATGGGCAAGAAGCCGTTGCCGCTGCTCGCGCGTCAGCTCGCGTGAGTTGAGGGTACGCAGGGCCCAGAGGGTGAATCGCGCCTCCTGCCGGATTTCCAGTTCGTCACGTCCAGCCATTGCTCAGGCAATCTCTTGCGAATGAGAATCATTTGCAGTATATTCACTTCCGCTGCTACCTCAAGCCACTTTTTTGCCGGCGCGGCCTCGTCCCTCTCCCTCCCCCGGGTGCCACCAAGCAGAGGCCGCGCCGGCCCCTTCCAGGGCCGGCCAACCCCTCACGGGCATGGGAAGCTACTGCTTAAGGTTGCGCTGCCAGTCAGCAATCTGCTTTTCGGCTTCGTCCTTGGTGATGCCGTATTGCTCCTGCAGACGTCCGGTGAGCTGTTCCCTCCGGCCGTTGATCACGTCGAGATCATCGTCCGTGATCTTTCCCCAGCGCTCGCGCACGCTGCCCTTGAGCTGCTTCCAGTTGCCTTCAATGCGATCCCAGTTCATGTGCTTCTCCTTCTCTCAAAAGCGCCACGCCGCCGACAGCCAGAACGCGTCCGACTTGTCGGTGTTCTTCAGCTCGAGCTTCTCGTATTCCGCGCGCAGCTCCAGATGCTGCAGCACCACCATCGACACACCGCCGCCCCACATGAAATCGTCGCGGCTGTCCTTGCCGCGGATGGAAGGCAGGCCGCCGTCGAAATCGATGCGTGTGCGCACGTCGTAGAAATACTGGCCGACCTTGCCGAACAGCTCGACCGGGCCCAGAGGCACGCGCGCCAGCGCCGCGACCGTGAAGCCGCTGATCGCCAGGCGATAGGAGCCGTCGCTCCCCGAAGTCTCGAAATCGTCGCCGGGATTGCCCAGATCCACGTAGCCGGCCTCCAGCGCCAGGAACGGCAGCAGGCGCCAGCCGGCGAAGATCTTCATGGCGGTGTCATCGGAGTCACGGATGTTCGCCACCGCGTCATCGACGTCATCCAGCCGGTCAATGCCGACATTGAACTGCCCCACGCCGACACCGACATAAGGACCGGTGGGGTTGTTCAGCGCGCCCTGCGCCATTGCTGCCAGGGGCAACGTCATCAGCGCGGCGGCGGTCACCATGCGGGACGGGTTTTTCATGCAGATCTCCATCTGAATACGGGCTGTCAGCTCCAGTGGGCTCATGCTCCACGGCAGACCACCCCCGGCATAAGGACAGGCAGGAGCCTCCCGCTGTAGGCCGCCACCGACAGACGCTCTCCCACGCACCGCGACAGGGGGCTATAGTCACGCGATGCTGCTCGCCGCCCTGCTTCTGCTGCTGCTCACCACCGCGGTGTTCGCCGTCACCCAGATCGGCGCGCTGGTGACGCTGCTGTTCGTCATCGCGGTGCTGGTGCTGGCCTATCAGCGCCTGCCATTGCTGGCCTTCTCCGTGGTGTTCACGGTGCTGTTCGGCGTGTATTCCTGGTTCGGCAACCCGGCAGGGCTGTGGAAGGGCCTGTTGCTGCTGATGCTGGTGGTGATGTGGCTGTTCAACATCCGCCCGCTGCGCAAGGCGCTGATCTCGCGCCCCTTCCTCAAGACCTATCTGCGGCTGCTGCCATCGATGTCCGCCACCGAGCGCGAAGCGCTGGAGGCGGGCACGGTGTGGTGGGACGGGGAGCTGTTCACGGGCAAGCCGGACTGGAGCCGGCTCATGGATGCGCGACCGGCGCAGCTTTCCGCCGAAGAGCAGGCGTTCCTCGACGGCCCCTGCGAAGAGCTGTGCGCGCTGGTGGACGACTTCGACGTCACCCACCGGCGCGCGGACCTCTCGCCCGAGGCGTGGGAATACATCAAGGCGAAGCGCTTCTTCGCCATGATCATCCCCAAGAAATATGGCGGCCTGGAATTCGGCACGCACGCGCAGTCCTCGGTGCTGATCAAGCTCGGCAGCCGCAGCATCGTGCTCGGCACCACGGTGGGCGTGCCCAATTCGCTCGGCCCCGGCGAACTGCTGGTGCACTATGGCACCGAGGAGCAGAAAGATTACTGGCTGCCGCGGCTGGCGCGCGGCGAGGAAATCCCCTGCTTCGGCCTCACCAGCCCCACGGTGGGTTCCGACGCCGCGGCCATCAGCGATACCGGCGTCGTCTGCCGCGGCATGTACGACGGCCAGGAAGTGCTGGGCCTGAGGCTCAACTTCTCCAAGCGCTACATCACGCTGGCGCCGGTGGCGACCGTCGTCGGCCTCGCCTTCCGCATGCAGGACCCCGATCGTCTGCTGGGCGGTGAAGAGGACATCGGCATCACCTGCGCGCTGCTGCCGCGCGATACGCCGGGCATCACCATCGGCCGGCGGCATCTGCCGCTCAACATCCCGTTCCAGAACGGCCCCATCCAGGGCAAGGATGTGTTCGTGCCGCTCGATGCGATCATCGGCGGCGTGAAGATGGCCGGGCGCGGCTGGCGCATGCTGGTGGAGCAGCTGTCGGTGGGCCGCTGCATCTCGCTGCCGGCCTTTTCCACCGGCGGCGCGCTGGCCGCGGTGTGGTCCACCGGCGCCTATGCGCGCATCCGCCGCCAGTTCGGCATGCCGGTGGGCAAGTTCGAGGGCGTGGAGCGGGTGCTGGCCCGCATGGTGGGGCTCACCTACATCATGGATGCGGCGCGCAGCGTGACCACCGGCGCCATCGATGGCGGCGAGAAGCCCGCCGTGCCGGCCGCCATCCTCAAGTATCACATCACCGAGATGGGCCGCATCGTCGGCTGCGATGCGATGGACGTGCAGGGCGGCAAGGCCATCATGCTCGGTCCACGCAATCTCATCGGTCGCGCCTACCAGGCCGCGCCCATCGGCATCACGGTGGAAGGCGCGAACATCCTCACGCGCAATCTGATGATCTTCGGCCAGGGTGCCATTCGCTGCCATCCCTTCGTGCTGAAGGAAATGCAGGCGGCGCGCAATCCGGATGGCGAGCGCAGCGTCGACGCCTTCGACCGCGCGCTGTTCGCGCATCTGGGCTTTGCAGTCTCCAACGCCGTGCGCTCGCTGGTGATGGCCATCACCTTCGCGCGCTTCGAGAGCGCGCCCGGCACCGGTCCGGTGCGGCGCTACTTCCAGCACATCGAGCGCTTCTCCTCCTCCTTCGCTTTCGCCACCGACGTGGCGATGCTCTCGCTGGGCGGCTATCTGAAGAAGAAAGAGAGCCTGTCGGCGCGACTCGGCGACGTGCTCTCGTACATGTACCTCGCCTCCATGGTGCTCAAGCATCACCACGACGCCGGCAGTCCGCGCGAGGATCTGCCCATCGTCGAGTGGAGCTGCCGCCATCTGCTTTACCACGCGCAGGAACAGCTGCACGACTTCCTGCGCAACTTCCCCAACCGCTTCCTCGCCGGCCTGATGCGGGCGCTGATCTTCCCGCGCGGCCGCACCTATTTCGCGCCCAGCGACAAACTGGCCACGCAGCTGGCCGACCTCGCCATGACGCCCGGCAGCTCGCGCGAGCGGCTGTGCCGCCACGCCTACCATCCGCAGCAATCCCTTCCCGGCGAGCTGCAGCAGGCGCTGCAGATGGCGCTTGAAGTCGAGCCGCTGGAACGCAAGCTGCGCGTGGAAGGCGTCAAGACAGGCCGGATCCGGGCGCTGGACGTGCCCGGCCAGATCGAAGAAGGTCGACGCCTGGGCATTCTCTCGCAGGAGCAGGCCGATTTGCTGCGCGACTACGATCGCAGGATCATGCTCATCATCAATGTCGACGACTTCGCGCCGGACGAGCTCCCCGCGGGCCGCGGCATTCACCACGACTGACAGGAGTATTCAGATGGTTCTCAGAACGACAGCGGCGCTGGCCGCCACGCTCACGCTGCTGACCGCGTGCGCGAAGGCACCGGAAACAGCTGCTCCCGCGGATGCTGCGGGAGATGCCGCGGCGCACACGGACCACGCCGATCATGCAGCCGCGGCCCTGCCGCGCACCGCGGCGCCGGCCGGCGCCGAGCTCTACATCATCAGCCCGAAGGACGGCGAGACAGTGACCAGCCCGGTCACCGTGCTGTTCGGTCTCTCCGGCATGGGCGTGGCGCCCGCGGGCATCCCGTTCGAAGGCTCGGGTCACCACCACCTGCTGATCGACACGGATCTGCCCGACCCGACACTGCCAGTGCCCACCGACGACAAGCATGTGCACTTCGGCAAGGGCCAGACGCAGGCGTCGGTGGAGCTCACACCGGGCACGCACACCCTGCAGCTGGTGCTCGGCGATCACCTCCATATCCCCTTCGATCCGGTGGTGGCCTCGTCGAAAATCACGATCACCGTGAAGTAAACCGGGACTTTCCGCCGGGCCGCGCGCATGTACCTGTCGTTCTACGGCCTGGCGGAGAAGCCCTTCTCGATCACGCCCGATCCACGCTATCTGTTTCTGGGCGGGCGCCACGCGGAAGCGCTGGCGCATCTGGTCTATGGCATCACCGAGGCCGGCGGCTTCATCCAGCTCACCGGCGAGGTGGGCACCGGCAAGACCACCATCATCCGTTCGCTGCTGTCGAAGCAGCCCGACAACGCCGAGATCGCGCTCATCCTCAATCCGAGGATGAACGCCACCGAGTTCCTGCTCACCATCTGCGAGGAACTGGGCATTCTGGTGCCCGACGATGCCATCGACAGCGTCAAGGAGCTGGTCGACATCCTCAACCGCTACCTGCTGCGCGCCCATGCTTCGGGCAAGCGCGTGGTGCTGGTGGTGGACGAGGCGCAGAACCTGCCGCCCGAACTGCTCGAACAGGTGCGGCTGCTCACCAACCTGGAAACCGAAACCCAGAAGCTGCTGCAGATCATCCTGATCGGCCAGCCGGAACTGCGCGAGGTGCTCTCGCGCAATGACCTGCGCCAGCTCGCGCAGCGCATCACCGGGCGCTATCACCTCGAACCGCTGACGCAGAAGGAATCGGTCGCATACCTCAAGCACCGCTTGCGCGTCGCCGGGGCCACGTCGGACCTTTTCACGCCTGGCGCGCTGCGTGAGCTGCACCGCGTCAGCGGCGGCGTGCCGCGCCTGCTGAACATCATCGGCGACCGCGCATTGCTGGGCGGCTACTCCGAAGATCGCCACCAGGTCTCCGCCTCGATGGTGCGCAAGGCGGCCGGCGAGGTCTTCGACCGGCGCGTGTTCGCGCGCTGGCTGCCGTGGGCGCTGAGCACCGGCACCGTCCTCGTGGTCGCGGGCGCCTTGCTGACTGGCTGGGCCCTGTATGCGCGAACGCATCTCGCAGCGCCGCCGCCTCCCGCCGCGGCCGCGTCGCCTGCCGCGACGACACCCGCGGTGCAGGAAACAGCATCCCCCCAGGTAGCGGCCGCTGTTCCTGCCGTGGCGACGATGCTGCCGGCGGCGGATCTGCGCACCTTGCTGGCCGGCACCGGGATGGACGACATCGATGGCGCATGGCGGCAGCTGTTCGCGATCTGGTCGGCGCGCTATGTGGCAGGCGGCGAAGACGCCTGCACGCAGGCGCTGCGGCAGGGCCTGGAATGCCTCTCGCAACAGGGTGGCTTCGAACGCCTGCGCCTTTTCAACCGGCCCGCCATCCTGCCGCTGGACCGTCCGGTGGGCGGCCCGCAGCACGCCGTGCTGACCGGCATCGCCGCCGAGCGCGCGCAACTGCTGCTTGGCGGCAGCGCGCAGGAGTTTCCGCTTCCCCAGTTGCTCCAGAACTGGAGCGGCGATTTCGTGCTGCTGTGGAAGCCGCCCCAGCTGGACACGCGCAATCTCTCCATGGGCTCGCGCGGCGAACCCGTCAGGCAGCTGCGCACCAGGCTGCGGAGCTGGGCGGGTCTCAGCGTGGATGGCCCCGGCAGCGACTTCTTCGATGCTTCGCTGGAAACGCTGGTGCGGCAGTTCCAGCGCCAGCACGGGCTCGCCGTGGACGGCATCGCCGGCAGCCAGACCCAGGCGCTGCTCGATGCCGTGCTGGCCCGCGGGGGCACGCCGCAGCTGACGCCGGTTGCGGGGGCCTGATGTCCTTCATCCTCGATGCCCTGAAGAAATCCGAAGCGGAGCGCCACAGCCAGGCCGGCCCCGCATTGATGAACATGCGCATCGCGCCGCCGCGGCGACGCATGCCGCTGTGGATCATCGCCCTGACGGTGATCCTGCTCGCCAATCTCGCCGTGCTCGCCATCGTGCTGCTGCGCGCCCCGGCCAGGCAGGCGCCAGAATCCGCGGCGCCGGGCCAGGCCGCGGGCAACTTGCCGGCACAGCCTGCTCCCATGCCGCCGCAGCAGGCCATGCCCGCCAATGCGCTGCCGCCGCCGGTGCTTCTGCCGGAGCCTGCCCCCTCACCACCAGACAGGCCGCCAGCCACGCCGCGCCCGCAGCCTGCGGCGCCCGCCGTGCAGGCCGCTCCTGCAACACCACCAGCGCGGCCGGCCGCAAGCCACAACGACGATGCACTGCTGCCCAGCGCCACGGACCTGCGCCTGTCGGGCGTCGCAGTGCCCGAACTGCGGCTCGCGCTGCACGTGTATGACGCCAGCGCCGCGAACCGCTACGTACTGCTGAACTCGCAACGCATGCGCGAGGGCGAAAGCACCGCCGAGGGCGTGCTGCTGGAGCGCATCGCGCCGGCCGGTCTGGTGCTCTCCTGGCGCGGCCAGCGATTCCGGCTCGAGCCCGGTGAGTAACACTACTCGGCGATGTACCAGCGCCGTTCGACCTGCTCCACCACCAGCTGGTTGAACGGCAATCCCTTGCCCCGCAGATCGTAGGTCGCGCGGGTACCGGCGTATTCAAAGCGCGGCACGGCTTCGCGCGCAAAGCGCACGGCCGCAAGCAGGGACTCGCGGGTCTCCAGACGGCTCTCGCAACTGCTGATGAGTGTGCGCAAGGCCTTCGCCGCCGTGGTGCGCCGGAAATTCGGGCTCATCTGTCGCTGGAAGTAGTCCTCGCAGCGCCCGGCGACCAGATTGTCCTCAGCTGTCTTGAACAGATCGAGGATGGCTTGCGGCGAAGCAGGCGCTTGCGCGGGCGCGGATGACGCCGCCGCGCCCGCGGCAGTCTCCGCTGCGGCGACCACCTGCTGCGGCGCTGCCGGCGCGCGCGCGCGGCCGGCGCGCAGATCATCGATCTGCGCCTGCAGCTCCAGCGGCAACGCCGCCTTCCAGTCCTTGCCCCAGGGCACCAGCGAAACCAGAACCGGCACGCGGATGCTGCCCTGATCCTTCATCGGCCGCAGCCGTCCGACCACATGCACCATGCTGCCGTCCTTCACCGCATCCAGCCACTCGATCCGGTCGAAGCTGCGGGCGCCGAAGCGCAGGCGTGTCGCCAGCTGGACGAAGAAGTTCGATGCCGTCAGTCGCTCGATCTGCGCCAGCGGCATGCCGGCGCCGAACAGGCGGCTGCGAAGCAGGTTCTGGTCGCGATCGGCTTCCAGACGCATCTCGTCCAGCAACTGGCGGCGCAGCAGCTCCAGCTCCTGTTCATGGATGGCCAGCGCCATCGCCCGTGAATCGCCTGCCGCCACGGCGGCGAGATATTCCTCGGCCGCGCGTCGCTGGCTGCCGGAAACATCGGCCACGGCCGGCAGCGCCAGCACCATCGACAACAGGGCGATACCGCAGCGCAATACGGCACGCGAGGGGCACATAGACCTCATGAACCAGTCCTCAGATGTAAAATGGCGGGGCGACGCACTTCACAGATTGGGCAGCCTCCCCCGCTGCACAGGTTGTACCGGTCCGGGCAGCCCGTAAAGTCCCTGCTAATAGCAGGAGGGGCATCTCCGGTCCCCGCAATCCAGGACGGTGGGAGTCGTCGCAGTGAACATAGATCCCAGTTACCTCGGCGAGGAAGCCTCTGTGGCCCAGGACCTGCGTGGAAGGAGCCCGACACCCGTGCGACGCCTGATCGCACTGACCCGCGACGATGCGCTGATCCACTCCCTGGAAGAACTCACCGCCAGCGGCCTCGATGTCTGTGTGGTCGCCGATGCCGGATCCCTCTCGGACGAGCTGCTCGATGACCTCTCCAGTACGGCGCTGATCGACGCCGATGCCACCGCCGCGCCGCTGGATGGCTTTGTCGATGCGCTGATCACCCAGTTTCCGACGCTGCGCCTGCTGGTCGCCGGCCACAGCACCGAGCAGAACATGCTTGCCACCCGCATCGCCAGCGGCCGCGTGTGCCGCTTCGTGCACAAGCCCGCCTCGGCGCAGCGATTGAAGCTGATGATCGATGCCGCGAGCCGTCCCGCCGATCCGCAGCGCATCACGGTGACGCAAACCATCGAGGCCCTTCCGGACCCGGGCCACATCCCCAGACGCGACCTTGCCGCGATGTCCACCGGCGGACCGCTGGGCTCGAGATTGCCGCTGATGATCGCCGCCGCCGTTGCAGTCATCGTCGCCGTCGGCGCCTGGCTGCTGTGGCCCGATTCGAAGAGCACGCAATCCGCCGCCGCGCCCGCTGCTGCCGCTGGCGCGGATTCCCCGGCCATCGCCCTCATGCGCAATGCCGACCAGGCTTTCGCCGCAGGCCGCTACGTGGCCGCCGATGGCAGCAGCGCCGCCGAGCTGTACCGCGATGCGCTGAAGGCCGATCCACAGAACGAACGCGCCCGGGACGGCTTCGACCGCAGCATCGAATCTGGTCTGCGCGACGCAGAGCAGGCCCTGGTAGCCGAACGGCTCGATGAAGCGGCCGGCGCCGCCGAAACGCTGCGCCTGCTGGCGCCGGAAAATTCCCGCCTGGCATTCCTGCAATCGCAGATAGACAAGGAACGCGCCCGCCTCAACGCGAACGCCTCGCAGCGTGCCGCATTCGAAGCGCGTCAGCAGCAGATCCAGGAAAATCTGGCGCAAATGGATGACCGGCTGCGCCGCGGCGCGCTCATAGAGCCGGCCCGCGACAACGCCATGATGCACTTCCGCGCGGCCGAGAGCGTCAGCCCCGGCGACGGCGCGGTGCGCAATGCTCGCGACACGCTGCTTGCGGCGCTGCTCAATGCCGCCGACGCCGAACTGGCGGCGGCGCGTGGCGCCGCTGCCCGCAGCTACATCGAGGCGGCTGCCACCATCAACAGCGGCGCGCCAGGGCTCGATCCGCTGCGCCGGCGCCTGGAGCAACTGACCGCGACGCCGGCTCCCCCGGTGGCAGCGACCACCGCACCAGCCGTCGTGGCCACACCCACCCCTTCGACGACGCCCGCGCCCGCTCCGGCCGCAGCGCCGCCCGCCGCGGCTTCCACTGCGCCTGCACCCACCCCGCCCGCCGCGGACAACCAGACGGTTGCCGCCAGCACACTGCGGCTCATCTCGTCGGTGGAGCCGGAATATCCGCGGGTGGCGCTTCAGCGGCTGACATCCGGCTGGGTCGAACTTGAATTCACCGTGACAGCGGAAGGCCGTGTGCAGGACATCGTCGTCCTCAATGCCGAACCCAGTGGCGTGTTCAATGCCTCGGCCATCGCCGCGCTGCGTCGCTGGCGCTATGCGCCGGTGATCCGCGATGGCGTGGCCGTGCCGCAGCGCGCCCATCAGCGCATACGTTTCACGGCGCGTGAACAGTAACGCCGGCCTTGCGTACGTGACCGTAATCATCAGAACACTCATCGTTGCCGACGACCAGCGCCTGGGTCTGTGGCTGCGGCATCACATCGAGGCGCTGCGCGACGACATCAGCGTAAGCCATGAAACCGGCGCGGACTTCGAGCGCCGCCTGGCCGTGAACGGCGCCGCTGACGTCGACCTGATCGCGCTGCTGCTGTGCTTCGGCCCGACGGACGATTCCCCGGAACGCGGCCTGGAATGGTTCTCCCGCCTGCGCGAATTCCCTGATCTGCCGCCGCAGCTGGTCATCGCCGAAGAAGGCGACGAACTCAGCGCGGTGCAGACCCTGCGCATGGGCGCCACCGACTATCTGCCACGGCGCCTGCTCTCGCCCGAACTGCTGCGCGCGAGCCTGGCGCTGGGCATCGAGGAAGTGCGCCGCCTGCGCCTGGCCGGCATGGAAGCACCACCGGTGCCGCCGCCCATGGACGTTCCACGCGATCTCATTCCGCGCTACACCTTGCTCGAGGTACTGGCCGAATCCAGCCGTGCTTCGGTGTTTCTGGCCCGTAGTGCCGCGCTGGGCCGCAATGTCGCGCTGAAGGTCAGCAGCGTGATCGAGGGTGAAGAGCCCCTGTTCGCGCACGAGTACGAAGCCATCGGCGCGCTGCGGCACGCCTCGATCGTGGACATCTACGACTACGGAGTGACCGACGGGCGCGAGTTCATCGCGATGGAGTATTTCCCCTGCGGCGACCTCAAGGCCCGCCTGCAGAACCCCATCTCCAGCGAGCAGAGCATCGACTACCTGCGGCGCATCGCCAGCGCACTGTCGGTGATACACCAGGCCGGCATCCTGCATCGCGACCTGAAGCCGCCCAACATCATGCTGCGCGAGGACGGGCAGGTGGTGCTGATCGACTTCGGTCTGGCAAAGAACCTGGGCTCGGCAACACGCAGCACGGCTGCCGGCACGCTGCGCGGCTCGCCGTACTACATGAGCCCCGAGCAGGCGCAAGGCCAGGAACTCGATGTGCGCAGCGACCTTTACAGTCTCGGCGTCATCCTCTACGAGATGCTCACCGGCTCGAAGCCCTACGTCGGCGTCACGGCGGTCGAGGTGCTGCAACAGCATGTCAATGCGCCGGTGCCGACGCTGCCGGCCGAGCTTTCCCGGTACCAGGGATTGCTGGACGGGCTGATGGCCAAGTCGCGCGAGGAGCGCATATCCTCCGCCGACACGCTGCTCGCCAGTCTCGAACAGCTCGCCGCGTGATGGGCGCCAGGCCATGTCCCGCTCACCCGACACACTCCTGACGGAACTCCTGCTGCAAACCACCGGTGCCGTGGCATTGCAGCTGGATGCTTCGGAACGGGTGCTGCATGTCTCGAACGGCGCGCTGTATCAGGACTGGTTGCCGGAAGCCCGCCCCCTGCCCGCTGCCGGCGATTCGCTGGCGTCGCTGCTGCCCGATCTGTTCGGCGCCGCGCAGGCCGGGCAGTTGCTGCAGGAGCTGCGTGCCCCGGTGGACGAGGCCGTCTCGCAGCCGCAGACCTTGCACGCCCTGCCCGGCCGTCCACAGCGCCTGAAACCGCTGCGCTGGTTCGACGTGACGCTGGCGCATCTGTGTGATGAAACGTGCGATGAAACGGAGCCATCACTGCTGCTGATCATCGCCGAGCGCACGCTGCTGCAGAACCTGACGAATGAAGTGACCGAAGCTCGCGACGCGCAGCAACTGGCGCTTGCAGTGCTGCGCACAGAGCCGCTGGCGCTGCGACGGTTCCTGCAGAACGCCAACAGTGCCGTGGGATTCATCCGCACCACGCTGCGTCAGAGCGCGCGCACCCAGGATGCCTTGCGCGGCAAGCTGCAGCACCTGCGCAACGAAGCCGGCAGTCTGGGCGCGGCCGCCAGCCGACTCGATCTGCATCAGGTCGCGCAGCCCGCATCCTTGCTGGTCATGGCTGTCGACGCCCTTCTGGCGCGCGACACCGCCACCGGGGATGACATGCTGCCGCTGGCCTTGCACATCGATGCGCTGTCCGGCGCCGTCGGCGCCATCGCCGCGCTGGAGGAACAGCGGGCCGGAGCGGATTCCGCGGCCTCCCCGTCACGCGTGCCCGCGCGCGCCACGCCGACCTGGCATGAGATATGCGAGCAGCGCAGCGCCGAGCAGTTGTCCAAGGTCGCCGCCGAACGCGGAGTGCTCGCCTGCCTGCGCATGAAGGGCGCCGCTCTGGTGCCTGAAAGCTATCATCAGAAAATCGTCCCGGTGCTGGAGAGCCTGATAGACAACGCGCTTCGGCATGGCATCGAAACACCTGAAGAGCGCATCCGCATCGACAAGCCTGCCTCCGGCACCATCACGGTGACTTTCCAGGATCGCGGCACGGCCGGTCTCGACATGACCGTTCACGACGATGGCCGCGGCTTCGATCTCGAACACATCCGCAGGACCGCCATCGACTGCGGACTCACCAGCGAAGAGTCGGGACAGACCATGGAGCCCCGCAATCTGGTCGGGATGATCTTCAAGCCGGGCTTCTGCGGAGCTTCCCTCGCGGACCAGCCAGGATCGGTATGCAACATGTCGCTGTTGCGCGAATCACTGCGACGGCAAGGCGGCAATGTATCTGTTGCCACCAAGCCACAGCGATACACTCAGTTCTCGTTACATTTCCCGGCGACCCCTGGTGCACGACGTCAGGCTTCGCGCCATATCGCTGCCTTGACAAGATGACAGCGCGACAGGTGCAATGCTCCGGCGTTCTGGGACCGGGCCAAGCATGCATCTGGTTGATACGACACTTTTCTACTCTCCGACCAGTGGCGGCGTGCGCCGCTACCTCAATGCCAAGCACGCCTGGCTGCAGCGCCAGGAGAACTGGCAGCACAGCCTGCTGGTTCCGGGCGATGTAACGTTGCTCGAACGCGGCGGCGTGAGCTCCATTGCCGGCGCCATCCTGCCCGGCACCTTCAACTACCGACTGCCGCTGGCGCCCCGCCGCTGGCGCCGCATGCTCGAGCAACTGGAGCCCGATCTCATCGAGGCGGGCGACGCCTTCCATCCGGCATGGTGCGCGGTGAACGTGGCCGCGCGCCGCGGCATTCCCTCCGTGGCTTTCTTTCATTCGCATCTGCCGCGCCTGGTGGGCAGCCGCTGTGGTTCCCTGCTGGGCCGCGGAGCCGGCCGCTACCTGCGCTGGCTTTATGACCGCTTCGATCTGGTGCTGGCGCCGAGCCGCATCATGTGCGACTACCTCACCGATCTGGGCGTGCGCCATGTGCAGCTGCAGCCGCTGGGTGTGGACACGGACATCTTCCATCCCTCGCGCCGTCACGAGCGTCTGCGACGCGAGCTGGGCATCGGTCCGCGCACGCGGCTGCTGGCCTATGCGGGCCGCTTCTCCGGCGAAAAGAACATCCCGGTGCTGCTGGAGGCCTTTGCCCAGCTGGGCAGCGACTATCACCTGCTGCTGGTCGGCGGTGGCGAGCAGCGCCGAGCCGCCGAGAACATCACCTACTGGCCATACCGCCGCGACAGCGCCCAGCTGGCTTCGATGCTGGCCTCGGCCGATGCGCTGGTGCATGCCGGCACGGCCGAAACCTTCGGCCTCGTCATTCTCGAAGCCATGTCCTGTGGCCGGCCGGTGGTCGGCGTGAAGGCCGGCGCGGTGAAAGAACTCATCGACGAGGAAGTGGGCATCGCCGCGGCGCGCGCCGATGCCACGGTGTTTGCGCAGGCCGTGCGCAGTCTCTACGAGCGTGATCTGGATACGCTGGGCGCGGCGGCGCGCCAGCGCGTGATGACGCACTACTCCTGGCAGAAAGCGCTGCGCCGCCAGCTCGATACCTATGCCGCGATGCTGGGCGTTCGCGGTGCGCTGATGTCGCCCGACCACGCCGAGCCCGCCAACATCACGCCTTGAGCGTGTAGATCCTCAGGCCGCCATCGGTGAGCGCGACGGCAAGCTGTCGCCCATCGGGCGACCAGCGCGCCAGTGCCGCGGGGCCGTCCAGCAGCTGCACGTCCAGTGGTTTGCGCTGCGCCGTGCCCGGCCGCCACAGCACCACGCGCCAGTCGCGGCCGGCGGACACCAGATGCGCGCCGCCGCACTGCCAGGCCAGCGATTCGATGCGTTCCTCATGCCCTTCGAGCTGCGCCGGATCACTGCCTTCCGGCCCCTTGCCGCCGAAATCCCAGACCACGATGCTGCTTGAGCCGGTGGAGGACGTGGCGAGCAGACGGCTGTTCGCGCTCCACACTGTCTGATCCACCTTGCCTTCATAACCGCTCATGCGCGAGCGCTTGCGGCTGTTGAGATGGCGGAAGTTGATGGTGCCATCGGCAAGGCCGCTGGCCACCACCTTGCCATCTGGCGAAAGCGCCAGCGTCACCGGCGCGCCTTCCAGCACGAATTGCTCGATCGAGCCGCCACGGTCGATGCGGTCGACGAAGATCGCGCCATGGCCGGCGGCGATGATTTCATCCCGCCCGCGCCAGGTCAGGTGGGAAAGCAGCGCCGAGTGCGCTTCGAGCCTGAGCTGCGGCGCGCCGGCGACGTCCACCACATGCACATCCTTGCCCACCGCGAAAGCCAGGCGCTCGCCGTCGGCACGCCAGGCAAGGCCCGCTGGCCAGCGTGGGCTGCGGTGCAGGATGTGCCCATGGGTTTCGGCACTGGCGTGTGCATCCCACAGGCGTACGCCGCCGTCCTGCCCCGTCGTTGCGATCAAGGCGCCCTTCGGCTGCCATGCGGCCGCCAGCAATCCGGGTGCATGTTCGCCAAGCAGCGCGGCCGTTCCGCCTTCGCGGGCAATGCGGTAGAGACGGCCTTCTCCACCCGCCACGACAAGACTCCTGGAGTCCGGCGACCACGCCAGATCCGCCGGATAGTCCTCGATGCGCGCCGTGGCGGCAGAGACAAGCTTTGCTGCGGCGCTGCTCACGCGATGCAGGCCGTGAATCCCATCAACAGCTCCTCGCGATCCAGGTTGCGACCGATGAATACCAGCTGGCTCACGCGCGGCGCATCGCCCCATGGCCGCTCCGGCCTGCCGTCGAACATCATGTGCACGCCGTGGAAGATGTAGCGCCGCTCGTCACCCTTGAGATTCAGCACGCCCTTCATGCGCAGGATGTTCTCGCCATGGGCCTGCAGCAGGTAGGAGAGCCAGTCATTGATCTTGCGCGCATCCAGCGGCCGCGCGTCGGTGATTCCCATGGAGGAAATCTCGGCATCATGATGATGCGAGGCAAAGGTGCGTTCCGCGGCGGCAGGAACCGGCATGGTCAGCCCGAACTCGGCGGGGTGATGCTCGGTGAACAATGCCCACGCGCCGTCGGCGGGGATTTCGATGTGGTATTCGCCGCCCGCGCAGTCCATCGCCAGCGCTGCCGGTGCGCCGCCGGGAGAGAAACTGCCGCCACCGGGCACAGCCACCGCCGCTTCAGCGAACACGCGTACCGCGGGTTCGATCTGTGTCGCGAGTGATGCCGCATCGGCGGCGGGCAGCGGCAGCAACGCCACCTTCAGCGCCGCATGTTCATGATCGTGGTGGTGATGCGCATGCTCGGCATGAGCATGATCGCTCTCGTCATCATGGCCGTGCTCATGGTCATGGGTATCGCCGTGTCCATGGTCGTGGCCGTGTGCATGCTCACCCGCCGCGCGCAATACATGCCTGCCCTTCGGCAACACGTAAGCGCCCGCCCACTCGAACGGATACTGCGGTTCGAGGAAGGTTCCATCGAAGGCCAGCGCCCGGTCCAGGTCGAACGCGCCCAGCCCAAGCACCACGTCGACGGGCACCTGCGCGTCGCGCGCGCGATATATCTTCGCCGTGCCGTTGATGGCGCGGATGCGCTGCTCGATGCGCGCCAGATCCCTTTCGGACACCAGATCGGTCTTGTTGAGGATCACCACATCGGCGAAACCCACCTGTATGGCGGGCTCCTTCAGATCATCCAGATGCCGCTCGAAATGCCGCGCGTCCACCAGCGTGACCACGGCATCGACGACGAACTGGTCGCGCAGGTCGTCGTCGAGGAAAAAGGTCTGCGCCACTGGCCCCGGGTCGGCCATGCCCGTGGTCTCGATCAGCACATGGTCGAAGCGCTCGCGCCGCTTGAGCAGCTGGCCCAGCACGCGGATCAGATCGCCGCGCACCGTGCAGCAGATGCAGCCATTGCTGGTCTCGAAGATCTCTTCCTCGGCACCGATCACCAGCTGATGGTCCACGCCCACTTCACCGAATTCGTTCTCGATCACGGCAATGCGTTTGCCATGGTTCTCGGACAGTATGCGGTTCAGCAGCGTGGTCTTGCCGGCTCCCAGGAAGCCGGTCAGCACGGTGACGGGAATGCGCGTGTTCTGGTTCATGATCGGGTTCGCCTGAGAATCAGTTTCTGTACCGGCCTGAAGGCCACAAGACGCAGCAGCAGCCACCACCACAGGCGGCGGCCTAGCGGCGCGGGCTGCGGCGGTACGGCCGCGAAGAACTCGCGTTCCAGCGACACATGCCGCGGTCGCGCACTTGCAGGGTCGGTGCTCACTTGCGTCCGGCCGTGTCCATTTCCCACACGGTAACCGGGCCGTCACGGCGCAGCCAGAAGCCGGCGCCGAGGTGACGGAAATTTCGATCCAGCTGTCGCCGGTACCAGCTGCCGCCGCGCAGGCTCACCGCCGGGTCGGTGCGCGACTGGTCGCAGTTCTCCTCCCAGTCCTCGCGCGTCAGCACGCCGAAATACAGCAGCCCACGGCACACGCGCGCCAGGTTCGCGAGCGCCCGCTGCGTCTCGGCCGCCTTCAGGTATTGCAGCACGTCGTAGCAGATGACGAGGTCATACTGCCCGCGACGGGTGAAATCCTGGATGCCGCCATGGATCCAGCCATAGCGGTCGCACAGATAGCGGCTCACCTCCAGGCCCGTGTAGGTCGCCTTCGGCAGGCCGCGCCGCAACGGCGCGCGCAGCAGGCCCACCCCGCAGCCGGCATCAAGGATGTTGCGCACCGGCAGGCCCAGATGGTCGGCAAAGGCCGCGATCAGCCGACCGCGCGCGTTCATTTCGGCGCGATTGGTCACTGCGGTGCGCGGATTGAAGTAGAAGCGCTGGTAATAGGCGCGGTCGAAATGTTCTTTCATTCGGGCAAACAAGGGGCAACGCGGGGCATGAGGCTGGCTCCTGGGGAAGGGAACCATTCTCATCCAGCGGACCAAAGACCCGCAAGCTGCATCGTTCCGGCGAAGCTGACCGCTATCCGGGCTGTTTCATCACAACTGCCGCGTCACCGCGTGGCGTCAGAACCTGATCTCGAAATACGCCTTGGCGCCGTGCGCACGCGCACCCGAGGCCAGTTGCCCGATGTAGGAGAGTCCCACCCTGGCCGATGGCGATGGATTGAGGTCCAGTCCGGCCTCGATGACGGCGCTGTTCTTCGCAATCGGCGCGCCGGCGACACTGAAGCCGTCTGACCCGGCCAATGCCTGCATTGCCGTCGAAACGGTGTCGCCGAAGGCGCGCCGCCAGCCGAGCGTTCCACGCAGCCGGCCCGCCACACGTCCGAGCGAGCCGTTGGTCTCGGCGTGCAACCCCAGCGTGGTGAATGTCACCGCGGTCTTCTCATTGCGGCCGGTCAGAGCGGCCGCGCCGCCCTGCTCGGCGAAATCGCGGGTCTGCACGCCGACATGAGCCAGATTGGCATACGGCTCGAGGCGGACCGCGCCGGCGTCGAAGCCGTAACCGAATTCACCGAATACCTGCGTGGTGCCGCCATGATATCTGGCTGTCGTGCGGTCGTTGAAACCGGGCACAACGACCGAGCGCCGGATGTCGAGCTCGTGCCAGGTGTGGGCAAGGCCCGAGCGGAAGGCGAGATTGCCCTTTTCGGTGCCGCCATAGACCCCGAAATGATAATCGTCGCTGCTGCCTGACGAGAGGTTGCCGCCGGTGTGGGAGAGGGAGCGGCTGTAGCCGGCCATGAAGCCGATGCGCCAGTCGTCGGCGGGGCCGTCCATTCCCACAAGCAGACCACCGATCGAATGGTTGAGCGACGCGGCGTTGGCGTCGCTGTCGATCGAACCCCATGAGCCGAAAGCCACGCTCCACAGTGCGGCTCCGGCGTGATCTGGCGCGACCAGCGCCGGGGCATCGCCGGCGCCCTACGCCAGCACCGGAGTGAGCGATCCTCCCGCATTTCCGAAGGCCGAACGCATGCGGTCGGTGGCCGCGTCGCGCAGGAAGCGGCTGTCCTCGATCAGCACCGTCCGGGTCGATGCATGAATCTCGCCCGAGAGCGCATCGAAGCCGGCGCGCGCCACGTCCTGATCACTGCTCAATGCGACGGCGCGCCAGAGAACATGGGTATCGTCGAGCCTGTCCATGGCATCGGCGGCCGCGATCTGGTTGCGGGTGCGGCCGATCTGCCCGAAGGTGACATCGTTGCGCACCATCTCCAGCGTCACATCGTTGCCATCACCGCCGTCATAGGCGACACGCGCGTCGAGGAACAGCAGATTGTCCGTGACCTGACCGAAGGTGCCGGCGACGGCGCCCGCGCTCTGCTTGTCGATGAGGGTGTAGGGACCGTTGAGGATGCCCCAGCTCTCCGCATTGCCCGACGACAGCACCAGATCGAGCGTCGCGTCGGTGAGATCAACGGCGCCGACCGCGACGATCCGGTCGGCCGCCGTCGGAGTCACCCCGATCCGCAGAGTGCCATGGTTGATGTAGTCGCCGAGAATGTTCTGTGTTCCGATCGAGCTGCCCAGAGCGTGAACGCCGCCGGGGGCGATGATCACAGTCGAGCCGGCCGAACCGAGGCTGCCGGTGCCGCTGAGCAGCGCGCCGGCACCGACGGTGATCGAGCCACCCAGGGCGTTCCCGACCACAAGCTGGCCCCCGGCAACATTCGTCCTGCCTTTGAAACCAGAGGAGTCGCCGGTCAGCGTGGTGATTCCGACATGGTGGCCGAGAGCATGATGGTCATGAGCATGAGAGTCGGAGCTGCTGCTGGAAAGTGCCGCCGCGAAGGTCGTGGCGCCGGCATGGTTGAAGACCAGCGTGCCGGTGCCCTCGCCGAATTCGAGACTTGCCGAGTCCAGCGTTCCCGCGGCAGTGGCGGCATCGCCCGCTGCCGCACCGATGTTCAGCGTGCCTCTGCTGCCGGTCTCGGTGCCGATCAGGACTGCTGCGGAACTGGCCTCGCCATCGTCGGAGATGGTCAGCGTTCCGATGCCGGCTCTGCCGACATGCAGATCGGCGCCGATGCTCCATTGCGAGCCAGAACCGGTTACGGTCGCCGTACCGGTCGAACCGAGAACGCTGCCGACATAGGCCGAGCCGCTGCCGTGAAGCTTGCCGCCACTGTCGATCCGCAATGTGCCGCTCGATCCTTCCTGATTGCCGACATAAACGGCATTGCTGCTATTCGCGGTTCCGCGATCGGAGATCGTCAAGCGGCCTGAGCCATAGTGTCCGACGTAGAGATTGCCGCCGGTGTTCCACGCAGAACCCGCCCCGGTTACCGTGGCTTCACCCACGGCGCCCGTGGTGTGGCCGAGATAACCACCGCCCGTGTTGCTGACGAGACCACCGTCGGTGACGCTGAGTGTTCCGGCGCCTTCCTGGCCGACGATGAGAGCGGCGGAACTGGCCCACACGGAGCCTCTGCCAGTAACGGCAATCGCGCCAGTCGCGCCGGCGTAGCGCGCGACAGAGCCAGTGGTATTGGCAAGGCTTGCGCCATCAGCCACCGTCAGCGCTCCGTCGCCCGAGGCACCGACATAGAGCAGGCCGCTGTTGCTCCATGTCGAGCCGCTTCCGCTGACCGTGACCGCACCGATCGAGCCGGCAGAGTTTGCTATATAAGCAGTGCCGTTGGAGAGCGTGCCGCCGCCGTCGATCAGCAGCGTGCCGCTGGATCCCGCCAGACTGCCGATATAGGCGGTGCTGACGCTGCTTACCGCTCCGTGATCGGAAATCGTCAAGACGCCTGCGCCTGCGTGGCCTAACGCGAGGGTACCGCTCACGCTCCATTGCGAACCAGTGCCAGTCACCGTTGCCGCGCCAGCCGAACCGGCCGAATATGCAATGCGGGCACTGTCGTTGACGGAGAGCCTGCCACCGCTATCGATCAGCAGTACGCCAAAGCCCCCGTATCCGACGGTAAGGATGCCGCTGCTGCTCCATTGTGAACCGGCGCCGGTCACAGTCGCCGCGCCCGTCGAGCCGGAAGAGCTTCCGATACGGGCAACACCGAAGTTGGCGAGTGTACCGCCGCTGTCGATCCGCAATGTGCCGTCCGATCCAGCCTGTTTTCCGACAAAAAAGGTATTGCTGGCGTTCACCACCCCCTGCTCGGAGATCGTCAAAGCGCCAAGGCCCGAGTATCCGATGCTGAGAATGCCGTTGCTGCTCCATTGTGAACCGGCGCCGGTCACAATCGCCGCGCCCGTCGAACCGGACTCGCTTCCGATACGGGCAGCGCCGATGTTGGCGAGCGAGCCGCCGCTGTCGATCCGCAATGCCCCGTCCGATCCAGCCTGATTTCCGACAAAGACAATACTGGCGACATTTGTCGCCGCGTAGTCGGAGATCGTCAAGGCGCCAAGGCCCGAATATCCGATGCTGAAATTGGCGCTGCTGCTCCATTGAGAGCCTGTGCCGATCACCGTCGCGACGGCCGTGGAGCTGGCGTATCCCATGTAAACGGTCCCATTGGAGAGCGTGCCGCCGTTTCTGATCAGAAGCTTGCCGCCCGTCGCCGACGTGCCGAGACTGACGCTGCTGGCCGTGGCAATGGACGTGTCGATAACGGCATCATCCGCGCCATTGATCGTCGTGGCATCCGCGGACGTGGGCACCTGACCTTGCTGCCAGTTGCCGGGCTTGAACCAGTCGTCATCGATCACGCCAGTCCACGTTCGGGCAGCCGACCAGGCAGGCGAAGCAAGCACCGACGCCGCAAGAAACAACGATGCCGCGGTCAATCCTGGCGATACGCGCTCCCGCAGCAGCCGAAGCAACGACGCGCCACGCCGCAGCCTGACGTTCGCGAGTCGCCCACGCGCCACGATCCGCGGCACGATTTCAGAGCTCAAGTCGTCCAATGACCGCTCCCCGAGCTTTCAGGGAACTGGACGCGTTATGGTTGACCTCATCAAATCGTCCCTGTGTCCAATTTGCAGATGGGCGGATATTCCGTCATCCCGCACAGGGGTCGCCCCGAACCGGATCACGAAAATCCGGCAGGCCGTCATGGATCTGGAGAACTGTGATCGATTTATGAAAGAAGGGCTTTCTGGCACCATAGGCGCACATGTCTCCCCCATCACCCCGCGTCGGCTTCGTGAGCCTGGGCTGCCCCAAGGCCCTGGTCGACTCCGAACGCATCCTCACGCAGCTGCGCATCCGCGGCTACGAAATCTCGCCCAGCTACGAGGCCTCCGACCTCGTGGTGGTGAACACCTGCGGCTTCATCGACAGCGCCATCGATGAATCGCTCGAAGCCATCGGCGAGGCGCTGGAGGCCAACGGCAAGGTGGTGGTCACGGGGTGCCTCGGCGCCAATCCCGGGCGCATCCTCGAAAAGCATCCGCATGTGCTCGCCGTCACCGGCCCGCATGCCACCGAGGAAGTGCTGGAGGTCGTGCACCAGCACCTGCCGCGCCCGCACGACCCTTACACCGATCTCGTGCCGCCGCAGGGCATCCGCCTCACGCCGCGCCATTACGCCTATCTGAAGATCTCGGAAGGCTGCAACAACAAATGCAGCTTCTGCATCATCCCCGCGTTGCGCGGCCGGCTGGCCTCCCGGCCGCTGGCCGAAGTGCTGCGCGAGGCCGAGCGGCTGGTCGCGGCAGGCACGAAGGAGCTGCTGGTCATCTCGCAGGACACCAGCGCCTACGGTGTGGACCGCCGTTATGAACCTGCCACCTGGCACGACACCGCTTTCGAAACTCGCTTCATCGATCTGGCCCGCGCGCTGGGCAGTCTCGGCGTGTGGGTGCGGCTGCACTATGTGTACCCCTATCCGCATGTGGACGAGGTGTTGCCGCTGATGGCCGATGGCCGCGTGCTGCCCTATCTCGACATCCCCTTCCAGCATGGCAGCGCGTCGGTGCTCAAGCGCATGCGCCGTCCGGCCCATGCCGAGAACACGCTGGCGCGCATCCATGAGTGGCGGCGCCAGGTGCCCGAGCTGACCTTGCGCAGCACTTTCATCGTCGGCTTCCCGGGCGAAACTGAAGCCGAGTTCGAGGAGATGCTGGCCTGGCTGGACGAGGCGAACCTGGATCGCGTCGGCTGCTTCAAGTATTCGCCGGTGCAGGGCGCCACGGCGAATGACATTCCCGGCGCGGTCACACCCGAAGTCATGGACGAGCGCTACGAGCGCTTCATGCAGAAGGCAGGCGCCATCAGCGCCGCGCGGCTGCGGGCGAAGGTGGGCAGGGAAATGACTGTGCTGGTCGATGAGGTTGCGGGCGGCTCTGCCACGGCCCGCACCATGGGCGATGCGCCCGAGATCGACGGCACCGTGAAGATGCGCGCCACGAAAGCGCTGCGCGCCGGCGAGTTCGCGCGCGT
Organism: Pseudomonadota bacterium; assembly: GCA_963205255.1. GTDB lineage: Bacteria > Pseudomonadota > Gammaproteobacteria > Steroidobacterales > Steroidobacteraceae > ZC4RG30. The sequence continues at coordinate 123,940 of CAUJIK010000054.1, forward strand.
GCGCATCACCGACGCCGACACCTACGATCTCACCGCCGACGCGCTGCCCGGCTGACGATCTCGTCGCCGAAGCATTGCCCTGCCGACTCACCGGGCCGGCAGGGCAATGTCAGTCGATCAGCGCCTGCATCACCGCCGTCTCGAATTCTTCCGAGCGTCCCTGGGCGGGCGTCTGCACCATGAGGATGGCGGTGAGCTTCTTCGCCGGATCCACCCAGAAGTGCGTGCCGTAGGCGCCGGCCCAGCCGAAACTGCCGTTGGAGATCAGTGTGCGCCGCGCGGCACGGTCGGTTACGGAGCGCACGGCAAGCCCGAAGCCTTCGCCGGCTGGTCGGCCAGCCAGCGTGTCGGCAAGAATGCTGGAACCCATGAGTTGCACGGCGGCGGGGCTCAGGATGCGTACACCGTTGAGCTCACCTCCATTGGCCAGCATCATCGCGAAGCGCGCATACGACTCCGCGCTGCTCATCAGACCCGCGCCGCCGGAGAAATATGCCGGGCCCGACATCCTGTCGGGATCCGCGGCCGGCGTCAGTACGCCATCGGCCCGCGTGTAGTTGGTTACCAGCCGCGCGCGCTGCGCATCGCTGGGCCAGAAGAAGATGTCGCGCATTCCCAGTGGAGCAAACAGGCGCTCGCGCAGGAATTCATCGTAGCTCACGCCACTGGCGATCTCGACGATGCGCGCCGCGACATCCAGACCGGCGAAGGGGCTGTAGGCCCAGCGCGTGCCGGGCTGGAACTCCAGCGCGGTTTCGGTGCCGAGGTTGTCCACCCACTTGAGACCGATCTCGTGGCGCTTCTGGTACGAGGCCTGCCCGCCTGAATTGCCGTTGGGGCCACTCATGAGACCGGAGCTGTGCGTGAGCAGGTCGAGCACCGTGATGCCGCGCTCGGCCGGCACAGTGTAGAAATTCGGCGCGGCGGGCGTTCCTGCCGCAGGCGCGGCGCCCGGCCCCGCGGCCTGCCGCGCGGGCAGCGCCACGGCCACCTTCATGTCGCGGTAGGACGGCAGGAACTTCGACACCGGATCATCGAGGCGCAGCTTGCCCTCTTCAACCAGCATCATGACGGCGACCGCCGTGATGGGTTTGCTCATGGAAGCCACGCGGAAGATGGTGTCCTTCTGCATCGGCTTGCGCGTCGCCACATCCGCGACGCCGCGCGCCGACAGATGCACGATGCGCCCATTGCGCGCCACCAGCGCGACGCCTCCGGATATCTCGCCCGCCTCGATCTTGCGATCGATGAACTGGTCCACGCGCTGCAGGCGACTGGCAGAGAATCCTGCCTGCGCGGGCGCCGCGGTCTGTGCGCCGACAACTGCGGTGAAGGAAAGCAACGGAACCGCAACGGCGGCGGCAAGCATCAGGCGTCGGATCATGTTTTCCCCAGGCGGTAGCGATGCGCGAGCGAAGGCAGAGCCTACACCAGCGCGGCGAAGCGTGCTTCCAGGCCGGGCATGTCCGTGATGTCAAGCTCGAAGGTGTTCTCCAGCACGCCGCGCAGATCGACAACGCCTGCAAGCCGACGCTTCTCGATGCGCCCATCGAGACCACGGAAGGTGAAATTGCGGTCGCGCAGCGAGTAGCGCCCATCCGGCATGGCGCGCGCCACGGCGAGCCCCGTGACGAAGTGCGAATGCGGATCGCGCGAGAGCTGGAAATTCGCCGCCTCGAAATCCACCGGCCATTGCGGCTGCAGATTGAAACGGTACAGGGGCAGCCAGCGCATCTCGCCCGTGGCGGCATCCTTGACCTGCGCTTCCAGAAGCAGATCCTCGTCCAGAGGCCGCAGCCGGCAGGGTCCATGCGGCGTCTGCTGCGCAAGCCCCGTGTCGAGAGTGAGGATGCCCGTCGTGGTCAATCCGCCAAACCCGACATCCGCAATGAACCTGCGACCCTCCACGCCAACCTGCAGCAACTGATGTGTACGCGGCGCAAGGCCGGTCTCCTCCCTTCCCCACAGCACACGCGCCGCCAGATCCACCACCTCGAAGCCCAGCGCACGCAGCGCATTGCCCAGCAGCAGGTTCTGTTCGAAGCACCAGCCGCCGCGGCGGCGGTCGATGAGCTTCGCCTCCACATCGGCGGGCCTGAGGCTCACCGGCTGGCCGGTAAAGGCCGCGATGTTCTCGAAGGGAATCGACGAAGCATGGCGCAGCACCAGCTCCTGCAATGTGGGGATATCGGCCCGCGACGACCCCTCGAATCCGATGCGGCGCAGATAGCGGGTGAGTGTGCCGTGATCCATGCGCGCTCCTCAGGACTGGAAACCGACGCCGAGCAACACCAGCACACCCAGCACCAGAAAGATGGCCGCGGCGATGCCGTGCACCAGCCGCATGGGCAGCTTGCGCGCGGCCACGTCACCGAGCAACACGGCAGGCACATTGGCCAGCATCATGCCCAGCGTGGTGCCCAGAACCACACTCGCCAGCGAGCTGTACTTCGCGGCCAGCGCGACCGTCGCGATCTGCGTCTTGTCGCCCATCTCCAGCAGGAAGAATGCCAGCAGCGTGGTGCCGAAGACTCCGAACCGCGGCGTGGACTCTTTCTCTTCCTCGATCCGGTCGGGAATCATTATCCACACCGCCATCGCGATGAACGACAGCCCGAGGATCCAGCGCATGGCGACCGGCCCCACCAGCGTGGACACCCACGCTCCCACAGCACCCGCCATTGCATGGTTCACCAGCGTCGCGACAAGGATGCCGAGGATGATGGGGACGGGTTTGCGGAAACGCGCGGCGAGCACCAGCGCCAGCAGCTGCGTCTTGTCGCCGATCTCGGCAAGCGCGACAACACCGGTCGACACCAGAAAAGCTTCGAGCATCAGGGAATCCACGTGAAAGACTCAGGCACGGCCGGAAACCTTGCGGCCAGCGCCTCGAAGTTCAGCGCTTCAGCTGCGACACATCACGCACGGCGCCGGTATCAGCCGAGGTGGTCAGCGCGGCATATGCCTGCAGTGCCGCTGAAACATGACGGCCACGGTTCACCGGCTGCCACGCCTTTTCGCCTCGCGCCTCCATGGCGGCGCGGCGCCGGGCCAGTTCGGCATCGGAGACGGCCAGATGGATGCGGCGGTTGGGAATGTCGATCTCGATGGCATCGCCATCCTCCACCAGCGCGATGGCGCCGCCCATGGCGGCCTCGGGCGAGGCATGGCCAATGGAAAGGCCGGAGGTGCCGCCCGAGAAACGCCCGTCGGTGAGCAGCGCGCACTGCTTGCCGAGGCCACGGCTCTTCAGATACGAGGTGGGATACAGCATCTCCTGCATGCCCGGACCGCCCTTGGGGCCTTCGTAGCGGATCACGACCACATCACCGGCCTGCACCTTCTCGTTCAGGATGCCGGCCACCGCCGCATCCTGGCTTTCATAGACGCGCGCCTTGCCGGTGAATTTCCAGATCGACTCATCCACGCCGGCGGTCTTCACGATGCAGCCCTTCTCGGCGATGTTGCCGTAGAGCACTGCAAGGCCACCATCACGGGTGAAGGCATGCGCGACATCGCGGATGATGCCCTTCTCGCGGTCCAGGTCCAGTGCTTCCCAGCGCCTCGCCTGCGAGAACGCCTGCTGCGTGGGCACGCCGCCCGGAGCCGCCTTGTAGAAAGTGTGGACGGCCTCGTCGGCGGTGGCTTTCACATCCCACTTCGCCAGCGCCTCGGCCATGGAAGCGCTGTGCACGGTGCCCACATCAGTGTGCAGCAGGCCACCGCGGGCCAGCTCGCCGAGGATGCTCATGATGCCGCCCGCGCGATGCACATCCTCGATGTGCACATCGGGCACGGCCGGCGCCACCTTGCAGAGGCACGGCACCTTGCGCGACATGCGGTCGATGTCCGTCATCGTGAAAGCCACTTCGGCTTCGCGGGCCGCGGCCAGCAGATGCAGCACGGTGTTGGTGGAACCGCCCATGGCCACATCCAGCGCCACGGCATTCTCGAAGGCCTTGAAGCTCGCGATGCTCCGCGGCAGCACGCTGTAGTCGTCCTTTTCATAGTGCTGCATGGCAAGCTGGACGATGCGTCGGCCGGCCTCGCGGAACAGCTTCTCGCGATCCGCATGCGTGGCCAGCACGGTGCCGTTGCCGGGCAGCGAAAGACCCAGCGCCTCGGTGAGGCAGTTCATCGAATTGGCGGTGAACATGCCCGAGCACGAACCGCAGGTGGGGCAGGCCGAGCGCTCGACCGCGGCCACTTCCTCGTCGGTGGTTTCCTTCTCCGCCGCCTTGACCATGGCATCCACCAGGTCCAGCGCGACGACCTTGCCACCGAGGCGCACCTTGCCGGCCTCCATCGGCCCGCCCGACACGAAGATCACCGGAATATTCAGCCGCAACGCGGCCATCAGCATGCCCGGCGTGATCTTGTCGCAGTTCGAGATGCACACCAGCGCGTCAGCCGTGTGCGCATTGACCATGTATTCGACGCTGTCGGCGATCAGGTCGCGCGACGGCAGCGAATAGAGCATGCCGCCATGGCCCATGGCGATGCCGTCATCCACCGCGATGGTGTTGAACTCCTTGGCCACGCCGCCCGCCGCCTCGATTTCGCGTGCCACCAGCTGGCCCAGATCCTTCAGGTGCACATGGCCGGGCACGAACTGCGTGAAGCTGTTGGCGATGGCGATGATGGGTTTCTGGAAATCCGCATCCTTCATGCCTGTGGCGCGCCACAGCGCGCGGGCCCCGGCCATGTTGCGGCCGGCGGTGGAAGTGCGTGAACGGTACTGAGGCATGATCGGCTCCGGCGCGGACTATTCGACAGTGACACTCTTGGCGAGATTGCGCGGCTGATCCACATCCGTGCCACGCAGGATGGCCACGTGATAAGCCAGCAGCTGCAGCGGCACCGTGTACACCACGGGCGCCTGGAAATAACTGACATGGCGCGGCAGATGGATCACGTGCACGCCATCGCTGGGCTCGATGCCCGAATCCGGATCGGCGAACACATAGAGTTCGCCGCCACGCGCGCGCACCTCCATGAGATTGGACTTGAGCTTCTCCAGCAGATCGTTGTTGGGCGCCACGGCGATCACCGGCATGTCCGCGTCCACCAGCGCCAGCGGGCCGTGCTTGAGCTCGCCCGCGGCATAGGCCTCCGCGTGGATGTAGGAGATCTCCTTGAGCTTCAGCGCGCCCTCGAGCGCGATCGGGTATAGCGCGCCACGGCCCAGGAACAGGGCATGGCGCTTGTCGACGAAGCGCGTCGCGAGCTCCCGGATCGCGCCGTCCAGGGCCAGCGTCTTGTCGATGAGGCCGGGCAGCTCGATGAGCCGCGACACGAGGCCGCGCTCGCGCTCGGCGTCGCCGCCATGGCTCTTCGCCAGCGCCACCACCAGCATGGCGAGCGCCGCCAGCTGCGTGGTAAAGGCCTTGGTCGACGCCACGCCGATCTCCGGGCCGGCGCGCGTCAGCATCACCAGATCCGACTCGCGCACCAGCGAGCTCTCCGGCGCATTGCAGATCGCAAGCGTGGCGAGATAGCTGCCCTGCTTGGCGAGCCGCAATGCCGCCAGCGTGTCGGCCGTTTCACCCGACTGCGAGATGGTCACGAACAGCGAATTCTTCGGCACCACCGCATTGCGATAGCGGTATTCGCTGGCGATCTCGACGCGGCAGGGAACGCGGCACAGCTGCTCGATGAAATACTGGGCCACGACGCCGGCGTGATAGCTGGTGCCGCAGGCCACGATGCGCACATATTCAACGCGCGGGAACACCACCACGGCCTTGGGGCCGAAAGCCGCTTCGAGCAGACGGCCATTGGCGACGCGCTCCTGCAGCGTGTTCGCCACAGCGCGCGCCTGCTCGTAGATTTCCTTGAGCATGAAGTGCGGATACTGGCCCTTCTCGGCTGCCTCGGCCGACAGCTCGCTCTCCCTGGTCTCGCGAACCACCGTGTTGCCTTCGGCATCGACCACGCGCACCGTCTCGCGGCGCACCTCGGCAATGTCCCCTTCCTCAAGGAACTGGAAGCGGCGCGTCACCGGCAGCAGGGCCGCGACATCGGAAGCGACGAAGTTCTCCTGCTCACCCAGACCGATCACCACCGGGCAGCCCATGCGCGCCAGGATCAGCCGGTCCGGCTCGGCTTCGCTGAGCACCACCAGCGCATAGGCGCCCTCGAGCTCGGCCACCGTGGCGCGCACGGCCTTGAACAGGTCGCCCAGCGTTCCCATGTGGTAGTGGATGCGGTGCGCGATGACTTCGGTATCCGTCTCCGAAGTGAACTCGTAGCCTTGCTTGGTCAGTTCGGCACGCAACTCCTCATGATTCTCGATGATGCCGTTGTGCACGATGGCGATCCCATCGCGCGAGACATGCGGATGCGCATTGCGCTCGCTGGGAACACCGTGGGTGGCCCAGCGGGTATGCGCGATGCCGGTGGCGCCGTGCAGCGGCGCCTCCTGCAGGGCCTCCTGCAGCGCCTTTACCTTGCCGACGGTACGCGTGCGGGCGACATTGCCGTCACCGTTCACGACCGCCAGGCCAGCGGAGTCGTAGCCGCGGTACTCCAGACGCCGCAGCCCCTCCATCAGCACCGGAACGACATCCCGACCGGCGACCGCGCCAACGATTCCACACATCCGCTTCAGGCTCCTAGAGGGGAGATACCGCTACCGCAAGACGCCTATTGTGCCCGATCAGCGCGGCCGCTTTGCCGGCCGTTTCCACCGCGCCACCGTCACCTGGCGGGAACGCGCCAGGGTGAGCTGGCCGGGTGGCGCATCCTCGGTGATGGTGGAGCCGGCCCCGATGGTGGCGCCTTCGCCCACGGTAACCGGGGCCACCAGCATGGACCCGGAGCCGATGAAGACGCCATCGCCGATCACGGTGCGCGCCTTGTTCACCCCGTCGTAGTTGCAGGAGATGGTGCCAGCGCCCACGTTCACGCCCGCGCCCACGGAAGCATCTCCCAGATATGTCAGGTGATTGGCCTTGGAGCCGGTGGCGATGGTGCTGTTCTTGATTTCGACGTAGTTGCCGATGTGCACCTGATCCGCCAGCCGGGCGCCAGGACGCAGCCGCGCAAATGGCCCGATACTGCAGTGCACGCCGGCCTCGGCCTGTTCCAGCACGCTGTGGGCCTGCACCACCGTGTCCGCGCCCAGCGTCACATCCCGCAGCACGCAACCCGGACCAATGCGCACGCGATCGCCCAGGCGCACCGTGCCCTCGAACACCACATTCACATCGATGAACACATCCCGCCCCAGCTCCAGCGTTCCGCGCTGATCGAAACGCGCCGGGTCGGCCAGCTGCGCGCCGGCAAGCATTGCCGCATCGGCGTGCCGGCGGCGCAGCACGGCTTCCAGCTGCGCCAGCTGCAACCGGTCATTGACGCCCAGCACTTCGGATTCTTCCGTCGCCACCAGCGGCGCGATGCTGATGCCGTCGCGCACCGCCATGGCGATCACGTCGGTGAGATAGAACTCGCCCTGGGCATTGTTGCTGCGCAGACGCGCAAGCCACCCACGCAGACTCCGGGCAGGCGCGACCAGCACGCCGGTGTTGCCCTCGCGCACGCGCCGCTGCGCCGCGCTGGCGTCGCGATGTTCGACGATGGAGCGCACACGGCCGCGCGCATCGCGCAGCACACGGCCATAGCCGGTCGGATCGGCAAGCTCCACGGTCAGCAACGCCAGACGCTTCGGCCCCGCCAGCGACACCAGTTCCCGCAGCGTCGCGGCGCGCAGCAGCGGCACATCGCCATAGAGCACCAGCACCAGGTGATCGTCGGGGATCGCCGGCATGGCCTGCTGCACGGCGTGGCCCGTTCCCTTCTGCTCGGCCTGCAACGCCCATTGCAGCACCTCGCCGTCGAAGGCCGCGCGCACGGCTTCGCCGCCATGCCCATAGACCACATGCAATGCCGCGGGCGCGAGCTCGCGTGTCGTCTCCAGCACATGCCGCAGCAGCGGCGCACCCGCCAGCTTCTGCAGCACCTTCGGCAACGCCGAATTCATGCGCTTGCCCTGGCCCGCGGCCAGCACCACCACGGAAAGCGGCGGCGTCCCGACGCCGGCAGTGCCGCGCGGCGCGCGCGCGGCCTTTGGCGGCGTCTTCCGCGAAGTCTTCTTTGCTGTTCGTTTCACAGGTTTCCGCCCAGTAGCCGGCCAATGCCGAACGTCACACACATTGCAACCACGCCCCAGAAGCCCACGCGAACCGCGGCACGCAACGGTGGCGCGTGACCCAGCCTCGCGGCAAGCGCTCCCAGCCCCATCAGCAACAGCAATGCCGCGCCGAAGATCGTCTGCGTCCAGACCGCGACCGGCACCAGCATCGCCAGCAGCAGCGGCGGGCAGGCGCCGGAGGCAAAAGCCGTCGCCGACGCTGCGGCCGCCACCAATGGCCGCGCCCGCGACTGCTCGGTGATCCCCAGCTCGTCGCGGGCATGCGCGCTCAGCGCATCGTGCTCCGTGAGCTCACGCGCCACCTGCGCGGCAAGGCCCGGCGACAATCCCCGGCTCACGTAAATGCCGGTCAGCTCGTTCAGCTCCGCCTCGGGCGATGCGGCATGCTCGGCGCGCTCGCGCGCCAGGTCCGCCCGCTCGCTGTCGGCCTGGGCGCTCACCGACACGTACTCGCCGGCGGCCATGGACAGCGCCCCGCCCACCAGCCCCGCGGCGCCGCTCATCAGCACCGCCCCCGGCTCCAGCTGCGCCGCGGACACGCCCAGCATCAGACTGGAAGTGGAGATCAGCCCGTCGTTGGCCCCGAGCACGGCCGCGCGCAACCATCCGGTGCGCGCCCCCTGATGGAACTCTCGGTGCCCCTTCACTGGTAACGCCTGCCCATTCTGTCGATGTATCCGCCGCTGCGCCGCCCCTGGGGGTCGTGATGCGTCCAGTGGAGCACACCGCCGCGCTCGTTCCACTCGTATTCGCCGCGCAGACTCAGCCCCTCTCCCTCTCGCAGCCCCTCCAGCCGGGGCGCCAGATCGATATTATGCGCCACCAGCACGGTGTGGCTCTCGCTGGTGCGCAATATGAAGCGTTGATGCCGCGATCCGTCGTTATCGTCGGCTAAAATGCGGTCAACTTCGCCCTGCACAGTCATCCACTCGCCCCGGGCGCGACGCGCGAAGGCGGCGGCGGCAGGGTCCGGGAGGCGGGCCGATTCCCGCGGAACATCGGGCGCGACCGGCTCGACACCGCGCTGCTGCCACGCCCAGAAGCCCGCCAGCAGAAGGGCGACGACGGTCGATACGGTTCTCTTGTTCATCGGATGCGAGCCAAACTCCCTGATCAGCGGGAATATACTGGCTGTTCATTCGCCACCGCGCGCGACCAGGAGAGAGCAATGACCGTAGCCCGCGTTACCGAAATCAAGTCCAGCAGCAAGAAAAGCTTCGAGGACGCCATCGAGAATGGCGTGGCCCGCGCCAACAAGACGCTGAAGAACGTCCGCGGCGCCTGGGTGAAGGAAATGGAAGTGGAATGTGGTGACAAGGGCAAGATCACCGCGTACCGCGTACTGCTCAAGGTGACCTTCGTCCTGAACGACTGACGCGCCCGGCGGCGGGCGCGTCGAACCGTACCCGCCGTCCCTTATGCGTCGAGCAGACTGCGCAGCATCCAGGCCGTCTTTTCGTGCAGCTGGATGCGCTGCGTGAGCAGATCCGCCGACGCCTCGTCGCCGCCCTTTTCCGCCGCCGGGAACAGGCTGCGCGCGGTGCGCGCCACGGCCTCGTGGCCATCCACCAGCTGCTTGATCATGTCGCGCGCCTTGGGCACGCCCACCGGCTCCTTGATGGAGGTGAGCTTGCCGAACTCGCTGTAGGTAGCTGGCGCGAAGTGGCCCAGTGAACGGATGCGCTCGGCGATCAGGTCCGTGGCCTGCCACAGCTCGTTGTACTGCGTCTCGAACATCAGGTGCAGCGTCTGGAACATCGGGCCGGTGACGTTCCAGTGGAAATTGTGCGTCTTGAGATACAGGGAATAGGTATCTGCGAGCAGACGCCCCAGGCCGCCCGCAATCGCCGCGCGGTCTTTCTTGCTGATGCCGATATCGATCTGGATGGACATGATCTACTCCTAAGGGATACTCAGGACGGCAGTGCGTCCCAGTACTCTTCCATACGCCTGACCTGCGCCGCGTTCGGCACGATGCCACGACCGGCGCTCTGATTATCGCGCAGATATTCGGTGGTGGTAGTGCCGGGAATCGCGGCCGTGACGGCCGGATTGGCGATGATGAACTTGAGGAAGAACTGCGCCCAGGTGGTGGCGCCGATCTCGCTGGCGAAATCCGGCAGCGGCTTGCCCGCCACGCGCGGGAAGAAGCTGCGGCCACGCCCGCCGAAAGGCACGTTGATCAACACCGCGATTCCCTTGTCGCGCGCCAGCGGCAGGATGCGCTCCGCGGCGCCGCGATTGCCGATGGAGTAATCGATCTGGATGAAATCCAGCTTGTGTTTCTCCATCGCCTCCAGCATCTGCGGATACTGGCGGTCTTCGGAAGTGGAGCAACCGATGTAGCGGATCTTGCCAGCCTGCTTGTATTCGATGAAATGCGGCATCAGCTCGTCGAACCCGCCGAAGTTGTGGATCTGCAGCAGATCGATGCGGCTGACCTGCAGGCGCTGGAAGCAATCGTCCAGCACGGCGGCGCCGGTCGAGAAGTCGGCCCTCATGGCCGTCTTGGTGGCGAGGAAGAACCGGTCGCGGTTGCCCAGCTCCGCGAGCAGCCGGCCGATCACCTCCTCGGAGCTGCCATAGCTGCGCGCGGTATCGATCACCTTGCCGCCCTGATCGGGCATGGTCCTCAGCACCTCGCGGATCGCCGCCAGCTCGTCGGGCGCGGTGACGCCGAAGGCGTTGGTGCCGACACCGACCACAGGGAGGCGTTCACCGGTTGAAGGAATCGCCCGCAGGATCTGCCCATTGGCGGCATCCGCCGCCGCGGCCAGCGACGCGCCCATGGTGGCGGTGACGCCGGCGGCCACACCGGCCGCCAGCACACCGCGACGGGACATCTGGAACTGGTTCGAATCCTTCATGCCTCCCCCTTCAAGGATCTGGTATCTGGACTTAGGGTACCCCAACTCTTTGTCGACCTCATCGCGCGGCGGGAGTTCCCGCCGGCCGGGGCGCGGGCGGCGGCGCATCGGCCGGCCACAGCAGCCACATCTGGCCCGGGTGCCGCATCCGGCCCGCCGCATCGCCCGCCCCTGCGCCCAGCCCGAAGAACAGGTCGGCGCGGATGCCGCCGCGTATGGCGCCGCCCGTGTCCTGCGCCAGCACCAGCCGCCGCAGCGGCTGGCCGCTCACGGGGTGGGTGGTGGAGAGGAAGAACGGCGCGCCCAGCGGCAGCCAGCGCGGATCGACCGCCACCGAGCGATCCGCCGTGAGCGGCACACCCAGCGCGCCGCGCGGCCCGCGCGCCGGATCCGCGAGCGCCTCCTCGCGAAAAAACACCACGCTGGGATTGCTGTTGAGCACCTCATCGCGGCGCCCGGGATGGCGGCGCAGCCAGTCGCGCAGGCCCGGCGCCGTGGCCTCATCCACCGTGAGCTCGCCGCGCTCCACCAGATAGCGGCCGATGGCCCGATAGGGATGACCATTCACATCGGCGAAAGCCATGCGCACCGTGCTGCCGTCAGTGAGCTGCACGCGGCCCGAACCCTGGATCTGCAGGAAGAACGCGTCCACGGGATCATCCACCCACAGCAGCTCGCGCCCCGCGAGTGCGCGGCCATCGGCCAGTTGCGCGCGATCCGGATAAGGCACCACGCGGCGCCCCTCCAGCCGCCCACGGATACGCTCGCCCTGCAGGGCCGGATAGAGCGCGCCCAGATCCACCGTGACCAGGTCTGGCGGCACGGCGTAGAGAGGCCACTGGTAGGCCCCGGCACGCTGGCGCGCGCCACGCAGCACGGGCTCGTAGTAGCCGGTGATCAGGCCTTCGCGACTGGTCTGGCCGTTCTCGGTGAACACCAGCCGCCAGGGACGGAATTCGCGCTGCAGGAAGGCGCGTACCGCTGGCGCATCATCGGCGCGGACGGCTTTTGCCCGCGCGCAGGCCCCTGCGAAAGCCGCATCGAGGCGCGAAGCGCCGCAGCTGGCCAGCAGCGCCGGCCACGCGGGCAACAGCGGGTCCGCCATCCAGCCCGGCAGATCATCCCAGCCCATCGTCTCGAAACGCAGTTCCGGCGGCGCGGGCGGGGATTCAGGCGCAGCCTCGGGAGACTGGACGACCAGGGTTGGCGTGCAGGCCGCAAGCAGCAGCAGACCGGACAACAATGCGGCGCATGAGCGCGCGCGCCAGCGAACCGCCATCAGCGCCGCAGGTCCTGGATCAGTTCCGCGGACGCCAGGCATTCGCGCTCATGCCCCTCGTCGCGGAACGTTTCGAGCAGGGCCGCATCGGTCCATTCCTTCACGGCCGGGTGCGCGAGCAACCGCTCGACATAGCCGCGCGAACCCGCATCCACATCCAGACTCCAGGTCTGCACGCGCGTGGCCACCGGCGCATAGAACGCATCCGCCGCGCTGAATTCACTGCCGGCAAGCCAGGGCCCGCCGAAACGCGACAGACCCTCGCCCCACAGCTCCTGCAAGCGCGCGAGGTCCCGCGCCAGTTCCGGCGGCTGCGTCCGCAACCGCAGCCGCAATCCGATGTTCATCGAACAATGGGTGCGCAGCGCGGTGAATCCAGAATGCATTTCCGCCGCGGCGCTGCGCGCGAAAGCCCGCGCAGCGGCAGCGGCGGGCCACACGCCCGGATGACGCTCGGCAACGTATTCGACGATGGCGAGCGAATCCCACACGCGCAGATCTGCGTCGGCAAGACAGGGAACGCGTCCGGTGGGCGAGAATTTATGGAAGTCGCCCGAACCATGATTCAGATGGAAAGGCAGCAGATGTTCCTTGAAGGGGATGTCACGGGCGCGCAGCAGCACCCACGGCCGCATCGACCAGGACGAATAGTTCTTGTTGGCAATGATCAGCTCATACACGACACATCCTCCGTCGGCGGTGATTCACCGCTGCAGCCGGTCGCCCACGCCCAGCAGCTCGGATTGGGTCAGCTCATAGGCGCATACGCCTTGCGGACCGTAGCTGCCGCGCGGGCTCAGGAGACCACGCACCACCACTTCCGACCGGCCTCCGGTCTCGAAGAACTCCGGCTGGATGGCAGGCGTCATGTCCGCGCCCTGGACGCAGATCCTTGCCTCCACCCCGGTCTGCACCAGATAGGCGCCGCTCGGGTCGTAGTGATATTCGCCGCGATAGGCGATGGGCCGCGCGGGCGGATCCTGATGGCAGGCCGCGAGGCCGCAGAGCAGCGCCACCACGAAGATGATTTTCTCAGGCATCGACCGGCTTGCCCGCTGCCTGCCACGCCTTGAAGCCACCATCCAGATGCGCCACGTTCTGGTAACCGAGCTGGCGCAGCGCATGGGCGGCCAGCGCGGAGCGGCCACCGGAGGCGCAGTGAAGAATGATGCGTCTTGCCGGATCGAGTTCGGGCTTGTGGAGCGGGCAGGCCGGATCGGCGTAGAACTCCAGCATGCCGCGCGAAGCGTGCACCGATCCTGCGATGGTGCCGCAGGCCAGCTCCGGCGCGTCACGCACATCCACCAGCGTCGCCTTGCCCGCGGCCATCTCGGCCTGCACCTGATCCGGCGTCAGGTTCTCGATGCCGCTCCTGGCTTCCTGGACGAGCTGTGCCGCAGTCTTGATCGTCATGCATCACCTTTTGTCGATTGATCCAGAAGCTCCAACAGAACAACCGCGTTGTTGTGGAGCTCATCCTTCGCGCCATACACCAGCGTCGCACTGCCCTTGCCGACATGGCTCTTCAGCAGCGCCACCTGCTCGGGATGCCCGGACAGCTCGGCGCGATACCGCTTCCTGAACTGCGCCCATTTGCGCGGGTCATGGCCGAACCACTTGCGCAGGGCGTCGCTGGGCGCAACTTCCTTGAGCCAGATGTCCACCCGCGCATTCGCTTTCGACAGGCCTCGCGGCCAGAGTCTGTCCACGAGGATGCGCACGCCGTCGGAAGCGACGGGCCGCTCATAGACCCGCTTGATCCTGAGCTTCATCGCCTTCGAGTGTACTAGCATTCCCCGTATCCATGACTTCCCCGTTGACACGAACCCTGCGGCGGATCCGGCGCTGCAGGCTGTGCGAGACGCAGTTGCCACTGGGCCCGCGGCCTGTGCTCCAGGCCGCCGCGCAGGCCCGCATCCTGATCGCTTCGCAGGCGCCGGGCAGGAAGGTCCATGAATCGGGGCGGCCATTCGCCGATGCCAGCGGCGACCGGCTGCGCGACTGGCTCGGCATGTCCGCGGAACAGTTCTACGATGAACAGCTGGTCGCCATCGTGCCGATGGGCTTCTGCTATCCAGGCCGTGGTCATGGTGGCGATCTTCCGCCTCGCCCCGAGTGCGCTTCCCGCTGGCGGGCGCCTGTGCTGGCGGGGCTGCCGAACCTCGCGCTGACGCTGGTCATCGGGCGCTATGCCATGGCCTATCACCTGCCGCAGGCAGGTACTGCCGTCACCGATGTGGTGCGGCGATGGCGCGAATTCTGGCCCGAAGTGGTTCCGCTGCCGCACCCCAGCCCGCGCAACAACATCTGGCTGCGCCGCAATCCCTGGTTCGAAGCGGAGCTGATCCCTCAGCTCCGGCAACGTGTCTCAGCCCTGCTGCGCGGTCGCAGTCAGGACTGATAGTCCGACACCGGCGGACAGGAACAGCTCAGGTTCCGGTCCCCCCACACATTGTCCACGCGGGAGACGGGCGACCAGTACTTGTTCGCGCGCAGCGACTTCAGCGGATAGGCCGCGTCCTCCCGCCCATAGGCATGCTTCCACTCATTCGCCACCAGTGCCTCGGCGGTGTGCGGCGCATTGCGCAGCGGGTTGTCGTTGCGATCCCATTCGCCGGCGGCCACTTTGTCGATCTCGCCGCGGATCGCGATCATGGCGTCGCAGAAGCGGTCCAGCTCGGCAAGGGATTCGCTTTCGGTGGGTTCGACCATCAACGTTCCGGCCACCGGAAAACTCAGTGTGGGCGCATGGAAGCCATAGTCGATGAGACGCTTGGCGACATCCTCGGCGCTGACGCCGCTGACATCCTTCAGCTCACGCAGATCCACGATGCACTCATGCGCCACGCCGCCACCGACGATGCCTTCGATATTGCCGCTGAAGTGGATGTCGAAATGCGGCGCCAGCCTTGCGGTGACATAGTTGGCTGTGAGCAGGGCCATCTCGGTGGCGAGGCGCAGGCCCTCGGCGCCCATCATGCGGATGTACATCCAGCTGATCGGCAGCGCAGCGGCATTGCCCAGCGCCGCGGCGGACACCGGCCCAACCGCTGCATCAGCCGCAGCCGCGCCAGGGTCCGCCGGCAGGAAAGGCACCAGATCCTTCGCAACGCACACCGGACCGACACCGGGCCCACCGCCGCCATGAGGGATACAGAAGGTCTTGTGCAGGTTCAGATGGCTGACATCGCCGCCGAACCTGCCCGGAGCCGCGATGCCCGCCAGCGCATTGAGGTTCGCGCCGTCCACATACACGCGGCCGCCGGCCTTGCGCACCTCGGCGCAGATCTCCTTCACATGGGGATCGTAGATGCCATAGGTGGAAGGGTAGGTGATCATGATCGCCGCGAGAGTCGCGGCATGCTGCTGGCACTTCGCGCTCAGGTCGACCATGTCGACATTGCCGAGCGCATCGCACTTTACCACCACCACCTGCATGCCGACCATCTGCGCGCTGGCCGGGTTGGTGCCATGCGCGGATTCGGGGATGAGGCAGACCTTGCGCGCATGATCGCCGCGGGACTCATGCCAGGCGCGGATGGCCAGCAGGCCGGCGTATTCGCCCTGTGAGCCGGCATTGGGCTGCAGGCTCACATCCGCGTAGCCAGTCACTTCGGCAAGCCACTTCCTGAGCTGGCGCGAAAGCTCGGCATAACCTTCCAGCTGATCAGCGGGCGCGAAGGGATGAACGTGGGTGAACTCCGGCCACGTCATCGGCAGCATTTCGCTGGTGGCGTTGAGCTTCATGGTGCAGGAGCCCAGCGGAATCATGGTCCGGTCCAGCGCCAGATCCTTGTCCGCGAGCCGCCGCAGATAGCGCAGCATCTCGGTTTCGGTGCGGTAGCGCGAGAACGTCGGATGCGTCAGGAAATCGCTGCCGCGCAGCAGTTCGGCCGGCAGCAGCGAAGCGGCGTCGCCGCGGACCTTGTCCCAGACCGCGACCTGGCCATTGCCCGCGCCGGCGGCAGAAACGGCGGCCCAGATGGCTTCGATGACCGCTGGCGTCGTGGTTTCATCGAGGCTGGCGCTGACGGAGCCCGCCGACGCGTGCCGCAGGTTGATGCCGCGTTCCAGCGCCGCGTGCAGCACCGCATTGGTCCTGTCACCGGTGTGGATCTCCACCGTATCGAATGCGTGCCGGTTGATACGGCGCAGACCCATCTGCCCCAGGCCCGCGGCAAGCACCGCTGTCAGCTGCGCGATGCGGCGCGCAATGCGCACCAGCCCTTCGCGCCCGTGATAGACGGCATACATGCTCGCCACGACGGCCGGCAGCACCTGCGCGGTGCAGATGTTCGAGGTGGCCTTGTCCCGGCGGATGTGCTGTTCGCGCGTCTGCAGCGCCAGACGGAAAGCCGGCCTGCCCTTCGCGTCGATGCTCACGCCAACCAGCCGCCCGGGAAGCGAGCGCTTCCATTCATCACGGGTCGCCATGTAGGCCGCATGCGGGCCGCCACAACCCATGGGCATTCCGAAACGCTGCGTGGTGCCCACGCAGATGTCCGCGCCCTGTTCGCCGGGAGGCGTCAGCAGCGCAAGCGCCAGCAGGTCGGCCGAGACGATGACCAGGCCGCCGCGCGCATGCACGGCCTGCGCGATCTGCCGCAGGTCGTGCACTTCGCCGGTGACGCCAGGGAACTGCAGCAGCACCGCATAGGAATCGGCCGTGGCCGCTTCCGCGACGGGCCCGACGACCACCTCCACATCCAGCGGCCGCGCGCGCGTCTTCAGCACGGCGATGGTCTGCGGCAGCACATCGTCGGCGACGAAGATGCGACGGGAACCGGCTTTCTTCTGCACGCGCAGCGCCATGGCCATGGCTTCGGCCGCTGCCGTGGCCTCGTCCAGCAGCGAAGCATTCGCTACGTCCAGGCCGGTGAGGTCCGTGATCATGGTCTGGAAGTTGAGCAGCGCCTCCAGCCTGCCCTGCGAGATCTCCGCCTGATACGGCGTATAGGCCGTGTACCAGGCGGGGCTCTCGAGGATGTTGCGCAGGATGACGCCCGGCGTCACCGTGCCGTGGTAGCCCTGCCCGATGCAGCTGGTCAGGATCCTGTTCCTGCCGGCAATGGCGCGCAGTTCGGCAAGCGCCTCTTCCTCGCTCGCGGGCGCGGGCAGCCGCGGTGGCTGCCCATCGACGATGGCGGCCGGAACCACCGCGTCCACCAGCGCGCGCCGCGAGGCGGCGCCGATGACGCGGAGCATGTGGGCTTCATCCGCCGCGGAAGGGCCGATGTGGCGATGAACGAAGGCCGCGACCGATTGCGGATCGGCGCTGACGCCGGTAGCTGTGGACTGCATGATTACTGTGCTTCGAGCAATTTCTCGTAGGCCGCCTTGTCGAGCAGCGAATCCAGCTCGCTGCTGTCCTCGATCCGGATGCGGAAGAACCAGCCGGCTCCTTCCGGATCGGCGTTGGCCAGCGCCGGGTCGGCGCGCAGCGCCTCATTGACCTCGACCACCTCGCCGCTGACCGGCGTGTAAAGGTCGGACGCGGCCTTCACCGATTCGATGGTGCCGGCGACCGCGCCCTTCTCGAGTTTCGCGCCGACTTCCGGCAGTTCGACATAGACGATGTCGCCGAGCGCGGAGCTTGCATGCTGCGTGATGCCGATCGTGGCCTGCGCGGGATCGGAGTGGTCGAGCCACTCATGCTCAACGGTGAATTGGATGGTCATTTGCTTTCAGGACTCCCGGAACGGATTTTGAGAATTCTCTATCAAGGATTGCGCACGTAGCGGTGCGCGACGAATGGCGGAGCGACCACGCGCATCGGCACGCTGCTGCTGCGGACGATGGCGTCGACATGGCCGCCGACTGCCGCGGCCTCGCGCTGCACGTAGGCCAGCGCGATGGGATGGCCCAAGGTGGGCGACAGTGTGCCGGACGTGATCACACCGACCTGCGCGCCATCCACCATCAGCGCCGTGCCGGCGCGGACTGGCATGCGGCCTTCGGCCACCAGCCCCACTCTCTTGCGCGGCGGGGGATTTGCGAGCTGGCTTGCGACGACATCCGATCCCGGATAGCCGCCCGCTCGCTCGCCGCCAGGCCGGCGCACCTTGGGAATGGCCCAGCCGAGGCCGGCTTCGATCGGCGTGGTCTCGAGGCCGATGTCATTGCCATGCAGGCAGAGGCCGGCTTCCAGCCTCAGGGTATCGCGCGCGCCCAGACCGGCCGGCGCAACTCCCGGCGCATCGAGAAGCCGCTGCGCCAGCTCTTCGGCGCGGTCCGCCGGCACGGAAATCTCGAACCCGTCCTCACCGGTGTATCCGGAGCGGGTGGCATAGCAGGGGATTCCGGCAATGCTGGCCGCCGCGCCGCTCATGAATGACAGCCGCAGGAGTTCCGGGGCCAGCGACTGCATGACGCTCGCCGCCGCCGGGCCCTGCAGCGCAAGCAGCGCCTGGTCTGCCAGCGGCCGGATCTCGCAGCGCTGCCCGATGGCCGCATTCAGGTGGGCAAGGTCGGCTTCCTTGTTGGCGGCGTTGACCACCAGCACCAGGCCCTCGTCGCGGCGAGTCACCATGATGTCGTCGAGGATGCCGCCGCGGGGCGTGGTGAAGAAACTGTAGCGCTGCTGGTTCAGCGCCAGCCCCGCGATGTCGGCCGACACCAGCGTCTCCAGCGCCGCCGCCGCATCGCTGCCCGCGAGCAGCACCTGCCCCATGTGCGAAACGTCGAAAAGAGCGGCACCCGTACGGCAGGCATGATGCTCGGCGAGGATTCCCGCCGGATACGACACCGGCATCTGGTAGCCGGCGAAGGGCACCAGCCGCGCGCCAAGCCGGGCATGCAGGGAAAGGAGCGGCGTATTGAGAAGAGCAGCGGATTGAGAGCTGGACATGGTGGAGAGCCCCTGACACGTCAAATCCATGGAGCAGACGCGCCACGAGGCGCACCCACACCGACCTGACCGTGCTGTCCGCTTTACCTGAGAGATTCGCGTGGCGCCCGCAAAAGCCGAACACCGCGCTTGCCCCTTCGGCGGACCTGCTCGAGGCAGGCCTCTCTCCAGCTCGGAACACCCCTTTTCGGGTGTTAGCCAGTCCTTGTTACCTGAGCGTTCAACAGGAGAACAACCCGCCTGCCTTCGCCTTCGGTGGCCCTTGGAAAAGGGCTCTCTTCTAGCTGGGCGGCAGGATAACAACTCCCCCTTTTGCTGTCATCATAAGGGTTCTTTTTCGAAGCTTCGTTGCTCACCGAGGTGCCCCGTGACATTCCGACGCCCCCGCCTTGCCCTGCTGATGCTGCCGCTGCTGCTGGCCGCCGCGTTCACCTCCGCCGCCGAAGCCGCGTCGCCATCGATCGACGCTTTCTTCAAGGACTTCACCGACGCCTGGGTGCGCCGCAACCCCAACCTTGCCATTTCCTCCGCCTATTTCACCGGCGCCGAGCAGGACCGCCTCAGCCGCAGGCTGACGCCGATGAGCCGCCAGTACGGCGCGGAGACCATCCGCATCGCGCGCGCCGGACTGAAAAAGCTCGACACCTTCGACCACAATGCACTGACGCCGGCGCAGCGCACCTCCGCCGATGTGATGCGCTGGCAGCTGCAGTCCCTGATCGACAGCGAACCCTATCTGGATTACGACTTCCCGCTGCAGCCCATGAGCGGCGCGAACGTGAGCCTGCCGAACGCACTGGTGGTCACCCATCCGGTCAGGACTCCACGCGATGGCGAGAACTACATCGCGCGCCTGAAGCAGATGGACGAGCGCCTGCTCGAGGCCGTCGCCGCCAGCAGGCGCCAGGCGGGCGCCGGCATCGTGCCGCCGCGCTTCATCCTTGAAGCCACCATCAACCAGATGCAGCAGTTCATCGCACCCGAGCCGGCGAAGAACCCTCTGGCCAACGAGTTCGACCTGAAACTTGCCGATGTGAAGGAGCTCTCCCCCGAACGCCGTGCCACACTTGCCCGGCAGGCCACCGCAATCGTCGAGCGGGAGATCTATCCAGCCTGGCGCAAGGGGATTGCCGCGCTGCAGGCGCAACTGCCGAAGGCGACGGACACCGCCGGAATCAGCCGCTTCAAGGACGGCGCCGCGCTCTATGCCACGCAGCTGCGCCGCTACAACACCACCAACCTCACGCCGCAGGAGATCCACGACATCGGCCTGCGCGAAGTGGCCCGCATCGAGACGGAGATGGACGGCCTGTTCCGGCAGCTCGGCTACACCGAAGGCAGCATCTCCGAGCGGGTGCAGAAGCTCACCGCCGATCTGGCCTATCCCGACAATGACGCCGGCCGCAAGCAGGTGATGGCGGATATCGACACGCTCATCGCCACGGCCCTGCAACGCACCGCATCCTCTTTCGACACGCGCCCGAAGGCCGCCGTGATCGCCCGCCCCTATCCGCAGTTCCGCTGGGCGAGCGCCGCGGCCAGCTACACCGGGCCGCCGCTGGACGGTTCACGTCCGGGCATCTTCCAGATGCCGCTGCGCGCCGAATACATGTCGAAGTTCGGCCTCGCCACGCTGGTTTTCCACGAGACCGTTCCCGGTCATCATTTCCAGATCGCACTGATCAACGAGAACACCGACCTGCCGACATTCCGCCGCATCGGGGCGCTGGGCGGACTCTCGGCTTCCGCCGAGGGCTGGGCGCTGTATGCCGAGCGCTTCGCCGCCGAAGACGGCTGGTACGAAGGCGACATCGCGGGCCGGCTGGGGCAGCTCAATGGTTCGCTGTTCCGCGCCCGCCGGCTGGTGGTCGATACCGGGCTGCACGCCCTGGGCTGGACGCGGCAGCAGGCCATCGACTTCGGCATCTCGGGCAGCGAAGTGGACCGCTACGTCGTCATTCCCGGGCAGGCCACCAGCTACATGATCGGTCAGCTCGAGATCATCAAGCTGCGCGACCGGGTTCGTGAAGCGCTGGGCGAGCGCTTCTCCATCCGCGAGTTCCACAACGTCGTGCTCAGCGCGGGCATCGTGCCGCTCTCCGTGCTGGAAACAGCCGTGAACGACTACATCAGCCGCCAGGGCCGATGAGACACAGCACGAGCAGGGGGACGAGGTTGAAGAGCAGGATGCTGATCTTGTAGATCGCCATGCCGCCGTAGTGAATGGCATCGAAGGTGCTGTCCGGGAGCTGGAACCAGCGCCCGTGCAGCCGGCGAAGGAAACCACGGGCAAAGACGAAGACCAGGAACCACATCAGCAGGATCGCGTAGTTGAGGATCAGCGACCCGAGCAGAAACCGGAAGAAATGATCCGGGCTCATGACGACCTCCTTCGACAAAGATCTGCTCCTGGAACTGGAATTCCGGACCGTCCTGGAACAGCCCCGCGGAGAGGATGTGGTCGCTGGCCGGGATCAGCCGATAGTAGAGGTGTGTTCCGCACACGCTGCAAAAAAGCTCTTTCCGCCCAGTCCGAGGACAGGAAGGTCCTGACCTTGTCGGCCCCTTCCACCTTCACGTCCGCGCCGCAATGGACCGACATCATCGGCCCGCCGCCCCAGCGCCGGCACATGCCGCAGTGGCAGGCGGTCATGGCGCTGTTGTCCGGAGTCGAAATGCCGACTGCGCCACAGAGACATTTGCCTTGCATGGTTTTCCTCCCCGTCTCATGCATACAATATGCCTTACATAAAGATGGGAATGGAGCTTCCCGATAACCGCCCGCAAGGGCTGATAGCTCCTGCTGCGAGGGCGCGCTGCGCCTGCTTGCGGTAGGACGCACCCCAAGCAGGCTCCAGCAAACCCTCTGGTCCGGTCTTGGCAGAGGGTGTATTCATGAATGGTTTCCTGGTCGTTTTCCTCGGTGGCGGTCTCGGCGCGGCTGCCCGCCATGGCGTGAATCTTCTTTCCGTCCAGTTCGTCGGCAGCCGTTATCCGCTCGGAACATTCGCCATCAATGTGGTGGGGTCGTTGCTCATCGGCGTGCTGGCGGAGTGGTTCGCGCTTCGCTCGCAGTTGCCGCCGAACATGCGCCTGTTCCTGATCACCGGCGTCCTGGGCGGATTCACAACCTTCTCGGCGTTCTCGCTGGAAATCGGTCTCCTCTATGAGCGCGGCGACCTGGCCGGTGCGCTCATCTACGCGCTGGGATCCCTCATTTGCGGCGTTGCCGCACTGTTCATCGGAATGTATCTGGTTCGTCAGTTCGCCGTGTGAGTCGGCGGCAGTCAGGCAGCAGGCCTTTCATCTGAGACGATGCTGGCCTGCACGTCTCATTCCCGGGACCTTGCCAGATCAATGGCTGCCTGAACGGCCGCCCTTGCCTGCGGGCTGTTCTTCCAGCAGGTGGAAGCCCACGATGCCTGCGGCGCTTGTGACGATTTCAATCGCGCTTGCCCCGGCGAGCTGCAGGGCAACACTACCCCGCTAGGCGCTCCTGCCATCGACGTGCTGGCTCTTCAGAGCACGGGGATCAATGCCCGACAGACAATTGACATTGATAGCCACAACCGCAGCGCCGTCCGGCATGGTTCCGCGCGCGAAACTCTCCACGCCGCATGTCCTGCAGAAGAGATGCTGGATGGTTTTGCTGGCAAAGCGGTATTCGCACAGAGATTCGTCACCAGATTTGAGCTGAAATTTCTCCGCTGGCGCGAATGCCAGCACAAATCCCATGCGCTGGCAGCGTGAGCAGTTGCAGGTGATGGTGTTTTCGAGTTCCACATCCACTTCGTAGCGCACGGCGCCGCACTGACATGACCCTTCATGGTGACTCATTGGCTACTCTCCTCATTGCAGACACTATCGCGCTGACCACATCGCAAGCTCATTTCCGCTTGGATCAGCGAAGTGAAAGCGCCGTCCGCCGGGAAACGCATAGGGTTGTTTGAGAACCTGGCCGCCCGCAGCCAGAACAGCGTTCACGCTCGCCTCGAGGTCATCCGAATAGAGTATGACCAGAGGGCCTGTAGTTCGAATCTCGCTCGACTGGTGGAGCCCACCAACCTCCCGGCCCTCACCCTGAATCCCGGCATAGATCGGGCCATAGTCCGTGAACGTCCAGCCAAAGGCTTCGGCATAGAAGCGCTTGGCCGCAGCTAGATCACGGACGGTCAGCTCGATGTAGTCGATCGAATGATGAGAGTGCACGGTCGAGTCTCCTGGCTACTCCTGAGGGTTGTCACGACGGAAAAGCTCCCATTCGTCTACAACCGTGCCGTCAGGCAGATGGCACATGCCCTTCTCTCCGGATTCATCAGCCGCCCAGAACGAGAAGCGCGAAGCTGCCGCAGCAGAGCGCACTCTGTCTCGAAAGAATATTCATGGAACCTCTCTGTGCTGACAGATCGACGGCTGAAACGAACCCATGCGCTGGGCTCACAGCATACGCTCCATCACTATATCGCAGCGTGTATAGACCGGATGCTGTCCGGTGGAAATCGCTTCGAATCCGGACCTCTTGTACAAGGCAACGGCGCGTTCAAGCTTCGTATTCGAGAGCAGATATATGTATTTCGCGCCGATGGATTGCGCAAAGGCAAGCGCATGGTCCAGAAGGGCGCGCCCGTAGCCGCTTCCCCGAAGATCCGGGTCAACCGCCATACGGGCCAACTGGTAACGCTCTGCACTTTCCTTGAACAGGGCGCATACACCCAGGACCCGATCTTCATGGGTCAAACTGAAGATGTACCCGCCTCCGTCAATTATCGCGGATGGATTGGCCGCGAGCACACGGTCGGGCTCTTCGAGCGAGAAATGCTCTGTAATCCACATCTCGTTGAGGCGCACGAAGTCCTGAAGGTGAGCGCGATTGTTGGTTTCGATTCTCATGATGGACTTACACCAGATCCGGGAAGCAGGCTGTGCGTAACCCAATTCACGCCAATCCTTGCGTTGACGATAGATCGCGGAAACCTCCTGAATCAATGCTCCGCCGGAAGTCAGCGATCTCTGGCTTCGAATAGTATTTCTGCATCATTGAGTTCACGCAGAGGGCCCCAGGCGAGAACTGTAGTCGTCAATCGACGCCTGAAGATCTCGAATAGCGATGGCAATATGAAAGCGCTTCATGATTCTCCTGGGGCAAGTTTAGGTGGACTGCGGCACCGGCGCACTGGACACCCAGGGCCCTCCATATCAACGAAGTGGCACTACATCTTGAAGATGCACGCCAGCGCTGCCTTGATGATACGGGTATCACCCGCTTGATCTTCACCGACTAACGGCTGAGTTCAGCGGCGGCACGTCGCCCTTCTTGCACGTGGGCGCTCTCGGCGCTCGACCACTCGCAGCCGAGAATTTTTTGCATCCCCGACCGCTACAACGAATTGTTAGGCACCACTCGACGCCCGCTCCCATGACGCCACGGGCCCAGGTTGCGAGCGAAACAGCGGATGGCACGCCGGAGCGAGCACGTCATTCCACTTGGCAATCACAGTTGGGCTGCGAGCCGACAGCTTCCTTTGCAGATGGAGCCACTCACACGCAAGTTGGCCAGAACTCACAGAGATTGCTTGAACAGTCCGAACTGGGCCGATCTTGGAGTGATCGAAAGCATAGCCTCGATGAGTTGCCTCAGCATGGACAGCGGCCAGATACGAGTTTATGGCCAAGCGAGGTTGGGGGTGCGCCTTGAAACGCTCCAACTGCGGATGACGGGTGTAACCACGGGTTTCACCGCGGAGTACCGCTTTGGCCAATAGAGCCTCACGCCAAAGCGCAACAAGGCCTTGCGGGTCCAGATACTTCGGGTGCAACGACCAGAGACGCATGCAGTGGCTCCTAACGGCTCACATCAGCGCCCACGGGCTGACCTATCTGCACGCGGTCGCGCGGCGCCGAGCTGGGCACTGGACTCAATCGCCCGCGGCCAAGCACTTTATGCGTCTTCGCGCGCTGCATGTCTTTGTTAGCCGACATGATCCAGTCTCTCGTAGATGATGTCAGCGGTTTCGTGCGGCTCGTATTGGTCGTGGTAACGCATGAGCTCCTCCGACAGGTCGGGTTCTGAGCGCTCACTCGATTGGCTTGGGTCATCCGGGCGTTCATCCATGAACCGCGATAGCAGTGCTGTTTGCCGCGAGAGGGTTTCGATCGTCGCCTCCACCCCATCTGGGAACACACACGCGTGCTCATCCGACCATAGTCCGTGGCGCATCCGCTTGATATAGATGTGAGCATCAAGAGGTGACCCCGCATTTGCTAGCACCTCGCGCATGCAAACGCCACTTAGGATCATCTCCGGCATGGACTTCAGCGCCGCGACCAACGCTGGGTAGTCAATGAACGGCACGAAGCCACCCTGGTTCTTGAAAAGGTAATCGTCGAGGTCCAGTACTGGATAGCCGAGCACTTCCGACAGCTGGCGCGCGAGATGAGACTTGCCCGCGCCGTCCGCACCGTCAATTCCGATGCGACGCCAGCCTGCCGCCTGGACGATCCGCCTAAGGCTCTCAAAGTCTGCGCAAACGTCAGGCATGTCGGCTAACTACCAAGTTCAGCGACCGCAAGCGTATCAGCACGCAGGCGTGCGGCGCCAAGCCGCGCGCGAGGCTCGGCCGCCCGCGGCCGAGCAGTTTATGTGTCCCGGCTCGCTGCAACGCCGAGTTAAGCGGCAAGGCAATTACAAATGAGGGCGCGGGGCTAGCTACCATGAATGATCGCAGTTGGCACAATCTCGGAGTTCTTGAGAACTGCGTACCGTCCGTTAGATTTTACGACTAGCGAGATTGGGTAGGAAGTAAGACCACCATCTATAGATACCCGTACCTCAAGGGATTGATCACCGAATGACCTAAGCTCCTCGATCAGTTGAGCGACCGACTTACCTCGGCTCGTCCAGTCAGTCGTCATGGCACCGGCTCCTGCTCAGAAGGCACTTCTTTCGAGCATTGTATGCGGGAAACCCCCTAGAGAATTCATCAATCCGTCGGCGAGAGTGTGCAGGACGTAGTGCCGCCTAATTACCAAGCTCAGCGGCGGCAAGCCAGCGTGTGTTGCGCGCGGACGGCGCAAAATCACCCTGGCGCTGGCTCCGCGCCAGCATTTTATCGT
>CAUJIK010000055.1 GCA_963205255.1 Pseudomonadota bacterium
GCTGAAGCCGCTCCCACAGGCTCTCGGCTTGCCGGCTCCTGCCGCCGACAACCGACAACCAGCAACCGACAACCCTCCGCGCTCACTCGGACGAAAGCCGCTACCCTAATCCCCAACCGAAATGGCATCGGAGCGCCCCCATGGCCTTCACCCAATCTCCGCCGCAACTGGCCAATCCCTATCTGGGCGACCGCGTGCTGCAGTCGGCGTTGCGGCGGATGCTGCCGCATGGGTTGTTCGAGCACTTCCACGCGGAGGCCAATGAACTCGGCCAGGTGGTGGCGGATGAGTTGTACCCGCGCCAGTTGCGCGAGCGCCTGCTGGAGCCGCGGCACACGCCCTTCGATGCCTGGGGCCATCGCATCGACGAGATCGAGCTGACGCCGCTGTGGCAGAGCATGCCCAGCCTGACCGCGCGCTTCGGACTGGTCTGGCACGGCTACGACAGCACCAAGGGTGCCCACGCGCGCTTGTTCCAGTTCGGCATGGTTTACCTCGCGACGGCCGGCAACGATTTCTGGTCCTGCCCGCTGGCGATGACCGATGGCGCCGCGCGCGCGCTGATCGAATCCGGCAACGAGCGCCTGGTGCGCCACGCGGTGCCGCACCTGACCAGCCGCGATGCGACCACCTTGTGGACCAGCGGTCAGTGGATGACCGAGACCACCGGCGGATCCGACGTCAGCGGCACCGAAACGCGCGCGGTGCGCGGCGAGGACGGCCGCTGGAGCGCCTGGGGCCGCAAGTGGTTCACCTCGGCGGCTACCTCCGAGATGGCGCTGCTGCTGGCGCGCCCCGAGGGCAATCCATCCGGCAACGACGGGCTCGCGCTGTTCTATTGCGAACCGCGCGACGCCGACGGCCGCTTGCAGAACATCGTGGTCGACCGGCTGAAGGACAAGCTCGGCAGCCGCAAGCTGCCGACCGCCGAACTGCAGCTCAACGGCACGCCGGTGGAACTGGTCGGCGCCGAGCGCGGCGGGGTGCGCATGATCGCGCCGGTGCTGAACCAGACGCGGCTGTGGAACGCCTTCGCGGCGTTGAGCTATTTCCGCCGCGGGCTGCAACTGCTGCGCGACTACGCCGGCCGGCGGCGCGTGTTCGGCCGTCGGCTGATCGAGCAACCGATCCACCAGCATGTGCTGGCCGGGTTGCAGGCGGAACTGGAGGCGGGACTGCACCTGGCACTGCATGTCGCCGAGTTGCTCGGGAAATCGGATCAGGGCGCGCTGGACGAGCGCCATCGAATGCTGCTCAGGCTGCTGATCCCGATCACCAAGTTGCTGACGGCGCGCCAGGCGGTGGCCGGGATCAGCGAGATCGTCGAAGGTTTTGGCGGTGCCGGCTACATCGAGGACACGGGAATCCCGGGCCTGCTGCGCGACGCTCAGGTCTTCAGCATCTGGGAAGGCACCACCGATGTGCTGTCGCTGGATGCGCTGCGCGTGCTGCGCGGCGACGGCGCCTGGGCCACGCTCCAGGCCTCGTTGATCAGCCTTTTGGGACAGGCCGGCAGCGACGGCGAGGCCGGCGCGCCGTTGATCCGCCACGCGCTGGAGCGCGCGCAGCAGGCCTGGCTCATGGGCAGCGCCGGCGAGGCGCACACCCGCGGCATCGCACTGACGCTGGGCCGCTGTTATGCGCTGGCCTTGCTGCTGCGCCATGGCGCGTGGTCGGCGTTGGCCGAGGGCGATCGCCGGCCGCTCGCCGCAGCGCGCCGCTTCGCCGCGCATGGCGTGGATCGAATCCTGGGCGACGAGACTCTAGACTCGCGGCTGCTCGCCACCGACGAACCGGAGTAAGTCATGCAGCACCTGTGCATCGTCACCACCGGTGGCACCATCGACAAGATCTACTTCGACGATCTGTCCACCTACCAGATCGGCGAGCCTGAGATCGGCCGCATCCTGACTTCGTTCGGCGTGAACTTCAGCTTCAACGTGGTCGCGCTGATGCGCAAGGACAGCCTGCACCTGACCGCCGACGACCGCGAACTGATCCGCCGCACCATCGAGGCGCAGCCGCACGCGCACATCCTGGTCACCCATGGCACCGACACCATGGTCGAAACCGCGAAGGTGCTGGCGAGCATTCCGGGCAAGACCATCGTGCTCACCGGCGCGCTGAATCCGGCGCGCTTCCAGAACTCCGACGCCGTGTTCAACATCGGCTGCGCGATCGGCGCGGTCCAGGTGCTCCCGCCCGGCGCCTACATCACCATGAGCGGCCGCGTGTGGGATCCGGCGAAGGTGCGCAAGAACCGCGACGCCAACCGCTTCGAGCCGATCTGAAGCACCCGGCTCACTCAAAGCCGTTGGCGAAGATCGCCGGCGGCAGGAAAACGGTGCAGGCGTAAATGCGCGGCCTGACCAGGATCGACCAGCCGTTCAAGGTCCCGGCAGCGGTCGCATTGCCGTCCGCTGCGTGAACCTGCCAGATGCCGGCGCCCATATGCTGAAGGCGCAAATCGTGGCCGAGCTCTACCGCCTCGTCCAAGCGCGCAAGCTGACCCAAGCCCGCGCCGGGGATCTCATGGGCATCAGCCAGCCCGAAGT
>CAUJIK010000056.1 GCA_963205255.1 Pseudomonadota bacterium
GACCACGGTTTGACGCCACGAATCGCAGATTTGAAAGTGAACAGGAAAGTCAATGAAATCAACGATCTACCAACACCACCTCCGCGCCAGTGCTAGCTTTTCGTACCGTCACTTATTGCACTGAAAACGAGGAGACCCCTACCTGGCTCATCCCGAGCCGGAGTCCCCATGACCCAGACCGAAACACAAGCGATCGTCACCCTCAGCCTCATGGCCGCCTTCGTCGACGGCGACAAGCATGACCGCGAGCGCGCGGAGGTCAGGCGCATCGCCGAGGGGCTGGCGCAGTCCGACGCGGTGCACCTGCCCACGCTGGTGCAGGACGTGCTGATGAAACGGGTGGACCTGGCCGGTACCGCCGCGGCCCTGCGCTCGGCCGACACGCGCCAGCTGGCCTACGAGATGGCGGTCTGCGTGTGCGATGCCGACGGTGTGCAGTCGCTGCCGGAGCAGAAGTTCCTGGAGCAACTGCGCAGCACCCTGGGCCTGGATGCGGGCCGGGCGCGGCAGTTCACCGAAGACGCCGAATCCGTCGCCGCCGCGCCCATGGCCGGCCCGGTGCCGGCGCCGGGCGGCAGTGTCGAGCCTCCGCCCGTGCCCACGGCGGGCGTGGCTGGC
Source organism: Pseudomonadota bacterium (assembly GCA_963205255.1). GTDB lineage: Bacteria > Pseudomonadota > Gammaproteobacteria > Steroidobacterales > Steroidobacteraceae > ZC4RG30. The sequence goes on from CAUJIK010000056.1 coordinate 619, forward strand.
GTGGGCGTGGGCGTGCGCACGCCCAACGTCAGCGAGCAGGAGCTCGACCAGACCATCCTCAACGCCGCCATCACCAACGGCGCGCTGGAACTGCTGCCGGAGACGCTGTCGACCATGGCGATCATCCCGCTGCAGATGCGGCTGGTCTACCGCATCGGCCAGGCCTACGGCTACGAACTCGACTCCGGGCACGTCAAGGATTTCCTCGCCACCGTGGGCGTGGGGTTGACCTCGCAGTACCTCGAACAGGCGGGCCGCAAGCTGCTGGGCGGGCTGCTCGGTCGCGTGGCTGGCGGGCTGGGGCGCGGTATCGTCCAGCGCGGCCTGCAGCTTCTTCAGCGATGCGTACAGCGCGGCGCGCTCCTGCGGATCCAGCACCTGCAGCAACTGCTCCTGGCTTGCGCGCGCCTGCGGCAGGATGCGGCGCGCCAGCGCGCGGCCGGCGGGGGTGATCGCCACGATCAGCCGGCGGCCGTGGGCCGGATCGGCTTCGACCGTGACCAGCGACTGTGCGCCGAGGGAGCGCAGCAGCCGCCCCGCGTACGCCTTGTCCATCGCCAGCGCGCGGCACAGCGTGGCCAGTTGCACGGAGCCTTCCGAATTCAGCCGTGCCAGCATGCGCCACTCGGCCACCGACAGGCCGTGCGCACGTGCGTAGGTGGCGCTGACCTGCTGCTGGATCGCCTGGGCGAGCCGCAGCAGCATGGTGCTGGGATAGTCCTCCAGCGGCAGGTCGGCAGCGAAGCGACCGTCGGCCTGCCAGGGGCAGGACTCGGCGGAGCGGGGCCGGCGGGACGGTGTGGACACGTCCACACTGTGATCCGGGCCGGGCGGCGACCGGAGAGAGTTTTCCCTGCGGTCCTAGGTATGCGTGGTGAGGTGGCGCCGATCAGCCCGGAGGCGAAGACCGGCGAGTGAGCACCACCGGCGCCCCACCCAGGCGACTGCGGGTGCGGGTATGCGCGACGCCTGCATCCATGGCCGTCACGTGCTCGGGCAGCCAGCGGCGCAGCTCGGCCGTCAGCCGCGCCACCAGATGGGCGGACTCGGTCGAGTCCGGACCGGCCGCGACGATGCCGCGCACCTCGTCCATCGACTTGAGCACGGCCGCGTGCTCGTCCAGGTGGCAGCTGGCGTTGCCGTCACGCATCTGCCGCAATTCCTGGTCCTCCAGCGCGAAGTGTTCGCTGGCGTGCGCCTGAAGCGCGTCGAGGCTGGCGAGCACGTCTGCGCCTTTGGCAGCGGCGAGGCGGTCGACGAGGTCGGCCAGCTTCGCGTGGTCAGCATCGAGTGTGGGATCTCCGAGAGCGGGTGCTTCTGTCATGGCTGGGCGGCGTCGAGCTGCAATTCAGGAATCGGGAGTAAGGCGGGAACGATAGCCGGCTTTTCTCAGCGCATGAAGAGCCCGCCGTTCATGTCCAGAGTCGCCCCGACGAAGAACCCGCCCTGGTCGGACGCCAGTAGCGCCACCGCGGCGGCGAACTCGGAGGCTTCTCCGAATCGGCCGATCGGCACCAGCTTCTCGATGCGCTCGATCTGTTCCTGCGACAGCCGCCCCTTGGCCGTGGAGATCGGGCCCGGCGCGATGGCGTTGACGGTGACGCCGGTGCCCGCGAGCTGCTGTGCGAAGTACTTCGACAGCATGGTCGCCCCCGCCTTGGCTGCCGCGTAGTGCGCCGACGCGACCGTGCCGCCGTTCTGCCCGGCCAGCGAAGTGATGTTGACGATGCGGCCCCAGCCGTTGGAGCGCATGTGATCGGCAAAGACCTGGCAGCTGAGGAAGACGCTGCGCATGTTGATTGCCACGATGTCGTCGAACTCCTCGGTCGTGATGTCCTGCACCGGCGTGCGCTTGGCGTAACCGGCATTGTTGACCACGATGTCGGTACGGCCCCAGGCGCTGGCGATGCGGTCCCGCGCATCCTCGAACGCCCGTTTGCTGCGCACGTCGAGTGTCAGGGCCATCGCAGAGACGCCGGAATCGTCCAGGCGATCCGCCAGCTGCCGCGCGGCTTGCCCGTCGATGTCGCTCACCGCGACGCGCGCGCCGGAGGCGTGGAACAGGCGGGCGATCTCCTCGCCCACGCCGCGGCCGGCGCCGGTGACCAGTGCCGTGCGGCCGTGGAAGTCGAAATTCACGGTGCTCTTGTTGCCGGTCGGCATGTCCATCTAGAGGTCCAGGGTAAGGGACGGGGTGCGTGCCCCGGAACAGCACACCATCACGGCGTCGTTCGCATCGCGTTCGTCCTGGGTGAGGAAGACGTCGCGGTGGTCCGGCACGCCATGGAGCACAGGCACGCGGCAGCTGCCGCAGACGCCTTCGGTGCAGGCGAAGCCCACGTCGACACCGGCGTTGAGCAACGCGTCCAGCATGGTCTCGCCGGCCTTGACCTCGAGGGTCTTGCCGCTGCGCTGGAGTTCCAGCCGGTAGCCGCCCTGGCATGCAGGCTGCGTGTCCGCCGAGAAATACTCGAAGTGCAGGCGCTTGCCCAGGTGGGCGCCATGCTCGCGGTACGCGGCCAGCATGCCGGCGGGCCCGCAACAGTAGGCATGCGCCTGCGGCGCCAGCGAGCCGAGCAGGCGCTGCAGGTCGAGCCGCGGCGTGCTCGGCTCATCGTCGATGGTCACATGTACCTGCGCGAATGCCGCCAGCTGGTCGAGGAAAGCTGCACGGGCCCGCGTGCGCACGGCGTAATGCAGCTCCCAGGAAGATCCCAGGCGTTGCAGTCTCGCGATCATCGACAGCATGGGCGTGATGCCGATGCCGCCGGCGACCAGCACAGTGTGAGCTGAGTTCTCCTCCAGCGGAAAGTTGTTGCGCGGTTCCGAGACTTCCACCAGCTGCCCGGCACGCCATTCCTCGTGGATGTGGCGCGAGCCGCCGCGGGTGGCGGGGTCCAGTTGCACGGCGATCTCGTAGGCGCCGTGCTCCCTGGGGTCGTTCAGCAGGGAATAGCTGCGGGTGAGGCCAGGACGCAGCGCCACGTCGACGTGGGCACCGGCGGTGAAGGGTGCCAGGTGCGCCCCGGGCAGTGGCTCCAGCCGGAAGCCCAGGATGTCCTGTGCCTCCCAGCGGACCGATCGAACCCTCGCCTTCATGCCCGCTCCTCGGGCTGCGCCGTCCAGCGCACCGCCTTTTCCAGTTGCGCCTGGTAAGCCTGTTCCAGCGGCGCGTCGGGGGCGAACAGGAAGGAGCCGGCGCGTGCGCCCATGAAGGTGTCCGGGTCGCTGGCGCCCGGCGGCAGTTCGCCGCTGTCGCGATAAGCACGGGCCGCGAGCAGCAGGCGACGGCGGGTGCGGGCGATCATCTGGTCGGTCGGCGCGAGATGTTCCCAGTCATGGTCCGTGATGGGCCCCATGCTCTCGGTCACCGCCTGGTCCTGGATGGTGATGTTGCCGATGCCGGTGTATTGCGTCCCGTCGCGCTGCGACTGGCGATCCAGGCCCCAGTCGTTGTGCGCCCGGTCACGGCAGCGCCAGCGGCCATGCCAGTCGTTGGTGTTCGGCTCGTACTCGAACTTCTCGTACAGCGGCTGCCCGTTCCTGCGCTTGGACACGTAGGCAGGGTTACCTTCGTCGACCCCGCCCGAGATGTCGAACAGCATGCTGTGGTGGTCGTCCATCGGCACCCAGGCGCGCGCGATGGCGCGGCTGGAGAAGCGTGCGTTGGGCGTCTGCGTCCAGAACGGGAACATGAAGTGGGCGACGCGCCAGGACATCTGGCCGTCGTCGTTCGTGCGGAATCCCCCGTACATCGTGCCCCAGTCGGTGTTGCGCACCTCATACTCGGGAGCGCGGTTGATGACGGTGGGGCGCATCGGATGGTCGTCGTCGAGGTCCTCGGGCTTGAGCATCCCCACGTGCAGGAAACCCACGTGAGAGGTGTCGATGTCGCCCTCCAGCGCCTGCAGCCAGTTGCACTCCCGCTGCAGGCACCAGATCTCGTTGCCGGGGATCAGGTTGGCCTCGATGTTGGGCAAGGGCGGGGGCGATTCCTGCTGCCGGCCCATGTACACCCACACCAGGCCGTTGCGTTCGGTCGTGCGATAGGCCTTGGCATGCACCTTGTCCTTGAATTCCTGGCGCGCCGGCACGTTGGGCATGTCCACGCAGTTCCCTCGCACGTCGAACTTCCAGCCGTGGTAGACGCAGCGGATGCCGCTTTCCTCGTTGCGGCCCAGGTAGAGCGAGGCGCAGCGATGCGGGCAGCGGTGGTCGAAGATGCCGACGCATCCCTGCGAGTCGCGAAAGGCGACGAGCTTCTCGCCCAGCAGCATCAGCCGCATGGGATCGCCGTCCGCCTGCAACTCGGAGGAGAGCGCCGCGGGTATCCAGTACTGCCGCATGAACTCTCCCATGACGGTTCCGGGACCCACCCGCGTCAGGTCGGTGCTGTCTTGCGCTTTCATGAATGCCCTTGCCGCGGTGCATGCCGCGATGGATGGTGAGGGGCCCGGAGACTTCCGGGCCAGTGCACTGATCGTAGGAGCAGACGCGGCGCCGCGTGATTCGAAGCGCGCCGGCGACATTCAATAACCGGAAGGATCGGCATACCGGCTTACTTTCCGCAGGTCGCCAGACGCATTTGCGCGTAATTTCCCGGTCGCGGGAAGGTCAAGGTTGGCGCGGTACTTCCAAGTCGATGAGACGCTCGGTCTGCTCCTCCCACTCACGCATAAGCTGCTTGGCACGGCGGTG
>CAUJIK010000057.1 GCA_963205255.1 Pseudomonadota bacterium
CCAACCTGCGGCCGGTGGCCGTGCATGGGGCACTGGCCGACTCCACCACGCTCAAGCCCGAAGTGGTGCGTGGCGTGGACCTGGTGTTCGTGCGCGAGCTGACCGGCGGCATCTATTTCGGCGCCAAGACACGCACCGCCACGGAAGCCACCGACCTGTGCAGCTACAGCGTGGCCGAAGTGGAGCGCGTGACGCGCGTGGCCGGCCGCCTGGCGCGGGTGCGGCGCCGCAAGGTCACTTCCATCGACAAGTCCAACGTGCTCGAGACCTCGCGCCTGTGGCGCGAGACCGTCGCGCGCGTGATGAAGGCGGAATTCCCCGAGGTGCAGCTCGAGCACATCCTGGTCGATGCCGCTGCCATGCACCTGATCCGCCGCCCGGCGGATTTCGACGTGATCGTCACCGAGAACATGTTCGGCGACATCCTCACCGATGAAGCCTCGATGCTGGCCGGTTCGCTGGGCCTGTCGCCTTCAGCGTCGCTGGGCGACGGCCGGCGCGGCCTCTACGAGCCCATCCACGGCTCGGCGCCCGACATCGCGGGCAAGGGGATCGCGAACCCGGTGGGCACCATCCTCAGCGCCGCCCTGCTGCTGCGCCATTCGCTGGATCTCGAAACCGAAGCCCGTGCTGTCGAGGCCGCGGTGGCTGCCGCGCTGACCGATGGCCTGCGCACCGCCGATATCGCCGCCGGTGGCAAGGCCGCGAGCACGGCCGAGGCCGGCGAGATCATCGTCGGCCTGATCCGCAAGGCTTGATCGCTTAGTCCGAAGTCGTGACCCGAAGTCGCGCGGCGACCTCTCCGTTTGATCGCCGGGAGGCTGGCCACCGGGAGGCGCTGCGGGCCTGAAATAGAGAGCCATTCCACTACAGTGGAAATTTTCTCCACTATGGTGGAGATGGCTTTTTTTCACGGGCACATAGGCTCTCCCGGCCCCGGCCCCGGCCCCGGCCCCGGCCCCGGCGCGGTCGGGCGTCCGACCGCGCAGTTGCGCGTCAGCCGCGCGCGCGGTTGAGCGCAGCTTCCAGGTCGCGGCGCAGGTCTTCCACCGCTTCGATGCCGATGGAAAGGCGCAGCAGGCCGTCCACGAGGCCGGCCGCTTCGCGCGCCTCGGGCGCCATGGCCGCATGCGTCATCGATGCGGCATGGGCGATGAGGCTCTCCACGCCGCCCAGCGATTCGGCCAGCGAGAAGAACGTGAGGCCGTCGAGGAAGCGTTTCACCGCCGGGATGCCGCCTTCGAGCTCGATGCTGATCATGGCGCCGAAGCCGCTCTGCTGGCGTCTGGCGAGCTCATGGCCGGGATGCTCGGGCAGGCCCGGGAAGTAGACCTTCTTCACGCCCTTTTGCGTGGTGAGCCAGCCGGCAAGCTCCATGGCGTTGCGGCCATGCACGGCCAGGCGCGCGTCCAGCGTGCGCAGGCCGCGCAGCGTCAGATAGCTGTCGAAGGCGCTGCCGGTGAGGCCCATGGCGTTGGCCCACCAGGCCAGCTGCTCGTGCACCTGCTGGTTCGCCGCGACGACTGCGCCGCCGACCACATCGCTGTGGCCGTTGATGTACTTGGTGGTGGAGTGCACGACGATGTCCGCGCCCAGCGCCAGCGGCTTCTGCCAGGCTGGCGACAGGAAGGTGTTGTCCACCGCGACCAGGGTGCCCTTGCCTTTGACCCTCTGCACCAGTGCTTCGATGTCGGTGATGCGCAGCAGCGGGTTGCTGGGCGTCTCGATCCACAGCAGGTCGGTCTTCTTCGCCAGCGCGGCATCCAGCGCTGCGCTGTCTGCGAAACGAACGAAGTCCACCTGCAGCTCATTGCGCTTGTTCCAGGCGGTGAACAGGCGGAAGGTGCCGCCGTAGCAGTCGTGCGGGGCGACGATGCGCGCGCCCTGCGGCAGGATCTGCCCCACCAGCGCGATGGCGCTCATGCCGGTGCTGGTGATCACGCAGCCGGCGCCGCCTTCCAGATCCGCCAGCGCATTGCCCAGCAGATCGCGCGTGGGGTTGCCCGAACGCGAGTAGTCGTAGGTGCGCTTGTCGCCATAACCGCGGAAGGCGTAGGTCGAACTCAGATGGATGGGCGGCACGACGGCGCCGGTGACCTCGTCGGTGTCGAGGCCGGCGCGCACGGCGCGGGTGGTGAATTCGGGGCGATCGGTCACGAAGACTCTCCTGGCGAAACGGTGCTCAATATGGTCTTGAGCTGCTCGGCCTCCTTGAGGAAGGCGTCATGGCCGAGCAGCGAGGAAATTTCATGCAGGCGGGCGTTGGGCAGACGCGCCGTCATGGCGCGCATGTCTGCGAGCGGCACGAGCTGGTCCTCGCGCACGGCCACCACCTCGGTGCGCACTTTCACGCGCGTGGCGTCCACCTGGTGCAGGTCGATGGATTCGGACAGGCAGATGAAGGACTCGGGACGATTGCGCGCCGCGTAGTGGCGGCCGCGGGCGCCGAGATAATCCTCCACCGGGAACACATGGCGGCCCTGCTCCTGCCGCGCGCCGCCGCGGAAGCGCGCCGCGAACTCCTCGGGGCTGCGATAGGTGGACATGGCCAGCGCGCGCGACAGCTCCAGCGCCTCGATGGCGCAGCCGGCCTTGAGCCCCAGCCGCGCGATGTTGCGCTGGACGCTGCGCCAGGCGGTGGCCATGGGGTGCGGCATGTCGGCGGCGCTGATCACCACCAGGCGCTGCACGCGCTGCGGGTGGCGCTCGCCAAAGGCCAGCGCCACCATGCCGCCGTAGGAGGCGCCCACTATCGCCGCCAGGCGCGCTATGCCCAGATGATCCAGCAGCCTGAGCGCGGCCTCGGCCTGGTCATAGCTTGAAATGCTCGGAAACGCGTCGGCTTCAGGGCCGGTGCTGAGGCCGCTGCCGCCGATGTAGTCCATGCCCAGCACTGTGAGCCGGTCGGTATCCAGGGCCTTGCCCGGGCCGACGATCTCATGCCACCAGCCTTCGCGGCTGTCCTCGGGATCGAAAACCTTGCGCGAGGCTGAAATGCCGCCCAGCGCCAGCACCACCGGCCGGTCCACCGGACCCGACAGGCTCCAGCCGAGGGCAAGCGATGGCAGCGCGCCCCCATGATGAAGGGGCACGGGACCGGGTATCTGAAGCACCCCTTCCTGCATGCGTGGTCTCACTGAGTCTCGGCTGGCGAAAAACCCGGAATTTTAGGGTTCACAGGGATTTACAGCAACCAGTGTATTGGCATAGCATGAACCAATGTATTAACGCGTTGGTACATCGCATGAAAGCCAATCGACCGCTGACGGCCCGCCAGGAGGCCCAGACCGAGCGCGACCTCGTGACAGCGCTGATGACGCTGCGGGCGCCCGAGGAAATGCGCGCCTTCCTGCGCGATCTGTGCACGCCGGCGGAGTTGCAGGCCATGGCCGATCGCTGGGCGGTGGTCGAGTACCTGCAGCAGGATCTGCCCTATCGGGAAATCCACCGGCTCACCGGCGTCAGTGTCACCACCATCGGGCGGGTGGCCCGCTATCTCGCTACGGGCAATGGGGGCTACTCGCTGGCCGTGCGGCGCCTGGAAGGCAATCGCAACGGGTGAAGAAGATGGACAAAGACACGCGTCTGAAGCTGGCGGTGCAGAAGTCGGGCCGGCTCACCGATCACTCGCTGGACCTGCTTGCCCGCTGCGGCCTGAAGCTCTCGCGCGGCAAGGACCAGCTGATGGGTTTCGGCGAGAACCTGCCGCTGGATGTGCTGTTCGTGCGCGATGACGACATTCCGGATCTGGTGCAGGAGGATGTCTGCGATCTGGGGCTGGTCGGGCTCAATGTGCTCGAAGAGCGCCGGCTGGAAATGCGCGAGCGTGGTCATGAGGCGCGCTTCGAGGTGCTGCGCCGGCTTGATTTCGGTCGCTGCCGGCTGTCGATCGCGGTGCCGGAGAACATGACGTGGGATGGTCTTGCAAGCCTCGGCGGCAGGCGCATCGCCACCACTTACCCCGCCATCCTTGCGGATTTCCTGCGCCGTGAGCGGATCGAGGCCGAGATCGTCACCCTGTCGGGCGCCGTGGAGATCGCGCCGCGCCTGGGCCGCGCCGACGTGATCTGCGACCTGGTCTCCTCCGGCTCCACGCTGCAGGCCAACCACCTGCGCGAGGTGCAGGCGGTGATGCACAGCCAGGTGGTGCTGATCCGCACGCCGATGAAACTGCCGGTGTTCAAGGAGGACTGGATCTCGCGCCTGCTGCTGCGCATCGACGGCGTGGAGCAGGTGAAGGAGAGCAAGTACATCATGCTGCATGCGCCGCGCGCGGCGTTGCCGCGCATCCGCGAACTGCTGCCCGGCAGCGAATCGCCCACCATCATTCCGCTGGAGGGTTCGGCCGACAAGGTCGCGATCCACGCCGTGTGCCGCGAGAACGTGTTCTGGGA
>CAUJIK010000058.1 GCA_963205255.1 Pseudomonadota bacterium
TCAACGTCGAGACCGCGGCGACCAACCATTTCCAGCAGCCTCCGACCTCCGAAGAGTGGGAGGCGGCCAGCCTGGCGCGCGCCGAGGTCCATGCCGCGGCCGCGACGCTGAGCGCGGCCGGCGCGCAGGTTTGCCTCGCGCACGACACCCCGCAGCCCGTGAAGCCCGATGCCGTGTTCCCCAACAACTGGGTCAGCTTCCACGAGGACGGCACGGTGGTGACCTACCCCATGCTCAGCCCCGTGCGGCGGCTGGAGCGGCGCGAAGACGTGATCACCCAGGCCAAGCGCACGCTGGCTTTCGTGGAAAAGCGGCGCGTGGATCTGAGCGGCGAGGAGCGGCGCGGGCGCTTTCTCGAAGGCACCGGCAGCCTGGTGCTGGATCGCGCCGCGCGCGTGGCCTATGCCTGCCGTTCGCCGCGCACCAGCGAGGCGCTGGTGCGTGAATGGGCGCGGCAGATGGACTATGAGGTCGTGATCTTCGATGCGCGCTCGCCGGACGGCACGCCGGTTTACCACACCAATGTGCTGATGTGGATCGGCCAGCAGGTGGCCGGCATCGGCCTCGCCTGGATCGATGCCGCCGAGCGCGACCGCATCGCCGAACGCCTGGCGCGCAGGCACGACGGCGCGCGCCGTGAATTGCTCACGCTGGATACGCCGGCCCTCTACAGCTTCGCCGGCAACATGCTGGAGCTGGCGGTGGCCGGTGGCCGGCGCCTGCTCGCCATGTCCGCCACCGCCGCCTCCAGCCTCACGGCAACACAGAAGGCGCAGATCGCCGCGGCGGGCTGCGAGCCCCTGGTGGTGCCATTGCCCACCATCGAATCGCTGGGCGGCGGCAGCATGCGCTGCATGCTGGCCGAGGTGCCGCGCGCATGAGGCTCGCGATGCAGGTGCTGCAGACCCTGGCCGAGGCCCGCGCGGGCGAGACCCAGGAACGGCAGTTCATGTCCGGCGCGACGCTGGCACAGCGCCTGGGCGTGAGCCGCACGGCGGTGTGGAAAGCCGTGGGGTTGCTGCGGCAATGGGATACACCGGTCGAGGCGCTGCCGCGCCAGGGCTATCGCCTCGCACTGCCGGCAAGCCCTCTAACCCTCGAGGCGCTGCGCGCCCGGCTGCCCGCCGCGCTGTGGGCCCGTCTGCGCCACGGCGCCTGCGAGGCCAGCATCGCGTCGACCAACTCCTCCCTGCTGGAGCGGGGCGCTCCGCCCGCGGGGCAGTTCGATTTCCTCACCGCCGAACATCAGAGCGCCGGGCGGGGTCGCCGCGGCCGGCGCTGGCTGGCCGCGCCGGGCAGCGCCATCTGCCTGTCCTGGTCATGGAGCTTCGCGGCATTGCCCGCGCAGACCGGCGCACTGAGCCTGGTCATTGGTGTTGCCGCAAGGCGCGCCCTGGCCCGTTGCGGCATCGAAGGCGTGCAGCTGAAGTGGCCCAATGATCTGGTCACCGCGCAGGGCAAGCTGGGCGGCATCCTCATCGAGATGCGCTCAGAGGCAGCCGGCCCCGTGCATGTGGTCGTGGGCCTGGGTCTGAACGTCGCGCTCGATGCCGAGGCGCGCGCGCGCATCGGCGCACTGGGTCAGGCGGCAACGGATCTGACCTCGTTGCGCCAGCCACCGCCGGCACGCGCGCAGGTTGTTGCTGCACTGCTCGAAGAAGGCATCGACGCCCTGCAGCGCTTCGAGCGCGAGGGCTTCGCGCCCTTCATCGAAACCTGGCGCGGTGCCGATGCCTTGATGGGTCGACCGGTGCAGCTCACCGGCCCAGCCAACGAACCCGCCGCCGGCATCGCGCGCGGCATCGCCGAAGACGGCGCATTGCTGGTGGAGGAGGAAGGCCGCATGTTCCGCATCGTCGCCGGCGAAGTCTCGGTGCGGCCCGCTTCGACTGCTCCCGCACCCATGCCTCTGGCATCACCATGACTACGACTACGCTGCTGGTGGACATCGGCAACAGCCGCATCAAATGGGCCATCGCGCGCGGCGGCCGCATCGGCCGCATGCGGGCATTGCCGCTGGCCGATTTCGCGGAATTCACCCGCGCGCTGCGCCGCCTCAAGCCCGTCGCCGAAGTGCGCGCCGTGTGCGTGGCCGGTCGCGACGCAGAGAAAGCCCTGCGGCAGGCACTGACTGCCACCGGGCACCCCCGACCACGGATGGCACGCAGCGAGCGCCAGGCCGCGGGCGTCACCAACGGCTATCGCGACCCCTGGCGGCTTGGCGCCGACCGCTGGATGGCCGCCATCGGCGCCTGGCATGCCGCCGGCCAGCGCCGCATCGTGTGCGCCGTGAGCGTCGGCACGGCACTGACCCTCGACGTGGTCGATGCCGGCGGCCAGCATCGCGGCGGCCTGATCGCACCTGGCCCGCTGCTGATGCGCCGCGCGCTGCTCGGGCAAACCCATGGCATCGCCGTGCGCGCTGCCGGCGGCCGGCGCGGCAGCGCGGCGCTGCCAGGTCTTGCCGACAACACCCGCGACGCCATCGACCTGGGCAGCCTGCGCGCCTGCGCCGCGCTGGTGGATGGCTGCATCGCCGACCTGCGCCGCACCCTTGGCGCCGCGCCGCTCGTGTTCCTCACCGGCGGCGACGCCGAAGTCATCGCGCCGCTGCTGGCGAGCCGTGTCGAGCACTGCCCCGAGCTGGTGCTGCGCGGCCTGGCCGTTCTGTCGTAGGCTGCGATCCGCATGATCCGCCTCGTCGTCCTCGGTCTCGCCGTCGCCAACCTGCTGTACTTCGGCTGGTCCACGCTGGTGGGCAGCCGCCAGCCGCAGCTGCTCGCCGTCACACCGGCGCCGCGCAGCGCGCCGCTGCCGCCGCCACCCCCGCCTCCCTGCGCCACGCTGGGCCCATTCCTCAACGAGGCCGCGATGCAGCCCGCGAAGAACGCGCTGGAAACAGCGGGCTGGGGAGTGTTGCCTCGCAACCAGAGGCAGCAGGTGGCCGATGGCTACTGGGTAACCGTCGACGACCTCGGCAATGCCGCGACCCAGACCCGTGTGCTCAACACCATCCGTCGCGCCGGCATCAACGACGCCTTCGCCATGCCCGAGGACCCCGGCTTTCGCGTCTCGGTGGGCATCTTCACCGACCGTGCCCGCGCCGAAACACGCGCCACGCGCGTGCGCCAGCTGAGACTCGAAGCCCAGGTCAACGACCGCATGCGCGAAGTGGACGCCATCTGGCTCGATGTGCCGGGCGTGCCCCCCGCCACCTTGCAGGACGGCCGCCTCGCCGCCGCCGGCCTCGACCTCGACACACTCACCCTTCAGACCTGTCCCTGAGTCCCGGTAACCGGGCGGCGTATACTCGCGCTCCCGACGCCCCCAAAGCATTGTGGTGATGCAGCGGTTTTGTAAACCGCAGAGCTTGGTTCGATTCCGAGTGGGGGCAGATCAGCCATCGCGGCGGATGTCATCACTCCTGCCCCAGACCCGACCAGTTCACCCGCCGCGTCAGCACCATGGCTGCCGTCAGCAACCCGAACACCAGCAGCGACCCCATGAGCAGCGCGTAATCCTCCGAGGCGAGGATGCCGTACAGCAGTCCATATAGACCCGCCAGCGCGATGCCGAAGCCGGCTCCCTGCCGAGCGCCGCCCAGCACATGGCTCACGTAGTAACCATTGAGCAGCACACAGGCCGCGGCGGCGACCAGATACGCGAATGCAAACCCCAGATGCTCGGAGAGCGCGAACAGCAGCAGGAAGAACATCGCCAGCGAGAATCCGGTCAGCCCGATGAACAGGAAGGCGTATTTGAGCGCCCACTCGCTCTTGAGGTACTGGTCCACCGGATCGACGAACTGCACGCGGAAGCTGCGCTCCCTGAATGCGGAGCACTCCGCCGGCCCGGCGCCACCGGCCGCGCGCCCTCGGTCACCGCATCAGCGTAGTGGGTGAGACGACGGATGGCGCGGCTCAGCCACCAGCTCAGCAGCGCGCCGATGGCCAACCCACCGGCGATGAGCACAGTAGCCAGCCCCACGAGGCGCCGTTGCGCGCGCTCCATGAAAGGCTGCACGCTGCGGTTGGGCTTGGTGACAGTAACGGAGCCGATGATGCGACCCTCGTCCATCACCGGCGCCGCGACATACATCACCGTCGAGCGCTCGTCGCCCGGCACTTCCTCGGTGGTGCGCGCGCCGTACTGCCCGCGCAGCGTCAGATACACATCGTTCCAGCGCGAATAATCCAAGCCGACATCCCGCCCGCTGGAATCCAGCACCACGATGCCGCGCGCATCCGTGACGTAGATGCGATGGGTGACCTCTTTCTTGTCCACACCCCAGATGCTGGCGTCCGGCTGACGGCGGCCATAGGCTTCCAGCACCTGCGCAAGACTTCCCTGCGCCAGGGTTCCTGCCATCAGGTCTTCGCGCACGATCTCGGCGACCAGATTCGCGGTATCCACCAGCGTTTCCTCGGTGGACTGGCGCACGGCCGGCTTGATCTCCACCAGCACCAGGTGCAGCACGAACCAGCCGGCCAGCGCCACGAACAGCGTGTAGACCAGGAACAGCCGCGCCGTGAGGGAGAGGCGGCGCATCAATCTGCGGGGCCAGGCTGGTAGCTGTAGCCGAAGCCGCGATGCGTCTGCAGCGGCTCGCGCGCGAACACCTGGAGCGGCTGTGACAGCAATTTTTCCAGCAGCCTGAACTCCAGCGGCGTCAGCTTCAGCGGCTGGCCGAGGAAATGGATCTGTGCCCGGCCGGCATCGACCGAAAACTCGTGCGGCGCTTCATGCGGGACCACATGCGCCACTGCGGCGCCGGCCCGCGCGCCGCTGCGCTTGAGTATGGCGCGCACGCGCGCCGCAACCTCGCGCGGACTGAAAGGTTTGACCACATAGTCGTCGGCGCCGATCTCGAGACCGACCACGCGGTCCACCTCCGCGGCGCGCGCCGTGAGGAACATCACCGGCACGCTGCGCAGCAGGGCCAGCGCCTCGCCCGCGATGCGCACCCAGCGCGTGGCGAATCCCTCGCTGTCCAGCGCGAACAGCAGGGCGTCGGCAATTGCACCTCATCCTCGACGATCAGTATCGATGCCATCCCGACCTCCGGCAGAGCGCGTATGCTACTGTCGTTGCACAGCCTCGAACCTGAAATCGCCACGCTTGCCGACCACGCCAAGCTCGACCGTGACGCGGCCGACCGGTTCGCCGCGCTCGAATCCGGCCGCATCTTCTCCGTGCACCGCGAACTGTCCGTCGCGCTTTACGCCAGTGTCGCCGCCATCATCGCAGGCACAGGCCTGCTGGTGCGGGCGAACCTCGACCGCATCGGTCCCCTCACGCTGCTCGGCGCGCTGCTGCTGGGTTCGGCGCTGTGCTATGCCAACGCCATTCGCAATAAAGCACGCGGAGAAGCCCGCTCGCTGGCCGGCGACTACGTGCTGCTGCTCGGCGCGCTGCTGCTGTCCTCGGCCATCGGCTACGCGGAACTGAAGTTCCACTGGTTCGGCGCGAACTGGTCGCGCCACCTGCTGCTGCTGGCCATCATCCATGCGGCCACCGCCTACGCACTGGACTCGCGGCTGGTGCTGTCGGTGGCGCTGACATCCTTCGCGGCCTGGGTCGGTGTGGAAACCCGCCTCGGCGCATTCTGGTCGCCACACCACATGCTGCTGGGCGCCGGCCCACATGCGCTGGTCTGCGCCGCGGTGTTCGTGATCGCCCGCGAACTGCACCGGCGCTTCGCCCGGCGCGACTTCATCGATGTCTTCGACCACTTCGCAGCCAACTTCGCGTTCTGGGGCGCGCTGGCGCTCATCTTCGAGCCCGCCACGCGCTGGTGGGGCGCACTGATGCTCGCGGCACTGGCTCTCTATGTGGGCCTGCGCGGCTACCGGCAGGGCCGCGAGACCTTCGTGCTCTATGCGGTGGGGTACGCCGCGGCAGGCCTGTGGTCGCTGATCGCGCAACTGGTGAGCAGCAGGCTGATCGAGGCATTGCTGGGCCTTGTCATGATCGTCGCGGCTGCCACGCTGCTGTTCCGGCTGCGCGCGAAAATGAAGGACGCCGCGACATGAAGCTGGCGCGCCCCACCATCGCCGAGGAGCGCTGGCTGGTGCTGGCCGCCCGCCACCCCGAAACCCGCGACGCGGCCCGCACCCTCGCCGGCTCCTGGCACTGCGCCACCGTGCTCACGCGCACGCTGCTGTTCGTGCTGGGAATGATGCTCGCCGGCCTCGGCAGAACAGTGATCGATCTTCTGGGGCTGCCCTTGCCGAATCTGGTCGCCGGGGCTGCACTGCTGGCGACCGCGGAATGGCTGATCGCCCGGCGCCACTTCCACGCCTCGGGAATCGAGGAAGCACTGTGGGCCAGCGGCGCGGGGCTGATCGTTGTGGAGTGGCTCGATTTCGGCAACCTCGGCAGCTCGACGAACGTCCTGCTGTTCGCGGCCGCGATGGCGATCGTGGGCTGGCGCCTGCTCAATCCGCTGTTCACGACGCTGGCGGCGCTGCTGGCTTCACTCGCACTGGCCTCGCTGCACGGGTTCACCGTGCGGCGCGCAGAGCTTGCCAGCCTCGCCTGCTTCGCCGCCGCCTTCATTGCGCTGGGCGCGGGAGGGCTGCGCTTTCAGCGACCGTGCAGCGATCGCATGCTCGACTGGCTGGTGATCGCACTGCCGCCCGCGGCGTATTTCTGGAGCCTGTGGGATGGGCATCGCTCGCCGACTGCCGCGCTGCTGCGCGAGGGGCAGTGGATGGTGCTGTGGCCGGCCGCATTGCTGTGCGCCTTTGCCATCGCGGCGCTGATCACCGGCCTGCGCCGCCGCCGCCACGCGCCGCTGATCTCCACCCTGGCCTGCCTGGTATTGCTGGCCGTGGAACTGCGGTCGATGACAGGGCTGGCGCCGCACTGGCGGCTGGTGCTGTGGGGCCTCGTGGGCCTCGCCGCCGCCCTCATCATCGAACACCTGCTGCGCACACCACGCCACGGCATCACCTCCCGGCAGCCTGCGACAGGCAACGTATTGCAGGACCTGCTGCTGGCCGGCGCGGCGTCCGCGGCCACTCCCGTCACCACACCGCCCGCTGGCGCCGCCACGGTGCAAGGTCAGGGCGGAGAATTCGGCGGCGGCGGCGCCAGCGGCAGGTTCTGATCCGCGGCGCTCACGGCGCAGCCGTGAATGCGCCGCAGCGCCTGCGCGCTGATGCCACGGAACGGAGTGAGATCGCCGTCGATGTAGTCCTCCACATCCGCCACGGCCAGATCATCGACGGAAGCAAACTCTTCCATCAGCGCATCGCGCGCAGCACGATCCACGCCAGGCAACAGAGTCAGATCACGCGCCCGCCGCAAGGCGTCGAGACAGACGCCGCGCCAATGGCAGCTGCCGCAGGCAGCGCATGAGGCCGCCCGGCTTTCATAGGGTGCGGCCAGCATCTCCCGCACCGCCCGCCTTGTGCGCAGATACCTCTCCCAGCCGCACGGCACACCCGGACCCGGCGCCCTGCCCAGCTCATGGCGCATCTCGACGCCATGCGCATCCCGGCTGTACCCATGACGCCCCGCCGACAACCCCATGTGTTCGAGGATGTCGGTGCACAGGGCAAGGCGCAGCAGCACACCCTCCGCGCCGCCCGGTGCATCGGCCCCGATGTCGACGGCCACATAGCCGGCGCCTTCACGGCGCAGCAGATCCGGCTCACCCACCAGGCCAGCCACCGACAACCTGCCAGCGCGGATCAGCGGCTCACGACGCGCGATGGCGAGGCGAGTGACGGCCTCCTTCCCGTCCTCCGCTGAAAGAGGCCGATCACGCCCGGCTGCATCGCCACGGTGATCCATGACCGGGCGATGTGGACAGATGAGATAGCTGCAAAGCTGCGAAGCCGTGATGCAAGGGTCCATGCGGATGATTCTGGCGCGCCTGCCCGGCAGGCGTCGCCACGCATAGCTGCGCAATCCATCCACATATGCGCCGCGCGGTGTGTGCCGCGCGCCGGCCTCAGGCCTGCACGATCAGCAGCCAGGCGAGATAGCCCAGGTACGCCGCGACGAACACTCCGCCCTCCATGCGCGAGACACGTCGGCCCGTCAGGAACACCGGCACGCAGACCACCGCGGCCAGCACCATCACCGGAATGTTCAGCCGTATCAGTTCGGCTGGAACCGGCAGGCCGCCTGCCGTCACGAGGCTGGTGGTGCCCAGAATGAACACGATGTTGTAGACGCTGCTGCCGAGCAGATTGCCGATGGCGATGTCGCGCTGTCCGCGGATCGTCGAGACCATGGTCGTGACGAGCTCCGGCGAGGAGGTGCCGATCGACACCACCGTGACGCCGATGAAGGCATCGGACACGCCCCAGATGCGCGCCAGCGTGACCGCGGCATCGACGAACACATCGGCGCCGAGGACGATGATCACGATGCCGGCGAGCAGCATCAGCAGCGGATACGCCACCGCATGCTGGGCCGCGACATCGCGCGGCTGGTATTCCCGCGCGAAAGCCACCTGCACCGCGCGGCTCTCCTGCCGCGCCATGCGCATGACCAGCAATGTGTAGACGAGGCCGCAGCCCAGCAGCACCATGCCGTCGACACGGTCCAGCCGCCCGTCACGGGCCATCACCCACAGCAGCAGCGCCGCCGCCACCATCACCGGCAGATCCATCCGCAGCGTTTCCAGCCGCAGCCGCAGCGGCCGCAGCAGCGCCGACAGCCCCAGTATGAGCAGCAGGTTCACCGTGTTGGCGCCGGCGATGTTGCCCACGGCCAGCGCGCCATTGCCCTGCGCGGCCGCGCCGATGCCCACGGCCAGCTCCGGCGTGCTGGTGCCCACGGCGACCACGGTCAGGCCGATGAGGATGGGCGAGACGCCCAGCCGCGCCGCGAAAGCCGTGCCGCCGCGCGTGACGAGCTCTGCCCCGGCCACGAGCATGACCAGGCCCAGCGCGCAAAGTCCGGCGGCAATCAGTATCGACATGTGTTGTAAGGTGGGCGGAAGAATGACGAAGTTGAATTGCGCGCAGGTTACATGACGGATGAGCAGCGAACGGCACTGGCATCATGAATCGGCCGAAACCACGCTGGCGGCGCTGGACAGTCGCGGCGAAGGGCTGAGCGCCGCCGAAGCGGCTCGCCGGCTCGCCGCCGCCGGCCCCAATGAACTGCCGCGCCAGGCCGGTCAGTCGGCGCTGCGGCGTTTCCTGGCGCAGTTCGACAATGTGCTCATCTATTTTCTGCTGGTGGCCGCCGTGGCGGCCGGCGTGCTCGAGCACCTGGTGGACGCCGCCGTCATCGTCACCGTGGTCATCGTCAACGCCGTGGTGGGTTATGTGCAGGAGGGCCGCGCGGAGCAGGCGCTGGATGCGATCCGGCGCCTCATCGCGCCCGAGGCCTCGGTGCTGCGCGACGGAAGCCGGCAGCGCGTGCCGGTGCGTGAACTGGTGCGCGGCGACGTGGTGCTCATCGAAGCGGGCGATCGCGTACCCGCGGACCTGCGCCTGCTGCGCGCCCGCCGACTGCTGATCGACGAGGCATTGCTCACCGGCGAATCCATGGCCGCGAGCAAGACCGGCGCGGCCGTGCCGGCCGACACGCCGCTGGGCGACCGCGCCGGCATGGCCTGGTCCGGCACACTGGTGGCCGCGGGCACCGCAACCGGTGTGGTGGTGGCAACCGGCCTCGACACGCAGATCGGCCACATCAGCCGCCTGCTGCTGCAGGTGGAACCGCTCACCACCCCGCTGCTGCAGCAGGTCAACCAGTTCGCGCGCCGCTTCACCGGCCTGGTGCTGGCCGGCGGCGCGCTGCTGTTCGCCTTCGCGGTATTCGCGCGCGGCTACGACTGGGTGGAAGCGCTCATCGCAGTGGTGGCGTTGGCCGTGGGCATCGTGCCCGAAGGATTGCCTGCGGTGATCACCATCACGCTGGCCGTCGGCGTGCGGCGCATGGCCGCGCGCAATGCCGTGATCCGCCGATTGCCAGCCGTCGAGACACTGGGCGCAACCTCCGTCATCTGCTCAGACAAGACCGGCACGCTCACGCGCAACGAGATGACGGCGCGGCGCATCGTCACCGCACAGCAGCTGCTGCATGTGGAAGGGGTGGGCTACTCGCCCGAAGGCGCCATCACCGCGCCAGAATCCGGTGCCTCGGCGCCCGGACCACGCGCGCTCGAACTGCTCCTGTGCGCCGCGCTGTGCAACGACGCGCGCGTCTGGCACGAAGACAATGCCTGGCATATCGACGGCGACCCCATGGAGGCAGCGCTGCTCACGCTGGCGCGCAAGGCCGGCCTCGACGTGGACGCAGAGCGCGCCGCGCGCGCGCGGCTGGACGAGATCCCCTTCGACGCCGCGCACCGCTTCATGGCAACGCTGCACCGCGACCCCGCCGGCGGCGCCATCGCCTGCATCAAGGGCGCCGCCGAAGCGCTGTTCGCGATGACGAACACACCGGATCGCGAATTCTGGGAAGCGCGCATCACCACGGCCGGCAACGAGGGCGAGCGCCTGCTGGCCTTCGGCATCAAACGCTTTGCCACCGCGCCACAGCAGCTGGATTTCCCGCAGCTGGCCGAAGGCGTGGAGTTCCTCGGTCTGGTCGGCTTCATCGATCCGCCGCGGCCCGAAGCCCGCGAGGCCGTGGCGCAGTGCCACTCGGCACGCATCGAAGTGAAGATGATCACCGGCGACCATGCCGCCACCGCCGCCGCCATCGCGCGGCAGCTGGGCATCGCCGACAACCCCGGCGTCACCAGCGGCGCGCAGATCGAACGGATGTCTGAAAACGAACTGCGCGAACGCGTGGCCACCGACACCGTGTTCGCGCGCGCCAGCCCCGAGCACAAGCTGCGCATCGTGCGCGCGCTGCAGTCGCGCGGCCACATCGTCGCGATGACCGGCGACGGCGTGAACGACGCTCCCTCTCTGCGCCAGGCCGATGTCGGCACGGCCATGGGCATCAAGGGCACCGAGGCGGCGCGCGAAGCCTCCGAGATGGTGCTGCTCGACGACAACTTCGCCTCCATCGTCAGCGCCGTGCGCGAAGGCCGCACGGTGCACGACAACATCCGCAAGGTGATCTCGTGGGAGATCCCCACCAACGGCGCCGAGACCGTGGCCGTGGTGCTGGCCATCCTCGCCGGATTCAGCCTGCCCATGTCCGCGACACAGATCCTGTGGGTGAACCTCATCCTCGCCGTGACGCTGGGCCTGGTGCTGGCCTTCGAGCCCACCGAACCCGGCGCCATGCGGCGCCCTCCGCGCGCGGCGAACGCGCCGCTGCTCTCGCCGTTCCTGGTGTGGCGCATCGCGCTGGTCTCGGTGCTGCTGGCCGCCGCGGCGCTGGGCGTGTTCTTCTGGACGCTGGCGCAGGGCCGCGACCTCGCCACGGCGCGCACCATGGTGGTGAACATGTTCATCATCGGCGAGCTGTTCTACCTGTTCAACGTGCGCTACCTGCACGCCTCCTCGATCAGCCTGCGCGGGCTTGCCGGCACACCGGCGGCTCTGATCGCGATCGCCGTGCTCATCGTGGCGCAGGCACTGTTCACCTACGCGCCCTTCATGCAGCGCATCTTCGATTCCCGGGCGCTGGGCGGGGCCGACCTTGCGCTGCTGGTCGCGATCGGCGCCTTGCTGATGGGTCTGCTGGAAGCCGAGAAATGGCTGCTGCGGCGGCTGGGCTGGTTCAGCGAGCTCGCCGCGCCCGCCCGGTCCGGCACTGGCGCCGCCCCTGGCAGCAGGTAAACTTGAGGCATGGCTACCGGCTGGGCGCACGAAGGTGCGGTACAGGAACAGATCGACGCGACGGTGAAGGACGCCATCGAACGCGCGAAAAGCCAGCTGCCGCAGGGCGAGAGCCTGCGGCACTGTGCCGAGTGCGGCGAGGCCATTCCCGAGCCGCGCCGCGTCGCCATGCCCGGCGTGCGTCTGTGCGTCACCTGCCAGGCCGCCGCGGACGAGGAAAACACACCGGTCGCCGGCTACAACCGTCGCGGCAGCAAGGACAGTCAGCTGCGCTAAGGCCGTCGCGACTCCGCTATCATCCGCTCCGTGTCAGCCGGCTCCGTCTCGTCCCCATCCCCCCTGCATCATCGTCCGTTCCTGCTCTATTTCTGGGGACGGGTGTTTGCCAATTTCTCGCGCCAGATCGTCGCCGTGGCGCTGGGCTGGCAGGTCTACGAGCTGACCAAAAGCCCGCTGCACCTGGGCCTGATCGGCCTGGCGCAGTTCGTGCCCACCCTGCTGCTGACCTTCTACGCCGGGCACGCCGCCGACCGCTTCCAGCGCAAACGCATCGTGCAGATCTGCCAGTGGGCGGACGGCACCACCGCCGCGGTGCTGGCCTGGGGAACGATGGCGGGCTGGCTCGATGTCTCGCACCTGTACATCGCCGCGATGCTGTTCGGCACCACCACGGCCTTCGAGCGGCCGGCCGGGCTGTCCATGCTGCCCAATGTGGTGCCCAGCTCCATGCTGCAGCAGTCCACGGCCCTGGCCAGCGGCGCCATCCAGTTCGCGACCATCGGCGGCCCGGCACTGGGCGGCTTCATCTATGCCGTCTCGCCGGGCGCCCCTTACGCCGCAACCGCCGTGTTCTGGCTGCTGGCCGGCCTGCTCAATGGCGCGGTGCCGGTGGCGCGCGTCAAGAGCACGGTGGCCGCGCCCACCTGGAAATCGCTGTTCGCGGGTGTGGGCTTCGTATGGCGCAACCCGGTCATCCTCGGCACCATCTCGCTGGACCTGTTCGCCGTGCTGCTGGGCGGCGCGGTGGCCCTGCTGCCCATTTTCGCCAGCGACGTGCTGCATACCGGGCCGCTGGGCCTGGGCCTGCTGCGCTCGGCGCCCGCGGTGGGAGCCCTGATCATCACCGTGCTGCTCACCCGCCGCCCCTTGCAGGCCCGTGTCGGCATGCGGATGTTCCAGGCGGTGATCGTGTTCGGCCTCGCCACCGTCGTCTTCGGGCTGTCCACCCACATGTGGCTGTCGCTGCTGGCGCTGGGCGTGATGGGGGCCGCCGACGAGGTGAGCGTGGTGATCCGCCTGTCGCTGGTGCAGCTGCAGACACCCGACGACATGCGCGGGCGGGTCAGCGCGGTGAATTTCCTGTTCGTCAACGCCTCCAACCAGCTGGGCGAGTTCGAGAGCGGCGTGCTGGCCGCGCTGGTGGGCACGGTGCCGGCGGTGCTGATCGGCGGCGTGGGGTCGGTGCTGGTGGCCCTGCTCTGGATGCGGCTGTTTCCCAGCCTGCGCAACCTTCAGCGGCTGAGCTGACGTAAGATCAGGGATCATCCTCACCCTCCTGGGAGATCCGCGATGTGCGACCACGACTCGATGCAAGACATGCAGAAAGCCTCCGAGCTTTCGCGCCGCCAGTTCGGCGCGCTCGGCATTGGCGCAGGCTTCGTCGCCATGCTGCCCGCCGTGGCCAATGCCGCGGAAGTGAAGGAATCGGAAGTCACCATCACCACGCCCGACGGCACCTGCGACGCGCACTTCGTGCACCCGGTGGCCGGCGCCACGGCCGCGGTGCTGGTGTGGCCGGACATCTTCGGGCTGCGTGATCCGTTCCGGCAGATGGGCAAGCGCCTGGCTGAATCCGGCTATGCGGTGCTCACGGTGAACCCCTTCTATCGCGTGCAGAAGGCGCCCACCGCGCCGCCGAGCCCGGACTTCAGTGACCCGGCCACGCGCGAAGCGCTGATGAAGCTCGCCGGCGGCCTCAATGCCGGCACGCACGAGCGCGATGCGCGCGCCTTCATCGCCTGGCTCGACGCGCGTCCCGAGGTGAACAGGAACCGCAAGATCGGTACCACCGGCTACTGCATGGGCGGCCCGATCGTGATGCGCACCGCCGGCAACTTCCCCGAGCGCGTCGGCGCGGGCGGCTCCTTCCATGGCGGCGGCCTGAACACGCAGGCGCCCGACAGCCCGCACCTGCTGATCCCGAAGATGAAGGCCCGCATGTTGATCGCGATCGCCGAAAACGACGATGCTCGCGACCCGGAGTCCAAGAACGTGCTGCGCAAGGCCTTCGACGACGCCAAGGTGCCGGCCGAGATCGAGGTCTACCCGGCCCAGCACGGCTGGTGCCCGCCCGATTCGCGCGTCTATGACCAGGCGCAGGCCGAGAAGGCCTGGGCGCGCCTGCTCGAACTGTTCAAGACCGCGCTGGCCTGATGATCAAGCTGCTCGGCATATCGGGAAGCCTGCGCCAGGCCTCGTTCAACACTGCCCTGCTGCGCGCCGCGCAGCAGGAGGCGGGCAGCGAAGTGCAGCTGGAGATCGCAACGCTGCACGGCATCCCGCTGTACGACGGCGATGTCGAGGCCAGTTCCGGCATACCCGCGGCCGTCACCGCGCTGAAGGAGCGCATCGTCGCCAACGATGCGTTGCTGCTGTGCACGCCCGAATACAACAGCAGCATTCCGGGCGTGATGAAGAACGCCTTCGACTGGCTGTCGCGTCCGCCCGCCGACATGGCGAAGGTGTTCAAAGGGCGCCCCGTCGCGGTGCTGGGCGCCACGCCCAGCGGTTTCGGCACGGTGCTGTCCCAGGCCGCGTGGCTGCCCGTGCTGCGTCATCTGGGCGCGCAAACCTGGGCAGGCGCGCGCCTTGCGGTTTCCACGGCGCACACCAAGGTCAACGCCGAAGGCAACTTCGACGCCGAGACGCGCAAGCAGGTTGCCGCCTTCGTGCAGGGCTTTGCGGGCTGGGTGAAATCGCAGCGCGGAGCCTGAGTCCGCGTGGGGGCTGATCAGCGCGCCAGTTCGCGGGCAGGCCGCAGCCGCGACAGATAGTCGGCAAGGCCAGTCAGCTCCACCACATCCATGCCCACCAGCAGGTCGGCATGCGGCGGCGGCATGTTGGGCCGCCGGCCTTCCACCGTGTCGTGCAGCTGGCGCAGCAGATAGCGGTAATGCTGGCCGGCAACGCGCGGCACCAGCAATGCGCCATTGCCCTCGCCATCGGCGCCGTGGCAGCCCGCGCACCAGGCCTGGTAGGTCGCACGGCCGGCCGCGGCATTCGCGCCATCGCCCACACCCGGCGCCTGCTCCGTGGGCAGACGGCTGATCCAGGCCGCCAGATCCGCAAGGTCCCGCAGCTGCCGCAGGTTGTGCGTGCTCGCCACCGCTTCCATGCGCACATCCCAGCGGTTGGCATGGCGATAGTCGACCAGCTGCCGCAGGATCACGCGCGCATGCTGGCCCGCGATGGCGGGCACATCACCCTCGGGCGTACCGCCGCCCCGCGCGCCATGACAGGAAACACAGGCTCCGAACAGCTCCGCGCCACGCGCGGGGTTGGCCTGCATGCGAGCGACTTCATTGAATTCCTGATTGCCGACAGGCGCCTGCGCCATGGCCAGAGGCGTGACCGCGGACAGGAGACAAAGCAGGAATGTGACGCGCATATCCCGGATTCTGCCATGAGCAGCGTGATCTTGAGCTATGATGAGCGCTTCTCGTCTTGCCGGATCGCGACCGGTCATCTCACAAGACCGGGCCTTCGGGATCGCGAACCGAACCCCCCACAGGAATCCTCATGACATTTTCCGATCTCGGGCTTGCGCCCGGGCTGCTCGCTGCCGTGGCCGAAAAGGGCTACACGGACCCCACCCCGATCCAGAAGGCCGCCATCCCCGCCGTGCTCGCGGGCCGCGACGTGCTCGCCGGCGCGCAGACCGGCACCGGCAAGACCGCAAGCTTCGTGCTGCCCATCCTGCAGCGGCTGGGTTCGCATGCGCCGCAGGGCCCGCGCGCGCTGATTCTCACGCCCACGCGCGAACTGGCCGCGCAGGTCGAAGAGAGCGTGCGCCACTACGGCCGCAACACCAACCTGCGCTCGGTCGTGATCTTCGGCGGCGTCAGCGAGCGTCCGCAGATCGCCGCGCTGCGCTCCGGCTGCGATCTGCTGGTCGCAACGCCCGGCCGGCTGCAGGATCTCGCGCAGCAGAAGGCCTTCACGCTCGACCATGTGCAGGTGTTCGTGCTCGATGAAGCCGACCGCATGCTCGACATGGGCTTCATCCACGCCATCAAGCGCATTCGCGCGCTGCTGCCGAAACAGCGCCAGAACCTGATGTTCTCGGCGACCTACTCGGACGACATCCGTCGCCTCGCGGAAAACCTGCTGCACAACCCGCAGAGCGTGGAAGTCAATCCGCCCAACCGCACCGCGGACAAGGTGGAACAGGTTTCCTACCGCCTGCCCAAGGAGCACAAGCGCCACCTGCTCGCGCACCTGATCAACGAGGGCAACTGGCACCAGGTACTGGTGTTCACACGCACCAAGCACGGCGCCAACCGCCTCGCCGACCAGCTCACGCGCGCCGGCATCCCCTCGAGCCCCATCCACGGCAACAAGAGCCAGAACGCGCGCGTGCGCGCGCTGGAAGACTTCAAGGCCAACCGCATCGTGGCGCTGGTGGCCACCGAAGTGGCCGCGCGCGGCATCGACATCAAGGAACTGCCCTATGTCGTGAACTACGAGCTGCCGAACGTGCCCGAGGACTATGTGCACCGCATCGGCCGCACCGCGCGCGCCGGCTCCACCGGCAAGGCGGTCTCGCTGGTCTCGCCGGACGAAGCGCCTTATCTGAAGGACATCGTGAAGCTGCTGGGCAAGGATGTGCCGGCGCAGCCGCTGCCGGCCTTCGATATCAAGGCCGAGGCTTCTGCGCCTGCCCAGGAACATCAGCCCCGCTCCGAAGGCGCGCGGCCGCACGGCTCACGCCCCCAGGGCGGACGCCATCACGGCGGCAGGCAGGACAGCTCTCGCCGTCACAGCAGCCAGCCCCGCAGCGAGAGCCGCGCGGCCGCACCTCGCCCGCAGCAAGGCCGCGCCGGTGATGTTTCGCGCGCCGCGCCCGCATCGGCGGCATCCGCCGGCCGGCGCAGTCCGCCGCCCTGGGCCAAGCGCGGCCGGGGCTAAGGAGCGGGCGTTGAAGCAGCAGCCGGCGTTACTGCCGGCTCTGCCTTCGGCACGCGGGTGCGGCTTACTGCGGCTTGCGGAACATGTAGATGAACTGGTCGGTCTTGCCGCGATCCACTTCCGACATCGGCTTGCTGCGGTCATCGGCCGGATGAGCCAGCAGCGGGCTCTCGCGCACGAACTCGAAGCCGGCCGCCTTCACCTCGTTCATCACCAGTTCCGGGTCGATGCGATGCAGGGTGCCGGTGTCGCGCTTGCCCGAACCGTTCTGGGCGGCGTGATCGATGACGATGTAGTTGCCGCCCGGCTTCAGCGCAGCGAGGGCCATCTTGTTGAAGGCCATCAGGTCAGCGTTGGGACGGTTGTGGAAGTCGTGATAGTTCAGTGACGTCCACACCACATCCACCTGCTCGGGAAGCTTCACGAGGGACGGATCCGGATCGAACACCTCCACCTTCACATTGCCGTACTGCGGATCAGCCGCGATGGCATTGATTGCCGGCGGCGTGGTCGCGTTGGGGCGCGGCGGGGCCTGCAGCGCATAGACCACGCCCTTCTCGCCCACCACCTTGCTGAAGATGCGCGTGAAGTAACCGCCGCCCGGCGCCACCTCCGCAACCTTGTAGCCCGGCGAGATGCCGGCGAAGGCGATGATTTCGGCGGGCTTGCGGTCGGCGTCACGCTCACGGTCCGCCGCGGGGCGGGCCGTATCAGCCACGGCGGCAACCACGGCAGGACCCGGCGCATCGCCGGCAAAAGACACGGAAGCGGCCGCAAGACCTATCGTGGCGGCGGCGGCGGACAAGAGGGCACGAACGATCATGGGCTTTCTCCGTATTGCGACAGTCCGGTTTCTGCGAGGATGCAGTATATGAACATCCGCGCCGCAGAGAGGTTCCGCATCGCGATTGCTGCCGCTGCAACTTTGCTGCCGCTGCCGCTGCCGCTGCCGCTGCCCGCCGCGACCGCGCCCGCCTGCGGGCCGGTGTGCGCGCAGTGGGTGCTGGACGAGGGCTCGGGCGGCAATCTCGACGCGCTGCTCGACACCGCGCTGGCCGGATACCGCCCCCCGCGCCCCAGACGCGAACGCCAGCCGCCACCCACCCTCGAGGGCCTTGAGCAAGCCGAGATGGAGCGCTCGCTGGGCCCGCTCAATGATCGGCCGGCGCGAGAGGAACTGCGCCGCGAGCTGCAGCGCCTGCTGCATGCCCCCACGCGCCTGTCGATCTCGCTGCAGGGCAACGACGTGCTGCTCGCCCAGCCTCCAGAAGCACCCCGCAGGCTGTCGCCGGGCGTGCCGCATGCACGGGTGGATTCCTGGGGCACGGCGCGGATCAGCACTGCCCTGCGGGACGGGCGCCTCACCGTCACCGAGCGCTACGACCGCGGCCGGCAGTACACGCAGACCTATGCCGTGGCGCGCAAGGACGGCCGGCTCGTGGTCACCCAGGAAGTACGCCGCCCCGGCCTGAAGCCACTGCGGCTGCAGACCACCTACCACCAGGATCTGGTCAGCGTCAGCCGTTGATGCCCTGCGAACGCAGGTATTCGTCGTACGGTCCCTTGTAGTCGACGATGCCGCCGCCGGGCTTGATCTCGATCACCCGCGTGGCAAGGCCCGACACCAGATCGCGGTCATGGGAGACGAAGATAAGCGTGCCAGCGTACTTCTCGAGCGCCACCTGCAGTGACTCGATGGTCTCCATATCCATGTGGTTGGTGGGCTCGTCCATGATCAGCACATTGGGCCGCTGCAGCGTCAGCCGGCCGTAGATCATGCGGCCCTTCTCACCGCCGCTGAGCACCTGCACGGACTTGCGCATCAGGTCGCCCGAGAACAGCAGACGCCCCAGTGTGGCGCGCACGATCTGCTCGTCATCGGCCTTGCCGGTGAAGCGCGAGACCCAGTTGAACAGGTCCATCTCGTCCACGAACTCGGCCTGCGGGTCCTGCGGCATATAGCCCGGTTCGGCGTTCTCCACCCACGTCACGCGGCCCGTATCGGGCTTGAGCTCGCCGGCCAGCAGGCGCATCAGCGTGGTCTTGCCCACGCCATTGGCGCCGATCACGGCCACGCGCTCGCCGGCCTCGATGGTGAAGTTCACGTCCTTGAGCACCGGCGCATCGGCGCCGGGATAGCCGAAGCTCAATTTCTCCACCGTCACCGCCGAGCGGTGCAGCTTCTTCGCCTGCTCGAAGCGGATGTAAGGGTTCTGCCGCGACGAGGGCCGCACCTCCTCGATCTTGATCTTCTCGATCTGCTTGCGGCGCGAGGTGGCCTGGCGCGCCTTGGAGGCATTGGCGGAGAAGCGCCGCACGAACTCCTGCAGGTCCGAGATCTGGTCGCGCGCCTTGGCGTTGGCCGCCTCCACCCGCTGCCGCGCCTGCACCGAGGCCAGCATGAAGTCGTCGTAGTTGCCCGGATAGACCTTCAGCTGCTGGTAGTCCAGGTCCGCGATGTGCGTGCACACCTGGTTCAGGAAGTGCCGGTCGTGGCTGATGATGATCATCGTGGCGTCGTAGTCGTTGAGCACGCCTTCGAGCCAGCGGATGGAGTGGATATCGAGGTTGTTGGTGGGCTCGTCGAGCAGCAGCACATCGGGCCGCGAGAACAGCGCCTGCGCCAGCAGCACGCGCAGCTTCAGGCCCGGTGGCACCTCGCGCATCAGTCCTTGATGCATCGCAGCATCAATGCCGGCATCGGTGAGCAGCGCGCTGGCCCGCGCCTCGGCGTCATAGCCGCCGTACTCGGCGAAGCGGGCCTCGAGCTCCGCGGCGCGCATGTAGTCCTCGTCCGTGGCCTCGGGGTCGGCGTAGATCCGGTCCCGCTCGGTCATGGCCTGCCACATCTCCTGGTGGCCCTGCATCACCACGTCCAGCACCCGCTCATCTTCATAGCCGAACTGGTTCTGGTTCAGCTTGCCCATGCGCAGGCCCGGCTGCAGCACCACCGAGCCCGACCCGGGCTCCAGTTCGCCGCCCAGGATCTTCATCAGGGTGGATTTGCCGCAGCCATTGGCCCCGATCAGGCCATAGCGGTTGCCGTCCACGAACTTGACGCTGACCCCCTCGAACAGGGGCTTGGCACCGAACTGGATGGACAGGCTGGCAGTGGAAAGCATGGGCTTGGGACGGTCTCGAGGGGGCTCAAAGGGAGGGAAGCCGGCGCAAAAGCCCATACGGGCCGCTTCCGGGGGCGCGAAGTCTATAGCAGATGGCGCCGGAGCGGTGTTCCCCGTATCCTTACGCGCTTTTTAGCGGGTCCGGACAGCCTTGGGGGCAGTTCGGGCCGATCTTCAAGCCCCGCAACGGAACCCTTTTGCCATGCCCCGCACAACTCCGCTTT
Source organism: Pseudomonadota bacterium (assembly GCA_963205255.1). Taxonomy (GTDB): domain Bacteria; phylum Pseudomonadota; class Gammaproteobacteria; order Steroidobacterales; family Steroidobacteraceae; genus ZC4RG30. Next base: position 20,242 of record CAUJIK010000058.1, read on the forward strand.
CCGATATCCGCAACATCGGCATCATCGCCCACGTCGACGCCGGCAAGACCACGACGACCGAGCGCATCCTCTATTACACCGGTCGCAAGCACAACATCGTCGACGTGCACGACACCAAGGACCTCAAGTCCTCGACGACGACCGACTACATGGAGCAGGAGCAGAAGCGCGGCATCACCATCCAGTCCGCCGCGGTCTCGGCGTTCTGGAAGGGCAAGAAGCTCAACGTCATCGACACCCCCGGGCACGTGGACTTCACCATCGAGGTGAACCGCAGCTTGCGCGTGCTCGACGGCGCGGTCGTCGTGTTCGACGGCGTGGCCGGCGTGGAACCGCAATCGGAGACCAACTGGCGCCTGGCCGACAACTACAACGTGCCGCGCATCTGCTACGTCAACAAGATGGACCGCAGCGGCGCCGGTTTCCTGCGCTGTGTGGACATGATCAAGAAGCGCCTGGGCGCGCGCCCGCTGCCGATCTACCTGCCGATTGGCTCCGAGGACAATTTCAAGGGCATGATCGACCTCGTCGCCTACAAGGCGCTGGTGTGGCAGTCGGAAGACCGTGACGCCAAGTGGGACATCCTCGACGTCACGCCGGACCTCGCGGACAAGCTGGGCATCGCCGTGCCCTCCGACCGC
>CAUJIK010000059.1 GCA_963205255.1 Pseudomonadota bacterium
TCGTGAGTTACGAGCGCCTGTTGCAGGCCTTCTGGGAATCGCACGATCCCACTCAGGGCATGCGCCAGGGCAACGACCGGGGCACGCAATACCGCTCGGTCATCCACGCCACGACGCCGGAGCAGTTCGATGCCGCCGAGGCCGCGCGCGACCTCTACCAGGCGGCGTTGCAGAAGGCCGGCCGTGGTCGCATCACCACCGAAATCGCGATGGCTCCGCCTTATTACTTCGCCGAGGATTATCACCAGCAGTACCTGCACAAGAATCCGAACGGGTATTGTGGGCTGGGTGGATGTGGTGTGCGGTTTGTGGGGGAAAGTGCATGAGAACGGTTTCTGTTTCGCTCGCCGGCGCCATGCTGATGGCGCTGGTCGCGGTCGCCGGCTGTGCTCCGGCGAAGAATGCGGCGCCGGCGCTGCCGGATTTCAGAGGTGTATGGGACAACATCAGCGGTTTCCACATCGACGCCTTCACGCCTACCGGCGACGGCGAGATCGATGAGCAGGGTCGCAGTGAATTCCGCCCCGCCGATCCGCCTTACAACGCCGAATACGCGGTGAAATGGCGGGAAGTGCAGAAGTGGCATGCCGAAGGCAAACCGGTCAACGACCCCACCGCCGCCTGTCTCTGGCCGGGTGTGCCGCGGGTGATATGGAATCCGTTTCCGATGGAGATCATCGTGTCGGACGAGGGCCGGCGCATCGATTTTCTCCATGAATACATGAGCCAGGTGCGGCGTGTTTTCGCCGATGGGCGCGCTCATCCGGATCCCGAGGATCTCGAGCCCACCTACAACGGTCACACCATCGGACACTGGGAGGGGGAGACGCTGGTGATGGACACGGTGGGCCTGCGTGAGGACACCATGCTGCAGAACACCGGCATGATGCACAGCGATGCCCTGCGGGTGCAGGAGCGCTGGCGACTGGTGGAGCCGGATCTGCTGGAGGCCGAGATCACCATGCTCGATCCCCAGGCATTCGCCGAACCCTACGTGACACGCCGCCTGTATCGCCGTCACCGCGACTGGGACATCCGGGATTACGTCTGCGAAGAGAACAACCGGGAACGCATCGTCGATGGCGTCACCACGAATCTTCCGCCGCGGAACTGAACCACGAGATCCGCGTTTCCAGCCGACGAAAGAGCCCATGAAACGTACCGCATTTGCCGCGATCCTGGCCTCGGCCCTGGCTTTCGCCCTGCAGCCGGCCGCCGCTGCGCAGCGCATTCCGAACATCGCCGGCAAGATCCTGACGGTCAACGGCCCCATGGATCCGGAGAAGGCCGGGCAGACACTGATGCACGAGCACATATTCATCCATTTCAGGACGCCGGCCACGGCCGCGGGCGAGTTCAACCAGATGACGGGCGCGCAGAGGAAGCAGGCGCGCGCGGCGCTGGAGAAGGCGCCGCAGGACTGGGTGGACAATGGCCGTGATCCGGACTGGGCCAAGGGTTTTCCGGCGGGCTGGAACACGCTGGATGACTTCAATGTCCAGCTGGCCGAAATCATGGAGTTCAAGAAGGCCGGCGGCGGCACGATCGTCGATGTCTCGAACTTCGGCCTCAGCCGTGACCCGAAGCGCCTGAAGCGTATTTCCAGAGCCTCGGGCCTGAACGTGGTCATGGGCGCGGGCTGGTATCAGAAGATGTTCCATCCGCGCGACATGAGCGTGCGCACCGTGGAGGAGCTGACGGACATCCTGGTGCGCGACATCACGGTGGGCGCCCAGGGCACCGGCATCCGCTCCGGCATCATCGGCGAGATCGGCGTCGAGGGCCGTCCGCTGACGGATGACGAGATCAAGAGCACGCGGGCCAGCGCGCGCGCCAGCGTGCTGACGGGCGCGCCGATGTCCTTCCACATGGGTGGCGGCACACCCGAGGAGAAGCAGCGCATCCTCGACATCGTCGCGGAAGAAGGCGTGAACCTGAATCAGGTGGTGATGGGCCACAACGGCACCGGCGACGTGGCGCAGATGAAGCGCATCACCGACCGCGGCGCCTATGTGGAGTTCGACTTCTTGGGTTTCGGCGCGCAGGCAGTGACGCCCGAGGCCACGGAGAAGCTGGCGCAGAGCATCGCCAATCTGGTCAAGGGCGGGCTGACGGATCGCATCCTCGTCGGCCATGATGTCTGCACGCAGGCGCAGCTGGAGAAGAACGGCGGCGGCGGATTCGGCTATCTCTCGAGGTCAGTGATCCCGGCGCTGCGGGCCAAGGGTGTGAGCGAGGCGGACATCCACAGGATCATGGTGGAGAACCCGCGCCGCGTGCTGACCTTCGCCGCACCGCGATCCCTGCCGAAGAAAGCCTGAGGCGAGCTGGAGAAACAACATGGCCGGGGTGGGAGCTGAAGTCCTGCGGGGGACCTTGTGAGCGGCCTGCCTGTCTCGCTGCAGATCGGTCTGCTGGGCGTGCTGTTCGTCGCCGGCCTGCTCGCGCGCCGCGCCGGCTTGCTGGGGCCCCAGCACGCCGGCAAGATGCTGGAGCTGGTGCTGAACGTGGGTCTGCCGGCCCTGTTCATTTCCAACATCAGCCGTCTGGAACTGGGCGTGGAAGTGGCCGCGCTGCCGGCGGCGGCGGTGCTCATCATCGTCTTGCTGCTGCTGGCCTCCGTGGTCACCGGCCGGCAGCTGAAGCTGTCGCGCGCCGATCAGGGCGCGCTGGCGCTGTGCGCCATGTGCATCAACAATGCCTTCCAGTTCTCCTTCGTGCTGGCGGCCTGGGGCGGCGAGGGGTTTGCCTACCTCGCGCTGTTCGATTTCGGACACACGCTGATGCAGGGCACTCTCATCTACGTGGTGGCGGCCTGGTTTGGCAGCCACTCCACCGGCGTGGCGGCGATCGTGCGCAAGGTGCTCGCCTTCCCGTTGCTGTGGGCGCTGCTGGTCGCGCTGGCCATCAATGTGTCGGGCTATGTGCTGCCCCAGCCGGTTTCTCTGGTGCTGGACACGGGAGGACGCCTGGTGCTGCTGCTGGTGGTGGTGGCGCTGGGCATCCTGTTCGATGTGCGGCTGCTGCGCTCGCCGGCCGTCATGGCGGCGGTGCTGCTGCGCACCGTGCTGGGATTCGCGCTGGGCTGGTTGCTGGCGGAGCTGTTTGGCCTGGAAGGCATGGTGCGCGCCGCGCTGCTGGTTGGCGCGGCGGGGCCCATCGGGTTCTCGTCGGTCGTCCTCGCCAGCCGCGAGGGGCTCAACCGGGATCTGTCCGCCAGCGCCGCCTCGATCTCGGTATTGCTGGGGTTTGTCTACGTGCCGCTGGGGCTGTGGTTGCTGGCCCCCTGAGCGCGGCCCCGCGTCAGCGCGGGGGTTCCTGTCCCGGAGCCGGATCTTCCATGGGGAAGGTGCGGACCGCGCTGCTTTCGGCGGGCGCGGCCGGCGCAGTGTCGGGTGCATTGCCTGATGTCGTGGCCGGCCCCGTGCCGGCGGCGCTCTCGCCGGTGCTGGCCGCGATGGCGGCCAGGAAGCGCCGGGCGTTCTCCGAATCCTTGGTGACCGCGCCGCTCATGATGTCCGAGGCCAGCACGCCGCGGCGGCCATAGAACTCGCCGTTGCCGCCGTTGTCGATGGTCAGTGCCGTGCCGTCGAGCGCCAGACCGACGAACAGGCCGCGGGTGCGGGCATAGGCATATACCTCGGCATTGAAGCCGCCGGCGGCTTCAGCCGAGCGCCCCACGGGGCCGGCCGCCACCGAGGCGCCGCCGCCCAGCGTGAGCTTGCCGCCAGCCAGACCCTCGACGCCGCGGCGGGTGGTGAACACCAGCACCACATCGGCTTCCTGCGCGCCGAACTGCAGGCCGAAGCTGCCGCCGGTGAGGTTCATGAACACCGGGCTCGTGAAGTGGCCGCGCGAGTCGCGCACCACCATCACGCCGTTGCCGCGCCGGCCGCCGAGGAAGAACGCCACCTTGGTCACCGAGGGGATCACCGCCACGGCATAGGCGCGCTGCAGCAGGCGCTCGGGGATCACCTGGTCGCGGGTGTTGCGTAGCTCGTCCAGCACCTCGGTGGCGACCAGCAGCTTGGCCTCCTGGCGGGCCTGGGCGTGGGAAACCGTGGTGCCCGCAGCGATGAGCAGCAGGGCGCCAAGCGTGAAGATCTTGCGGAAGGCGGTTGGCATGGGTTCAAAGGTCCTCAAGTTTGCGCCGAAGCTTACTCCAGGCGACATGTGTGCGGTATGGTGAAGCGATGAGCACGCCTTCGCGCACCGTCATCATACTGCGACAGTTTCCGGCCCGTTTCGTTCTGCTGGCGCTGGCCATGGCCTGCGGCAGCGCGCGGGCGGAGTGGCTGTATCGCGACGACGCCATCATGGGCACGCGTGTGGCGGTGGAGATCTGGGCTTCGGACCGCGCAAAGGGCGAAGCGGCCATCGATGTCGTGTTCCGCGACATGCGCCGCATCGACGAGCTGATGAGCACCTACAAGGAGACCTCCGAGATCTCGAAGGTCAACCGTGAGGCTGCGCAGCATCCGGTGCGGATCTCCGAGGAGCTGTTCTCGCTCCTCGAGACCTCGCAGCAATATTCAGCGCTTTCCGACGGCGTGTTCGACATCACCTACGCCAGCGTCGGCTACCTCTATGACTACCGCAACCACCGGCGGCCCGATGGCAAGGCCATCTCCGCGGCGCTGTCCTCGGTGGACTACCGGCAGCTGAAGCTCGACAAGGCCGCCCGGACCATTGCCTTCGGCCGGCCCGGCATGCGCATCGATCTGGGAGGCATCGCCAAGGGTTATGCCGTGGACCGGGGCATCGACATCCTCAAGCGGCAGGGCTTCGGTCGCGCCATGGTCAATGCCGGCGGCGACACCCGCGTCGCGGGGGACCGCTTCGGCAAGCCGTGGATGATCGGCATCCGCCATCCGGACCGCAAGGACGAGGTGGTGCTGCGCATTCCGCTGCAGGATGCCGCGTTCTCGACCTCGGGGGACTATGAGCGCTTCTTCGATGAAGGTGGTGTGCGCTACCACCACATCATCGATCCCCGGACCGGTGAGTCGCCGCATGCGGTGCGCAGCGCAACCATCATCGCGCCCACGGCCACGCGCACCGACGGCCTGTCGAAAACCGTGTTCATCCTGGGTCCGCAGAAGGGCATCGAGTTCATCAACGCTCTGCCCGATGTGGATGCGATTGTCGTTGCCGCCGACGGCAAGGTGCTCTATTCGAAGGGCCTCGCGCCGCCCGGACAGTAGCGCGCCACCTGGGCGCGGCGCCGTCAGAACCAGAACGAGACGAAGAACCGGAAGACGTCGGCGTCGAGCGAATAGAGCGGCTCGGTGCCGGGCTCGGTCGCGCCCGGCGGGAAGGCGGTGAGGTTCCGGAAGTCGTCGTACTTGATCATCATCCGGTTGTAGTGGAAGTTCACCGTGCCCTTGTTCAGCCAGGAGAGGAAGGTCACGGGGAATTCATAGGCCGCGCCCACGCCCAGCGTGTGGCCCACGTAGCTGGCGTTTTCCTTGTCGCGCACCATGAAGTTCTGGTAGCTGGCGCGCGGGAACAGGTCGCTGTAGAAATTGGCGTGGCCCTGCGTATAGAAGCGGTAGGAGCCGGTGAAGGTCCACTTGCGCCAGGGCTGGGTGTATTCCAGGCGCGCCGTGTGCGCATCGATGCCCCAGCTGTCGGTGTAGTAGCGGTACTGGCCCTCGATGGCGGCGCGCCAGGGCAGGAAGTAACGCACACGGGCGGAGCCGGCATTGCTGCTGCGGGTGTTGGGGAAAACTTCCGGCGCGCGCGCGTAGCTGCCAGGCACGTTGACGTAGCGCATCGTGCGATAGGGGTTCTGCAGATAGCCTTCTTCGGTGACGGTCTCGAAGTTCAGCGCCAGCAGCGTGTTGCGCGTCAGCACCTGGGTGATGCCTAGGCGGTAGTTGCGCCGGTCGATGTTGCGCTCGAACGCAGGCTCGCCGCGCTTGCCCACGCTGTCCCAGCCGCGCGAAAACCCGAGGCTCACCGTGGTGAGATCGCCGAACAGATCCTGCGACAGGCCGAGCGAATAGGTGTCGGCTTTGTAATCGTTCTCCTCGCTGTTGGTGACGTTCACCGAGTAGATCGACTTGCCGTGCAGATATTCCGCGCCGAGGCTCTTCTGTTCGCGCCGTTCGCTGTAGGGGCTGGCCGTGGTCACGACGTCGATGGAGGCGCTGGAGATGGCGTCCACGTAGTAGTTGGCCGAGGCGGCGAAGTTCTCACCGAACTTGCGGCGCACCAGGATGGAGGGGCCCTGCACGGTCACGCCGCCGCCGTCATAGCGGTGGTACATGAAATCGGCGCGGTTCTCGGGCAGCACGGCGGCAGTGGCCGCGACCGGCCCCAGCACCGCGCCCAGCAGCAGCAGGCATCGCAGGAGGCTCATGACGCGCATCAGTTGCAGCCGCAGCCGCCGCCCGAGCCGCCGGTGGCGCCCCTGGCGCCTTCCCGGACCTCGAACACATGGTCCAGGTAGGAGGAGGACACCGGATCAGCGTCCAGCGCCATGATGGGATCGGACAGGCGCTCGCGCTCGTAGGGCTTTACCCACGGTTCGATGGAGCCGCAGCCGCTGCAAAGCAGACCGGTTGCAATCAGGCCGAAGAGCGCGCGACGCATCGATGGATTCCTACTCGCGCACCAGCGCGCGGATCTGGTCCAGATACTTGTTTTCGTCACCGGGCTTGTAGCCGCGGTGCAGCCAGCGCAGGTTGCCCTTGCGGTCGACGATCACCGTGCTGGGCATGCCCGCCACCTCGTAGAGCTTACTGACCTCGCTCTGGGTGTCGAACAGTATCGGAAAAGTGACAGGTGTGGCCTTGAGCCAGTCCGCCGCGAGGGTGGAATCCGGCTCGACGTTCACGCCCAGCAGCGTGAAGCCCATGGGCTTGTACTTCTTGTGCAGCTGTTCCAGCAGCGGCATTTCCTGCCGGCAGGGGCCGCACCAGGTGGCCCAGAAATTGATCATCACCACCTGGCCCTTGTACTGCTCGAGGCTCACCGGCTTGCCGGCCATGCTCTGCAGCTGGAACTGCGGCGCGGGCCCGGCGGGGGCGACGGCCAATGCCGGCGCCGACAGCAGCGCCGCGGCCAGCAGGGCATGCAGGGGTCTGAATGTGGTCATGTCTCTCATCTCCGGATCTTCAGAAGAACACGGTTGCGCCCAGGTACGCGCCGATGTTGTTGGTCAGCTTGTCCTTGCCCAGCAGATCCGACTGGAAGATGTGGTCCTGCACATCGATGTGGATCGCCAGCCAGTCCGTCGGCAATACCCGGTATCCGGCGCCGAAATTGACCGTGAAACGGTTGTCGCCGGCGAAACGGGTGCTGCCGATACCGCCAATCAGGTACAGCGCGCTGTTCATGGCGAGATTGCGACCGATGTACACCTCGCCTGGAAGCAGGTTGTAGCCCAGGGAGAGGCTGTAATACGTGAAGCGTCTCTCATCGCCGGTAAGCAGCTGCACATTGCCGCCCAGGGTCTCGAAGCTGGTCTCCCCGGCCACGGAGCGGCCGATGTTGGCTTCGAGGAAGAAATCCTCGGTGATGTGGTAGGCGGCGCGCACGCCATAGACTGGGTTGGTGCCGAAGTCCTCGATCGACAGGGCCCCGTAGTAGGCGCCGACCTCGACGTTCTCGGAGTCGATCTTCGCCACCTTGACCCGGCGCCGCTCGACCGTGGGGTCGACCACGCGCGGTGGTTCGGCGGTCTGCCGGGCTTCCTCGTCGACGCTCTGCGGCTCTTCCGCCGCCGCGGCACGGTCACCCTGCCAGGGCCAGCGCAGCGAGGAGCAGCCGGTGAGCCCTGCGAGCAGCGCTGTCAGAAGAAGAACGCGAGCCCCAGTTTCCATTCGTCGATCTCCTCATTTTCATTGCGGCTGGTGAATACCATGTGGCTGCGGTATTCGCCGCGGACGAAGAAGCGCCGGGTCAGGTAGAAGCGCAGGCCTGCTCCGGCATAGGCGGTCTGGTCGGTGCGGTCGTTGGGCACCACCAGTGTGGATTTGGGTTCGATGTAGAGAAGGCCGGTGCCCAGCGTGACGAAGGGTGACAGGCGCCACTCCGGCCTGAACACATGGATGAGGCCCAGGTCCAGCGTATAGCCGTTCGACGCATTGCCCAGGAATTGCGAGGCAGTCAGCTCGATGGCCAGCTGCTCGTTGAAGGCGCGCGACAGGTAGCCCGAGATCAGCGTGGCGCCGCCGTAGTCGCCCGCCAGCACGCCCATCTCCCAGCGGTGGGAAGCAAAGCCTGCCCGGTCACCCATGTCGACCATGAACGGCGCGCCATCGGCCCAGGTGGTCTTGGCCATCTCGCGCTGGTGCGCCCAGCCTTCCACGCCGCGCGGTGTGCGCACGCGGAACCAGTCGGTGCGCCGGTAGAGCACATCGATGGAGTCTCCGCGCGGCACCACCTGGGTGACGGCATAGCCGCGGCCCGGCCCTTCGTGCAGTTCGAGGTAGGGCTCGGTGATGAAAAGCTGCGCCAGTTCCTCCGCGGCAGCCGCCTGCCTGCCGGCGCCCGCGAGCACCAGCAGCAACAGGGCGGTTGCAGCGAAAGTCTTAATCGAGCGGTACCGCGGGATCGAACGGATTGTTGAAATACTGAGCACCGATGTCGACCCACTCGGAAATCAAACGCAACTCGGAAGCGGTGAGCCAGCCCTCATGACTGGCTCCCGGCGCGAAGCGGCTGAAGAACCGCGCCGAGCCCCGCGCATTGGCTGCCGCCAGTGATGGCGGCACCTGCGGCGTAGTCTGCACCGGCTCCCCTGTCTGCGGATCGATCGTCGTCACAACCCGCGGCTGCAGCGTACCACCAACAAGTTCCAGCTCGTCACTGCTGAAAAGCAGCTCGCGGTAGGCCGCCTTGTGCAACGGCTGCTGATTCGAATCGCCGTCGGAAAGATCGAGCTGGCCAGCCGGGAGCTGCGTCACCATGGCGGCATCGCGCGGCGCATGGCAGTTGGTGCAGGTGTGATCCGCGAGCACGGTCACGCCGTCGGTGTCGAGCACCTGGCGGTTCACGTACCACAGCGGATGGATGTGCTGCGCATAGTTGATGATGATGCGGCAGGTGCTGTTCCAGGTGGACATGCAGGCGGGCGCCACCGGCGGAAGCGTGGCAAGGCCCATTGCGCCGCCATAGGTCCAGGAGAAGGCATCGTCCTCGGGGCGGCCCGCGGCCACCGGATCGGTCCATTCGTCGACGAAGTGCACATCCACGGACAGCTTTTCCGCGGCGCACTTGATGACGTCGTTGATGCAGCTCCAGCGCGCCCGGGTCTGCGCCATGGTTTCGCCGGCGTCGGGCGAGAAGCGCGCCTGTGTGCCGGGGAAGGGCACGCCGGTGGCCGTGGCTCCCGTCCAGGCCGATGCGGTGATGCCATCGCGCCCATGCGCGCTGCCGGCATTGACGGCGTTCTGGTGGCAGCCATTGCATTTGCGGGTTTCGCCGGGCCGCAGCTGCAGCCAGTTGCGATGCGGCGCGAACAGGCGGCGGCCGTCCTGGTCCAGGATCGAGACCACGAACGCGACATTGGCCGGCACGCGTACGCGCACCGAACCATCGGGCTCGATGGGCGCGTAGCCCAGGATCTCGCGCATGTAGTTCACGGTGCCGAAGGCGGCGTTGTTCAGGTCCGGGAAGCCCAGGTCGTCGTCGCCGATGGAGACGGCCTTCTCGATGCGCAGGAAGCGCGCCGGGCGCTGTGCGGCCGTGCGCAGCGCCGGGTTCGCCACGGTCGCGATGCCCGGATTGCCGGTGCCGGTGTTGCGCGCCGCGCCGTCGAAGTCGTAGACGCTGCGGATGTCGAGGATGCCCACACCCTCGGTCTGCAGATCGGAGTCGAAGTCCAGCACCGGCACCTTGTCCAGGATCACTGTCTGTGGTGCACGCGGCTGCGCAGCCACGAGGTCGGTGATCATCACGCCCTCGATCGGTTCGAACAGCGGCTTGAAGGTGTTGTCGGCCGGATCGAACATGAAGGCGCTGTACAGGGGCGGGGCCGTGACCGCGTCGGTGGCGCTCAGCCGGTCCGCGGTGCAGGGTACGATGGTGGCGGGGGTCCTGCTCTGATCCATCAGGCGGCACTGCGACCAGCTCACCAGGAGGCGGTTGGTGCTGTCCCACAGCGGGAAGGCCGACAGAAACCGTCCGCCGCGCGACGGGCCTTCGAGAGTGCTCACTTCATTGGGTGTGGCGCGAGTCTGCGCCGGGCCCATCATGCCGGCGCTGGTCGCCAGCGGCTGGGTGTTCTCGACATAGGTGCGGGTGTCGATGATGGTGATGTCGCCGCCGAAATCCGTATCCGTGAACCGCCGCACCAGTGTGAGGATGCGGCCGTTCTGCATCTCCCGCGGCTTCACGAACTGGATGATGGAGCCGTCGGTGCCGGTTGCATGGCTGTAGGCGCCATAGTGCAGCTGCAGGTCCGTGCCATCGGGGTTCGCGGTATAGAGGTGGATGCCGCGCCCGGTCGCGCCGTCCCAGCGGCTCCACAGCAGCCGGCCGTCGGCCAGCACCGTGGGCGAGAGGTCATGGCTCTGGTTGAAGGAGATCTGGTGGATGTCGGTGCCATCGTCCTTCATCACGTGCAGCACGAAGGCGCTTTCGTTGCGCATGTCGGTCTGCGCTTCATAGCCCGGTTTGCCTTCGTCGCGCAGCACGGCCTGGCTCTGGCGCTGGCGCGTGGAGGAAAAGACGATGCGCCCGTCGGGCAGGTAGGCGGGGGCGATGTCGTGGCCTTCGGCGGCGATGGTGTCGGAAGTGATGACGCGGCGCAGCGTGTCGGTCGAGATGTCGTATTCCCAGATGCCCCAGGTCGGAGGGTCTTCCTCGTCCTGGTTCTGGGCCAGCGGGCCGCGCATGGCGAAGATGAATTTCTTGCCATCGATCGAGACATTCACGTCCTTGACGTCGTAGCGGTCGGTGGTGCCGGTGACGCGCTCGGTCACATTGCGTTCGGGCGCGGAAGGAGATGCGCGGTCGCGCACCCACAGGTCGGCGTCGGGCACGGCGTCGCGCAGTTCGCGCAGATCATCCTGTTGCTCCGGAATCGACCGCTTCACGTAGGCGATCGGAAAATCCACTGACCCGGGGTCCGCGCTCTGGCCGCTGCCCAGGTTCACGCTGCCGCTGCCACTGCAGGCCGCCAGCAGCATCAGCGCCGCCGCACCTGCCAGTATCCGGCACCGTTCTGAGAAATCATTCACGTTATGCATTCCCTTCGCGCCACAGGCGGACGCATCGCCAAATAGCCTTCACATGCCCCGATTGTGCTGTGACGCAAATCGCAAATTTGCGCCGAAATGCCGAACATGTGACGTAACGCCTCGTCTTGTCTGTGTGATGCGACGTCGGTCCTTTGAGACATTTCGGCACATGGCTGAAGCTCGCTACAGTCCTTGCGCAAGGCACAGGTCTCGCGGGCTGGTCCGCGACACGAGGGAAGGTCTCAAATGAACCGACTGCAACACGGGCCCAGACTGATGGCTGCGACGGCATTCGTCACGCTGTCGCTGTTTGCCGGCGCTGTCCTGGCGAATGGTCCACGCGAACAGGCCAAGCGCATGCATGACCGGCTGGCCGGCGTGCCGCCGAGCGCCGCGGTCCTCGATGACATGGCCGCGGACATCCAGGCGGGGCGCCCACAGGATGCGGCCCGCAAGGCCATGCAGGCGTCTTCCTTCTACAACGCCACGCTGAAGAACTGGATCACGCCGTGGACCAACCGCGACCAGACCGTCTTCGCTCCCTTGAATGATTACACCGCCACGGTGATCGGCATGATCCGCGACGACGTGGATTTCCGTCAGGTGCTCTCGGCCGATATCCTCTACGTGGGCGGCAATGGCCTGCCCGCCTATTCGCCGACCAGCAATGCGCTCTACGAGCAGCTGGAGAGCGAGGATCGCAATCTGGGCGATCCGGCCGTGCTGGTGCCCTCGATGCAGTCGTCCCACACCGGCCTTCCGCCTGGCGCCACGGCCGGCGTCATGACCACGCGCGCGGCGGCCCAGTCGTTCTTCGTCGCCGGCACCAACCGCGCGATGTTCCGCTTCACGCTGATGGCGCATCTGTGCAAGGACCTGGAGCAGGTGCAGGACATCTCGCTGTCGCATGACCGCATCCGCCAGGACGTCGCGCGTTCACCCGGCGGCGACAGCCGCGTGTTCCTGAATAACTGCGCGGGCTGCCACACCGGCATGGACCCGCTGGCCCAGGCCTTCGCCTACTACAACTGGGACGAGACCGCGGGCCGCATCACTTACACGTCGGGTGTGGTGCAACCCAAGTACCTCATCAATGCCGACAACTTCAAACCCGGCTACGTGACCAAGGATGACGGCTGGGACAACTACTGGCGGCGCGGTGTCAACCAGCTGCTGGGCTGGAATGCCTCTCTGCCCGGCAGCGGCGCGGGCGCCAAGTCCATGGGCGAGGAGCTGGCCAACAGCAACCAGTTCGCCCAGTGCCAGGTGGAGAAAGTGTTCAGGACGGTGTGTCTGCGACCGCCGGTGGACGGCGCGGACCGCGCGCGGGTCACCGCGATCACCACGGCCTTCAAGGCCGGCGGCTACAAGGTGAAGGATGTCTTCGCCGAGACCGCTGCCTACTGCATGGGCCAGTGAGGGGATATCACATGAAGCTCATGCGCCACATTCTCGCCCTCACGCTGTTCGCCGGCCTTGCCGCCTGCGGCGGCGGCGCGCCCACCACGGTCAATCCGCTGACCACGCCGCCCACCGTCAGCGATTACACCGGTCCGGCGCCGGCCACCGCCGACGTGCAGGCCTTCCGCATCAACCTGTGGGAGAACATCAAGGCCAACAATCGCTGCGGCGGTTGCCACAACGCCAGCGGCGAGACGCCGCGTTTCGGGCGCAACGATGACGTGAACCTGGCCTATGCCGATGCCACGCCGATCGTGAACCTGACCCAGCCGGATCAGTCGCGCCTGGTGCTGAAGGTGGCGGGCGGCCACAACTGCTGGCTCAGCAGCAACGAGGCCTGCGCCGACATCCTCACCACCTGGGTCCGCAACTGGGCCGGTTCGACCGCGACCGGCGGCACGCAGATCCAGCTGCAGGCGCCGGAAGACCGCAGCGTCGGCGAGAGCCGCAGCTTCCCCGACAGCGCCACCGATGGCGGCGGCGCGAGCTTCGCGAACACCATCTGGCCGCTGGTGCGGGGAGTGGCCCAGTGCGCGCGCTGCCATGCACCCAACGCCGTGACGCCGCAGGCGCCTTTCTTCGCCAGCGCCGACCAGGACGAGGCCTATGCGGCCGCCCGCTCCAAGATCGATCTCGACACGGCGGAGAATTCGCGCCTGGTCGTGCGCCTGCGCGACGAGTTCCACAACTGCTGGTCGGGCAACTGCACCAGCGATGGCGCGGCCATGCTCGCGGCGGTCAATGCCTTCGTGAACGGCATCGAGCTCTCGCATGTGGATCCGGCATGGAAGGTGAGCCGGGCGCTGTCGCTCTATGATGGCACCGTGGCCGCGGGCGGCAACCGCTTCGAGACCCACACCGTCGTGAAGTACGAGTTCAAGACGGGCACCGGCACCACCATCTTCGACACCAGCGGCGTCGAGCCGGCGCTGAACCTCAACATGTCCGGCGCCACCGAATGGGTGGGTGGCTGGGGCATCAACGTCAAGGCCGGCGGCAAGGCCCAGGGCACCACCACGGCCAGCAAGAAGCTCTCCGACCGCATCAAGGCCACCGGCGAATACACCATCGAGCTGTGGGCCGCGCCTGCCAATGTGGCGCAGGAAGATGCCTACATCTTCAGTTATTCAGGCGGCGTGATGTCGCGCAACGTCACGGTGGCGCAGCGCGCCTACCAGTACGAGGCGCTGGCACGTTCCAGCACCACCGGCGCCAATGGCGCGCCGGCGCTGCTCACGCGCGATGCCGACCGCGATGCGCAGGCGGCGTTGCAGCATGTCGTCCTCACCTACGATCCGGTCAATGGCCGGCGTCTGTACGTGAACGGAAACTTCACCGGTGACGCGGACCCGCGTTCCGGCGGGTCGCTTTCCGACTGGGACGATACCTTCGCGCTGGTGCTCGGCAACGAGACTTCCAACAATCGCCAGTGGGAGGGTTTGCTGCGCTTCGTCGCGGTGCACAGCCGCGCGCTGACGCTGGAGCAGATCCAGCAGAACTTCGCCGCCGGCGTCGGTGAGCGCTACTTCCTGCTGTTCAACGTGTCCGAGCTCACCGGGGTGAGCCAGGCCTACATCATGTTCGAGGGCAGCCAGTACGACAGCTACTCGTACCTGTTCAGCAGGCCCACGTTCATCAGCCTCGACGCCGACGCGCAGCCCGGCTCGATCGACATCAAAGGCATGCGCATCGGCGTGAACGGCATCGAGCCGGTTTCCGGCCAGTCCTACACGATGCTGGACACCCGCGTGACGGACGCCAACTACACCGCCGGTGCAGGACAGCTGCTGTCCGAAGTGGGCACCGTCATCGGCCTGCAGAAGGGGCCGGCCGCGGACATGTTCTTCCTGAGTTTCGAGAAGATCGGCAACCAGGAGAACGTGCGCACCGAGGCGACTCCGGTCACGCAGGATCCGGCGGATCTCGCCGCGCGGCCGGATATCGGTGTGCGCACCTTCGAGCAGCTCAACCAGAGCTTCTCGCGCATCACCGGCGTGCCGACCACCAATGCCGGCGTGCGCTCCACCTACCTTCAGGTGCAGCAGCAGCTGCCGCCGGTGCCGAACATCGAGACCTTCCTGGCTTCGCACCAGACCGGCATCGCGCAGCTGGCCATCAAGTACTGCTCGGTGATGGTCGACACGACCGCCACGCGCGCGGCCTTCTTCCCGTCGCTGGATACGGGCGCCTCGGCGGCCGCGCAGTTCTCGGGGTCCGGTCCGGGCTCCGGCAAGGACGTGCTGGTGGTGCCGTTGTTGCAGAAGGCCATCGGTTCGAACCTCTTCAGTCAGCCGACGGATGCCGAAGTGCGCACCGAGCTGGAAGCCTTGATCGGCAAGCTCGTCACCAACGGTGCCAACAGTGCCACGGTCGCCAAGGCCGCCTGCGCGGCGGCGCTGGGCAGCGGCGCTGTTTCGATACTCTGAGCAAGGGACACAAGACCATGCGTTACATCCGCAAGATCCCCCGGGGCCGCAACCTGAATGAGCCGATCCTGCACGGCGATCACCGGCGTCCGGTGACGCGCCGCGAGTTCCTGTCGGCCGGGCTCACCACCGGCGCGGCAACGGTCGTCCTCCCCACCGCCGCGAGCCTGCTCGCCGCGCGCGGTGTCCGCGCGGATGTGCTGGACAATCTCGATGGCATCGGCGCCGGCGCCTGCGGCATCACCGGCGGGGCGGGCAAGGTGCCGTTCATCTGCTTCGACCTTTCGGGCGGCGCGAACATCTCGGGTTCGAATGTGCTCATCGGCGGCCAGGGTGGCCAGCAGGATTTCCTGACTACGGCGGGTTACTCGAAGCTGGGCATTCCCGGCAACATGACCCCGAACCTGCCGGGCTTCATGAATACCAGCTTCGGGCTGGCCTTCCATTCCGACAGCGCCTTCCTGCGCGGCATGCAGATGCGCGCCCAGGCGGCGACCGCGGCCAACACCAACGGCACCATCATCGCGGCCCGCTCCGAGAACGACACCGGCAACAACCCTCACAACCCCATGTACGGCATCGCGCGCACCGGTGCGCGGGGCGAACTGCTGACGCTGATCGGTTCGGTGAGCTCGGATTCCGGCGGCAATTCGATGGCGCCGGCCATGATGATCGATCCGAAGATCCGGCCCACCAAGGTGGATCGGGCCAGCGACGTCACGGGTCTGGTGGACACCGGCGAGCTGGGCACGCTGTTCAACAACCCGGCCGACGCCGTGTCGGTGATGGAATCCATGGCGGTGCTCACGCATCGCAAACATGCGCGTGTCACGACCAACCCGGGCAACAGCCCGGCGATCGACGACGTGGCGCTCAAGCAGTTCAACAAGTGCGGCTACGTGAAATCCGCCTATCTGGCCGAGCGCTTCAACAATCCGGCATCGCTGGATCCGGCGCAGGATTCGAGGGTGGTGGGGCCGGCGGGCATTTTCACGCAGGCCGAGTACAGCGGCGATCGCGAGTTCCAGAAGACCGCCGCCGTCATGAAGATGGTGATCGACGGCAACGCCGGCGCCGGTACCATCCAGATGGGTGGCTTCGACTACCACACCGGCGAGCGGGCGACCGGCGAGCTGCGCGACCTGCGCGCCGGGCAGTGCATCGGCGCCTGCCTGGAATACGCCGCGCGCGTCGGCCGGCCGCTGATGATCTATGTGTTCAGCGACGGCTCGCTGTCCTCCAATGGCATGCTCGACAATTCGGTCAATGGCCGTGGCAAGGGTGTGTGGACCGGCGACGACCAGTCCACCGCGGCGAGCTTCTTCCTCGTCTACCGGCCCGGCGGTCCGCCGGTGCTGCGTACCGCCACCATGAACCAGATCGGTCACTACAGCGCCGCCGGCGCCGTGGTCAATTCATCGAGCCCCGCGGCCAACGCCGTGAACCTGCTGGTGGAGATGGTGATCCTCAACTACATGGCGCTGAATGGCGACGAGGGTCTGTTCGGTGCACAGGACTACTTCCCGAGTCACGGTCTGGGCGCAAATCTGGACCGCTGGATGGCCTTCGCGCCCATCGTGTGAAGAAGGTCACTGTGAGTAAAGGCGGGCAGGCTATCCTGTCCGGTATTGTCAAATAGCGTTCGTATTTGCTGCTGTGCGGAATCGACGGACTCAATCATTTCTGCTGGCAGCTGTGCTGCCGGCCATGTGTGCGCTGGCGCAGGCGGCGGCGCCGTATCGCCTGCTGGATCAGCAGGCGCCGGATTTCGCCCTGCGCTCCAGTGGCGGCCCCAACATGCGCCTGTCCGAGCTGCGCGGTGAAGTGGTGCTGCTGGCTTTCTACGGCAGTCGCTGCGGCCAGTGCGGGCCGCAGCTGGCGACGCTCGACCGGTTGCTCGCGACCTACCGGCCGGCGGGGCTCGCGGTGCTGGCGGTGAATGTCGACGACAACCAGGATGCGGCGCACAGCTTCATCGCCGCCCACAGGGTGGCGCTGCCCATGCTGCTGGACCCCGGGAAGTCGGTGGCGCGCAGCTACCGCATCGACAACCTGCCGATGCTGCTGATGATCGACCGGGCAGGTGCGATCCGCTACGCACATCGTGATTTCCGCGCCGCCAACGAGGCGCTCTATGTCGAACAGATCAAGGCCCTTCTGGATGAATGACGGCAAGGTTGCACGCATGAATCGTCCGCTACTGCACTGCCTGCTTCTCGCACTGGCTCTCGTCGCCGGTCCTGTGCCTGCCGCCGAGCCCATGGCGTCCGCTTCCACGGCCTGGGCTTCGGCCGACCCTCCGGCCGCGGCGGCTTCGACTCCGGCTCCCGCCGGCGCGCCGGTCGATACCCGCGCGCTCGACGAGGAGATCCAGGCCATCAAGAAGGACGTGGTGGATCTGAACCGCGACCTGTTCGTGCTCGAGGAGGAGCTGCTGTTCCCGGCCAACACCCAGGTGGCGGTGTTCCTGTCCATGGACGTGGGCGAATTCTTCGCGCTCGACACGGTCGAACTGCGCATCGACGACAAACAGGTAAGCAAGTACCTCTACACGCCGCGCGAAGCCGAGGCCCTGCTCAAGGGCGGCGTGCAACGGCTGTACCTGGGCAACCTGCGTGTCGGCGCGCATGAACTGGTGGCGCTGTTCACGGGCAAGGGGCCGCATGGCCAGGACTACACCCGTGGCGCACAGCTGAAATTCGAGAAATCCGTGGGCGCCAAGTACCTCGAATTGAAGATCTCCGACCGGCAGCGCAAGAGCCAGCCGGAGTTCGAGATCCGGGACTGGGAATAGGCGAACCAGGTGCGAGGCATGGTCCGCATCCTGCTGCTCGCGGTATTCGCCGGCGCTGTGGCGCCGGCGTTTGCTGCGTCGCGCGGGGGAGAAGCCATTGCGGCCACGCGCATCCTCGACCTGCACTATGGCGATGTGCTGTTCCAGTACTTCATCGAAGAGGATTTCGAGGCGTTGACCCGGCTCGAGGCCTATTCGCACTGGAACCGCATGCCGAATCACGCGGGTGAGGCCGAGCTGCTCGCCGGCGGGCTCTATCTGCAGCTGGGCATGCACAACGAGGCCGGGCGGCGCTTCGAGGCTCTCACCGCCGCGCAGCTGCCGGCCAGCGTGCGCAGCCGCGCCTGGTTCTATCTGGGCAAGGTCTGGTATGCGCGCGGTTACTACGACCGCGCCGTGGAATCACTGCAGCGCATCGAAGGCGCGCTGGAGCCGGCACTGGACGCCGAGAAGCGCCATCTGCTTGCCAACGCGTTCATGCATCTGTCGCGCTATGACGAAGCCATCGATCTGCTGCGCGGCTGGAACACACGCAGCTCGTGGGTGATGTATGCGCGCTTCAACCTCGGCGTGGCGCTGCTGCGCAGCGATCGCCTGGCCGACGGCGCGCCATTCCTGGATTCCGTGGGTAGGTCCGAGGCCAGGGGCGAAGAGTTGCTGGCCCTGAAGGACAAGGCCAACCTTGCACTCGGCTATGCCTACCTGCAGGGCGGGCAGGCCGCGCAGGCCATGCCCTATCTGGAACGCGTGCGCCTCGACGGGCCGCAATCCAGCCGCGCCCTGCTGGGGCTGGGCTGGGCATATGCCGAACTGGGCAGATTCCAGGATGCGCTGACGCCATGGCTTGCGCTGCATGACCGCAACCTGCTGGACGCGGCGGTGCAGGAAGCCTATCTCGCCGTGCCCTATGCCTTTGCGCGCCTGGGCGCGAATGGGCAGGCGGCGGAATACTACGAGCAGGCGCTGTCGTCCTTCGAGACCGAGACCGGTCGCATCGATGAATCCATCGGGCGCATCCGCGAGGGTTCGCTGCTGAGGGATCTGGTCGGCGCCGACGATGCCAAGTCGCCGCAGCGCGGCTGGTTCTGGCAGTTGCAGGAGCTGCCCGATGCACCGGAGTCCCGTTACCTGTATCCGGTGCTGGCCGGCAACGATTTCCAGGAAGGACTGAAGAATTTCCGCGACCTGGCCTTCCTCGGCTCCACGCTGGCGCGCTGGGACGAGAACATGGTCGTGTACTCGGACATGATCGACGCGCGCGAGCGTGCCTATGCGGCGCGCATCCCGCGCGTGGATTCGCTGCTGGCCAGCAATGTGGCCGAGCAGCTGGACGCGCGGCGCAAGAGCGCCGAAGGCCGCTTCAACGAGGTGGTCAACAGCGCCGATGTCGCGGCTCTCGGCACGCCTGAACAGCGCGCGCAGTGGCGGCGCATCGAGGCGCTGGAAGCGGCGATTGCCGCCGACCCGGGCAATGAGGAGCTGGCAGCGATGCGCGACAAGCTGCGCCTGGTGCGCGGCGTGCTGCAATGGGATCTGAACCAGTCCTTCCGCGACCGTCTCTATCAGCAGCGGCGCGAACTGCGCGCCCTCGACCGGGCGTTGAACGAGACGGCCGACCGCTGGTTGCGGGTGCAGCGCGCGCGGGAGGTGGCGCCGACCACCACCGGTGATTTCGCCATGCGCATCGCGGCGCTGCAGGAACGCATGACCGCGCTGCGCGCGCGCCTCGAAGGCGCCGCGGACAGCCAGCGCGGCCTGCTGGCCGACATCGCGGTCAATGAGCTCGATGCGCAGAAGCAGCGCATCGAAGATTATGAGGTGCAGGCGCGTTTCGCGCTGGCGACGATCTACGACCGGGCCGCGGAGCAGTCGCGATGAACGCGCGCATTCGGGTCGCGGTGCAGGCGGTCATGGCGTGCGCAAGCCTGTGCGTCGCCATGCCGGCGCTGGCGGCCGAGAAGGATGCGCCGCGCACGCTCAAGGATCTGCCCAGGCGCAATGTGGAGATCCGCAAGGATGTGGGCGGCGAGGGCAGCGCGGGCCGCGCCATGGAGAACTACCGGCGCTTTCTGGAGCTGCAGCGCACGGATCCGCAGCTGCGCGCCGAAGCCCTGCGGCGGCTCGGCGACCTGTCACTGGAAGGCGGCGAGCTGGAGCGGCTCGAATCCGAGGTCACGCGCGTGGATGTCGGTGGCGCGGAGGCGATCCGCCTCTATTCGCTGCTGTTGCAGGCCCACCCGGACTACCCGCGCAACGATCAGGTGATGTACCAGCTGGCGCGCGCCTACGAGACCACCGGGCAGCCGGAGCAGGCGCTGGCGACCCTGGATGAAATCGTGCGCCGCTATCCGGCTTCGCGCGAGATGGCCGAAGTGCAGTTCCGTCGCGGCGAATTACTGTTCTCGGCGCAGCGCTACCGTGATGCGGAGAGCGCCTACGCCGAAGTCACGCGCCGCGGGCCCGGCGAGTTCTATCAGCAGGGCCTCTACAAGCAGGGCTGGTCGCTCTTCAAGCAGTCGATGCAGGAGGAGAGCCTGCTGGTGTTCTCGCGGCTGCTCGATCTGAAGCTTGTCGATGCCGGCTCCAAGACCGGCTTCCGGCCGCTCGATACCTTGCCCCGCGCGGACCGTGAACTGGTGGACGACGCGCTGCGCGTGATGAGCGTGACCTTCTCGGATCTCGACGGCGTGGAGCCGCTGAATCGCTTCGTCGACAGCATTGGCCATCCAGCCTATGCGCCGTTGCTGTATGGGCGGCTGGGCGATCTGTATGTCGAGAAGCAGCGTTACCAGGATGCCGCCGCGGCCTACCGCGCCTTCGTGGCCCGTAACCCCAACAACGAACTGGCGCCGACGCTCTCGACGCAGGCCATCGAGGCCTACCGCAAGGGCGGCTTTGCCCAGCTGGTGCTGGAAGGCAAGCGCGAGTATGTCGAGACCTACAACCTCGGTTCAGCGTTCTGGCAGGGGCGTGACCGCAACGACTATCCGCAGATCGTCGCCGAGATCAAGACACATCTGACCGACCTTGCGGCCTATCACCATGCCGAAGCGCAGAAGTCGAAGAAACCAGAGGACTTCATGCAGGCGGCGCGCTGGTACCGCCTGCAGCTGGCTTCGTTCCCCGACGATGCCGATGCCGCGCAGGTCAACTACCGCCTGGCGGACGTGCTGTTCGAAGGCGGCCAGTTCACCGACGCCGTCACCGAATACGAACGTTCGGCCTATGCCTACCCGCTGGGGCTGGATTCGGCCAAGGCCGGCTATGCCGCGCTGGATGCATACTCCAGGCAGGAGGCGTTGCTGCCGGCGGCAGAGAAGCCCGCCTGGAAGCGTCGCTCCATCGAGTCCGGCGTGCGTTTCGGCCAGACTTTCCCGGAGCATCCGGATGCGGCGGGCGTGCTGACACGTGCCACGCAGGACCTCTATGCCGCCAGGGATCTGCCGCGCGCCATCGAGGTGGCCGACATCCTGCTGGCGCGCATGCCGCCCGCCGACACCGCGCAACGGCGCATTGCCTACAGCGTGACCGGCCAGTCGCGCTTCGATCTGGGCCAGTTCGCTCCGGCCGAAGCGGCCTGGTTGCAGGCGCGCACTCTGGCCGCCGGTGATGCGGCGGAGCAGAAGGCACTGACCGACCAGATCGCCGTGGCGGTCTATCGTCAGGCCGAGGCGCGGCGCGCGGCCGGCGACACCAGCGGCGCCGTGGATGATTTCCTGCGCATCGCGAGCGTGGCGCCTGGAACACCCGTGGTGGAGACGGCTCAATACGATGCCGCGGCGGCGCTGATCCTGCTCAAGGACTGGCCGCGTTCCATCCAGGTGCTGGAGGCTTTCCGGCGCGACTATCCGGCCAGCCCGAACCAGGCCGACGTGACGCAGAAGCTGGCCGTGGCCTACATGGAATCGGGCCGCTCCGATGCGGCGGCGGCGGAATTCGAGCGCGTGGCCAATGCGCCGCAGCAGCAGCCCGCGCTGCGTCTGGAGGCGTTGACCATCGCTTCGGAGCAGTACGAAAAGGCCGGCAACACCGCCAGGACCGTGGCGTTGCTCGAAACGCTGGTGAAGGAATTCCCGACGCCCGTGGTCGAGCGCATCGAGAATCGGCAGCGACTGGCCGAATTCGCCGCCGCGGCGGGGAACGTGGAACGCGAGCGCCACTGGCAGCGTGAGATCGTGAAGGCCGATGCGGCCGCGGGGGCCGCGCGCAGCGACCGCACGAAGTACCTGGCGGCGCGCGCCAGCCTCGAGCTTGCACATCCGGCGCGCGACAATTTCCGTGGTCTGGCTCTGATGGCGCCGCTGAACCGCTCGCTGACGGCCAAGCGGCGCGCGCTGGAAACCGCGATGAATGGATACCGCGAAGCCGCGGCCTACAACATCGCCGAGGTGACCACCCAGGCGAGCTTCGAGATGGCCGAGCTCTATCGCCAGCTCGGCGCCGATCTCATGGCCTCCGAGCGACCGAGGAATCTCTCGGCCGACGAGCTCGAACAGTATGACCTGCTGCTGGAAGAGCAGGCGCTGCCGTTCGAGGAGCAGGCCATCCAGATGCACGAAGCCAATGCGCGGCGGGCAGGCGAAGGGCTTTATGACGACGGCGTGAAGGCGAGCTTCAGCGCGCTGGCGAAGTTGCTGCCGGCGCGCTTCGGCAAGACCGAGCTGCCGCCGGTTTACTCGCGGTCTCTGGCGTTGCCGGAGCCGCCACCGCCGCCGCCGGCTGATCCTGCCGTTGATCCTGCGGCTGTGCCGGGTGCCGGGGCTGCCGCTGTGCCGCCTGCTGCCGCGCCGGTTGTCACGGCGGCGCCCGAATTTCCCGCGCGTCTGACCACGCAGCTGGAGCGCGCCGTGCAGCTTGCCGAGAGCGGGCAGCAGCAGGACGCGGAGCTGGAGTTCAGGCAGCTCATCGAGGCGGCTCCGCAGACGGGGGCGCCGGCCTATGACCTGGGCGTGCTGCTGCGCGCCGGCAATCGCCTCGAGGATGCCGAGGCGGCCTTCGCCACGGCCGTGCAGCGCAGCCCGCGCAGTGCGCTGCCGCAGGTGGCGCTGGGTGTGGTGCGGCGCGAGCGGGGAGATTTCGCTGGCGCGCTGCAGGCGTATCGCGCCGCGCTGGCGATCGATCCGGAATATGCGCCAGCGCACCGTAATGTGGCGGTGCTTCAGGATATGTACATGGGCGAGCCGGCAGCCGCGCTGCCTGCCTATGAGCGCTATCAGGCTTTGACAGGCGAAGAGCGTCCGGTGACCAGCTGGATAGCGGATGTGAAACAGCGTGCCGGCGCCGCCGGCAACGCGTCGGCGGCCGCACCGGCGGCCCAGGCGGAGGTAGTTCAATGAGAACGCTGATATTGCTTGCGGCCGTGACGGCCATGACCGCGGCAGGCGCCGCGGAGCCGGCCAAGAAACCGGCCCCGTCGCGGGCTTCGCAGGCCTGGGCCACAGGGCCCGCGCCTGCGGCTACGCCTGCTCCTGCGGCCACGCCGGCAGCCGCCGAGTCGACCACTGCGCCTGCCAGCGCGGACAGCGCCGCGTCTTCCGCCGCGATGGAGCCGGCGGTGAAAACCTCCGCGCCCGCTGCGCCTGCGACCAGCGCGCCTGCGAATGCTGCGCCGCCGCCCCGGGCGGCCGCTACGCCTGCGGCGCCAGTGCTGGCGCCGGCGCCGGCGCCGAATGCATCAAGCCAGTCCATGACGGCTTCCGCGACCGGCACGGCCGGCGTGCGGGACCGCCTGGAACTGGATACGACGCAGATCACCGGCAACCGCGAGTTGCCGCGCGTGATGTACGTGGTGCCCTGGAAGCGGGCGGATCTGGGTGACCTCACCGGCAAGCCGGTGAACAGTCTGCTCGATGAGGTGCTCGAGCCGGTGGATCGTGACGTGTTCCGCAGGCAGAGCCGGTACTACCAGGCGCTGCGGCCGGATACCGGCCAGAGCCGATAGGGCAGTGCCGACAGGTTGAGAAGCAGGTCGCAGCAATTTCGCGGCGACCCTTTCAAGGTGCGGGAGTTCTTGCTGACCAGCAAGGGAGTTCGAGATGGAATTTTTTCACGTGGTGGGCCGCTTCTTCCAGGATGGCGGCGAATTCATGTATCCGATCGCGATCGTGCTGGTGATCGGCATTGCCATCGCCATCGAGCGCTGGATCTACCTGACCGTGGCGAGCAGCCGCAACCGCAGCCTGTGGCAACAGATCGAGCCACTGCTGTCGCAGGGCAATTTTCGCCAGGCGGCGCAGGTGTCCTCGCAGTCGGGTGCGGCCATCGGGCAGATCCTCTCCTATGGCCTCGCCAGGGTGCAGAGCGCGCGGCGCCGTGACGACATCGAGAAGGCGATGGAAGAGAGCCTGATGGGTGTGCTGCCCAAGCTGGAAAAGCGCACCCACTACCTTGCGACTTTCGCCAACCTCGCCACGCTGCTGGGCCTGCTGGGCACGGTGATCGGCCTGATCGCGGCCTTCGGCGCGGTGGCGACGGTGAACCCGGCCGAGAAGGCCAACCTGCTGTCGGCGAGCATCTCGGTGGCGATGAACTGTACCGCCTTTGGTCTGATGACCGCGGTGCCGCTGCTGGTGATCCACGCCGTGCTGCAGACCAAGACCACGGAGCTGGTCGACAGCCTGGAGATGGCGTCGGTGAAATTCCTCAACTCCATCGTGGAGCGTCGTCCCGAGGCTGCCCAGGCCGGCGCCTGATCCCCCGGGCCTCGCGGACTCGCACCGATGCGTCGCAACTACAGCCTGCGCAAGCTCCAGCGGCGTTACCGCAAGCCGTCGGAACTGCTGCTGGTGCCCATGATCGACATCTTCACGGTGCTGGTCACCTTCCTGCTCATGACGGCGGTGTTCTCGCGCACGGTGATCATGGAGCTGAAGCTTCCGACCCAGAACGCCAGCTTCGTCGAGCCGCCGCCGGGCCTGGAACTGGAAGTGCTGGTGCGCAAGGACATGCTGCAGGTGGCCGATCGCAGGACCGGCCCGCTGGAGACCTTCCCGCGGCAGACGACCGAAGGGCCTTACAACCTGGAAGGGCTTTCGGAGTACCTGCAGTTCGTGAAGTCGAAGTATCCCGACAAGACCGACGCCACGCTGCTGCTGGAGAAGGAGATTCCCTACGACATGCTGGTGCAGGTGATGGATACGGTCCGCATCGTCGAGCTGCGGCAGGGCAGGGAGCTGGTGCAGGGCGAGCTGTTCCCCGATGTCTCCATCGGTGATGCGCCCGAGACCGGCGTCGCGCCATCCGGAGGTCGCCGATGATCATGTCGGGACGCGCGCGCCGGATGATGACGCATCACCTGCGCAACAAGGCTGATGCCGAACTGAACCTGATTCCGATGATCGACATCCTGTCGGTGCTGGTGGCGTTCCTGCTGGTCTATTCCACTGAAGTGGAAGTGGTGCAGAACTCCAAGGGCATCGAGATTCCCGAATCCATCGTCACCATGAAGCCGCGTGAAACGGTGGTGGTGATGCTGACGCGCGACGAGGTGTTCGTGCAGGGCGAGCGCGTGGCCTCGGTGGCCGAGGTGCGCGCCAGCGACGACGCCATCATCGCGCCGCTGCGCGACGCGCTGAAGCGGCCGCGGCTGATCGGCCAGAAGATGGCCGAACGGGATCTCGCCGAACGCGAGATCACCATTCTCGGCGACAAGTCGCTGCCCTACGAGGTGCTGAAGAAGGTCATGGCGACCTGCACGGACGCGGACTACGGAAAGATCTCGCTGGCGACGGTCCAGAAGGACAAGCCGCTGGATCCGAACACCTTCAGGCCGTTGTAGCGCGGAGCCTCACGTGGTACTGGCACCTTTCTACCGAAGCTACGAACTGCCCTGGGAGGGCGATCCGGAATCGGCCAGCCGTTTCCGGCGCCTGATGCTCACCGGGCTTGCGATCTTCCTGGTCATGGGGCTCATCATCCCCATCCTCAAGTTGCCCGAGCCGAAGGAGAGCGCGGCGCAGGCCGTTCCGCAGCGTCTGGCCCGCATCATGGTGGAAGAGAAGCCGCTTCCGCCGCCGCCACCCCCGCCACCGCCGCGACCGGTGGAGCCTCCCAGGCCCACGGCGCAGCCGCAGCCCACGCCACAGCCGGTTGACCGCGTTGCCGAGGCCCGGCGCAGGGCCGAGCAGTCGGGGCTGATGCGCATGCGCGATGAGCTCGAAGACCTGCGCCGCACTTTTGCCGATGAACCCGCCGGCCAGACCCGCAATCTCACCGGCGCCGTCGGCGCCGACAGCAAGGCCGAGCGCTCGCTCATCGCCTCCAAGGCGGGCAGTGGCAGCGCCGGTGTGCAGTCCACCAGCAGCAGCCGCGGTTTCGGCAGCGGCGCAGGCTCGCTGAGCGGTCACGAAACCACCTCGGTGAATTCGCGCGTGGCCGCCATCGGCGCCAGCAATGCTGCCACGCGCAGCGGCGTGAGCGGCAAGGCTGCCCGCAGCCAGGAAGAGATCGAGCTGGTGTTCGATCGCAACAAGGGCGCGATCTACGCGCTCTACAGCCGCGCGTTGCGTGAACGGCCGGAACTGCAGGGCAAGCTGGTGCTGGAATTCACCATCGCGCCGTCGGGCGAGGTCACGGCCTGTCGCGTGGTGTCCAGCGAACTCAACGATCCGGAGCTGGAGCGGCGCATCATCGCGCGGGTGAAGCTGATCCGCTTCGATGCCCGGGACGTCGAGAGCCTGACCACCACCAAGCCCATCGAGTTCTTCCCAGCCTGAGGCGCGGTTCGGCGAGTAGAATCGCCACGCCGTGGACCGCGACCAGATCCAATTCCCCGACAAGCACCTTGCGCTGCGCGAGGATGTGCACCAGCTGGGCGCGCTGGTGGGCGACGTGCTGCGCGAGCAGGGCGGCGACGGGCTTTATGATCTGGTCGAGGGAGATCGCGTTGCCGCCATCTCTCATCGGCAAGACGTGGTGCCCGCCGAAGGCAGCCTGATGATGCGCGTCGCCGGCCGTCCACCGGAGCAGGCGCGTGATCTGGTGCGGGCCTTTTCCACCTGGTTCCAGACCGTGAATCTCGCCGAGCGCGTGCACCGCATCCGCCGGCGCCGCGAGTACTTCCTGACCGATCACGGCCGGCCGCAGCCGGGCGGCATCGAAGACTGTCTGGCGCAGATCAAGGCCCAGGGGCTGGGGCTGGAGCAGGTGCTGGAGCTCATCGGCCAGCTGGCCATCGAACCCATCCTCATTTCGCATCCCACCGAATCCACGCGCCGCACCCAGCTGCGGCGCCAGCAGCGCATGGCGGGCACGCTGCTCGACGGGCTCAACCCCAATCTCGATCCGGTGGAGCGTCGCCTGCTGTGGGAGCGGCTGCGCACCGAAGTGACCACCGGCTGGCAGACCGAGGAGCATCCACGGCAGCGGCTGACCGTGGCCGATGAGCGCGAGCACGCGATGTTCCATTTCGCCGAAGTGCTGTACCGCATCGTGCCGGCGTTCTATGAAGAGATCGCCATCACGCTGGAGAAGCTCTACGGCGCCTGTGTGTCGATGCTGGACCTGCCGGTGATCCTGCGCTTCGGCAGCTGGGTGGGCGGCGACATGGAGGATGCGCCGGAGGTCAATGCCAAGACCATCCGCGAGACGCTGGATCGCCACCAGAAGCTCATCGTCAATGCCTACTTCACCGAGTGCCAGCAGCTTTCCCAGCTGTTGTCGCAGAGCGCCAGCCGCGTCGGCATAACGCCTGCCCTGCAAAGCCGCATCGATGAATACGTCATGCTGCTGCCGGGCGTGCGCGCCGTCGCGCCGTCACGGCATGACCAGATGCCGTACCGGATATTCTTCGCGCAGGTCGCCGAGCGATTGCGCCAGACCTGGAACGGCAGCGCCAGCCGCTATGAGCGCGTGGAGCAGTTGCGTGAGGACCTGCGCCTGGCGGCCGCGAGCCTGCTCGCCAACCGCGGCGCCAGCGCCGGCTACCGGCTGGTGCAGCGCCTGCTGGTGCGCGTGGATACCTTCGGGTTCCACATGGCGACGCTGGACCTGCGCCAGCATGCCAGGGTGCATGACCGGGTTCTGGCGCAGGGACTGGATGATCCGCAATGGCCGCGGCGGCCGGCGAGCGAGCGTCTGGCGCGTCTGGCCGCCATCCTGGCGCGCGATGAAGGTCCTTCCGCGCCGCTCGACGCCCTGGGGCGCCGCACGCTGGCGGTGTTCGAAACGGCATTGCAGTGCCGCAGCCGTTACGGGGCACGCGCCATCGGCAGCTACATCATCGGTGCGGCGGCCGGCGCCGAGGATGTGCTGGCGCCATTGGTGCTGGCGCGCTGGGCGGGCGCCGAGAACCGCAGTCTGGACGAGGCGAACCTCGACTATGCGCCGCTGTTCGAATCGACGCCGAGCCTGGCCGCGGCCGGAACCGCGCTGCGCGCGTTGCTGGACAATCCCCACTACGCGGCGCATCTGCAAGCGCGCGGCGGACCGCAGACGGTGTTCGTCGGGTATTCGCAGGGCAGCCGTGACAGCGGTTTCATCACCACGCGGCTGTCGGTGTTCAAGGCGCAGCGCGAGATCACGCGCACACTGGAGAGCGCCGGCTACGGTTATGTGATTGGCCATGCGCGCGGCGGCAGCGTGGCGCGCGGTGGTTCACGCATCGATGCGCTGCTGCAGGCCGCGCCGCCGGAAACGGTGAACGGCGTGCTGCGCCTGACCGAGCAGGGTGAAACCATCGGGCAGAACTATGGGCTGCGTCCCACCGCGCTGCGCACCCTGGAGCGCGCCTTCGGCGCCCTGGTGCCGGCCACGTTTGCCCGGCGGCATGGCGCCGCGCGGGCAGAGCCCGAGGCGGCAATGGCCTGTGTGGAATGGCTGGCGCTGCGCAGCGGCGAGCTGTGGCGCGAGCGCATGGTGATGGACCGCGATTTCGCCGATTTCTTCCGCGCGGTAACGCCCATCGATGTGATCGAACGCATGCAGGTGGGTTCGCGCTCCATCTGGGAGCCCGACGCGGGTGGCACTGCGCTTGCCGTGCGCCCCGCGGCCTGGGTGTTCGCCTGGTCCCAGGCGCGCTGGTTCGTCCCCGGCTGGTATGGAGCGGGCACGGCGCTGGAGGAGGCACGCGCGCGCTTCGGCATCGATGCCCTGCGCGGGATCGACGGCCAGTGGCCGTTCTTCGCGCTGCTGCTGGACGACCTGGAATCGCAGCTGGCGCGCGTGGAGATGGGCATTGCCGCCCAGTATGTCGAGCTCGCCTCGCCGGGGTTGCGCCACTATGCGGCAGACCTCGTGGCCGAGTACGAGCGTTGCCGCGCGGTGGTGCTCGACATCCGCCAGACGACCGAATTGCTGGACGGCGACACGACCCAGCAGCGCGCCATCCAGCTGCGCAACCCTTACGTGGATCCGATGAACCTCATGCAGGTGGACCTGTTGCGGCGCTGGCGCGCCACCGGGCGCGAGGACCAGGATTTGTTCCAGGCGCTGCTGGCCAGTGTGAGCGGCATAGCGCAGGGGCTGCAGACGACGGGGTGAGGGCGGCGCAGAATTACTAACGCAGATCGTAGCCCGCCGCAGTTGCGCTGAGGCCCGGCGCCCTCTCTAAATCAGGGGATTCCTTACCGTCGATCGAGAAGCATCCCATGCCGCATACGCTACGTGCATTTTTCGCCGCCAGCCTGATGCTGGTCGCTGCCACGGTCCTGTCTGCCGAACGCCCGCCTCCCGATCCGCGGGATGCCGGAGGTGGCCGTTGTGCGCTGAGTCCATACAACTGTGTGGATGCGCCCAACCCTCTTCCGGTGACGGAGGAGGTGTGGATCGAGAAGATGACGTGGATGGACGTGCGAGATGCGATGGCGGCGGGCAAGAAGACCGTCATCATTGCCACCGGCGGGGTGGAGCCCAACGGCCCCTGGGTGGCGCTGGGCAAGCACAACTACGCGCTCCAGACCAACTGCGCGGCCATCGCGCGCAAGCTCGGGGACGCGCTGTGCGCGCCCATCGTGCCGTTCGTGCCGGAGGGGCCGCTGGATCCGCCCGGCGGTCACATGCTCACGGTGGGCACGATCAGCGTGC
>CAUJIK010000060.1 GCA_963205255.1 Pseudomonadota bacterium
CGGATTCACCGCCACTTCGAGAATCAGTTGCTCCAGGCGCAGCAGCGCGCCGAGCGCGGAGCCGGCATGGATCGTGGCGATGCCGCCGGGGTGGCCCGTGCCCCACACCTTGATGAGATCCAGCGCCTCGGCGCCGCGCACCTCGCCGACGACGACACGATCCGGGCGCAGGCGCATGGACGAACGCACCAGCTCCGTCATGGACACCACGCCTGCGCGCGTGCGCAGCGGTACGTGGTCGCGGGCCGCGCATTGCAGCTCCACCGTGTCTTCGAGCACCAGCACGCGGTCGCCGGTGGCGGCGATCTCCGCGAGCAAGGCATTGGCGAGCGTGGTCTTGCCGCTGCTGGTGGCGCCGGCGATCAATACGTTCTGCCGCTCGCGCACCGCGCGAACGAGAAAGCCCGCCTGGGCGCTGGTCATCATCCCGTCGAGGACGTACCGCTCCAGCGGGATCACGCCGATGGCCCGCTTGCGCAGCGCGAAGGCCGGCCCCGGTGCAGCCGGCGGCAAAATGCCCTCGAAGCGTTCGCCAGTTTCGGGCAGCTCGGCCGACAGCAGCGGTTGGCCGCGATGGACTTCCGCGCCCACATGGGCTGCGACAAGGCGGATGATCCGCTCGCCATCGGCCTCGGGCATCTCCACACCCATCGGTGCGCGGCCCGACGAAAGGCGGTCCACCCAAAGGGTGCGGTCGGGGTTGAGCATCACCTCCACCACGTCCGGGTCTTCGAGCGCGGTGGCGATCAGCGGCCCCATCGCAGTGCGCAGCATCTGGATGCGGCGGTCGAGCGACGTGGCGCTCATGGACTGCGGAGCGGCGCTCATGACGCACGCTCCTGCGCTTGCGCGGCTGCCGCCGCGTCCTCCATCCGCATCGGATCGGGGTGCAGTTCTTCCACCACGTCGCGCACCAGGCTGCGCCCGCGCAGCAGGTGGCGGCCCAACTGCTCAACGAACTGCTCGAAGCGCGCTTTGCCCTGGGCGCGAGCGGCGTCTTGGTGCGCCTCGGGAACAGGCGTGCTGACGGTCAGGTAGTAGCGAATGAACAGCGCCAGCGTCTCGATCTGGATGTTCTGGTCGCGCTCCAGGCGCTCGGTCTGACGCGACAGGCGATCCAGCCGCTTGGCGATGGCCGCCTCGCGCTGGTCTGCTGCGTCCGGCGACAGCCAGGACGCCAAGGCAGCGGCGACGATGGACGACTTGGACACGCCTTTCTTGGCGGCCAGCTCGCCCAGGCGCTTGGCGTGCTCCGGCTGGATGAACAGGTTGAGGCGGTAGTGGCTCATAGCTCGAGTCCGTCGTTGGGGTCGAGAGAAGCCAGCCGCGCCGTGCGCTGCATGGCTGGGTCAAGCTGGCGAGGAAGGGGAAGCGGCAGGTCGTCGTCGTCATCGAGCAGCGCGAGGTCGGCCGCAGGCGCGGCCAGCTCGGGGGCATAGGCAACGGCTTCGGAGAGTTCGGGCTGACGGCGCGGGCCTCCGTCGTCGGCAGAGGCAGCGAAGCCCTCGGCGGTATCGGCCGCAGGCGTGACGGGCACGGCGGGAATTGCCAGGCCGCTCCAGTCGTCAGGCCGCGATGGCGGCGCATCTGCGTACTGCCCGTCCGCCAGTGCAGGCGGTGGCAACACGCGGCGCTTGAAATTGCTGTCCGCGTAGTAGCGCAGCTTCTTCGCCTTGATCGGCGCCACGCTGGACACCATCACCACGGCTTCGTCAGGCGGAAGCTGCATCACCTCGCCCGGCGTCAGCAGCGGGCGAGCCGTCTCCTGACGCGACACCATGAGGTGCCCCAGCCACGGCGCGAGCCTGTGGCCGGCATAGTTGCGCTGCGCGCGCAGCTCGGTCGCGGTGCCCAGAGTCTCGGAAATACGCTTGGCCGTGCGTTCGTCGTTCGTCGCAAACGTCACGCGCACATGGCAGTTGTCCAGAATCGAATGGTTCTGGCCGTAGGCTTTGTCGATCTGGTTGAGCGACTGCGCAATGAGGAAGCTGCGGATGCCGTAGCCGGCCATGAAGGCCAAGGCCGTCTCGAAGAAGTCCAGGCGCCCCAGCGCCGGAAACTCGTCGAGCATCAGCAGCAGCTTGTGGCGGCGCTCGATGCCGTCGGAGCCATCGAGCGATTCGGTGAGGCGCCGTCCGATCTGGTTGAGGATCAGGCGGATCAGCGGCTTCGTGCGCGATATGTCCGAAGGCGGCACCACCAGGTACAGCGACACCGGATGCTCTGACGCAATCAGGTCGGCGATGCGCCAGTCGCAGCTCGAGGTGACTTCGGCCACCGTGGGGTCGCGGTACAGGCCGAGGAACGACATGGCGGTGCTCAACACACCGGAACGCTCGTTGTCCGACTTGTTGAGCACTTCGCGCGCCGCCGAAGCAACGACAGGATGCGGGCCATCGCCCAGGTGGGGCGTGGTCATCATCCGGTGCAAGGTCAGCTCGAAGGGGCTGGCCGGGTCGGACAGGAAGTTGGCGACGCCGCGCAGCGTCTTGTCCTCGCCCGCGTAGAGCACATGCAGAATGGCGCCGACCAGCAGCGCGTGCGAGGTCTTTTCCCAATGGTTGCGCTTCTCCAGCGCGCCTTCGGGATCGACCAGAATGTCCGCGATGTTCTGCACGTCGCGCACTTCATGCGCGCCGCGCCGAACCTCCAGCAGCGGGTTGTAGGCCGCCGACTTCGCATCCGTGGGGTTGAACAGCAGGCAATGCGAGAAGCGCGAGCGCCAGCCTGCGGTGATCTGCCAGTTCTCGCCCTTGATGTCGTGGATGACGGCCGACGCCGGCCAAGACAGCAACGTCGGCACTACAAGGCCCACGCCCTTGCCCGAGCGCGTGGGCGCGAAGGTCAGGACATGTTCCGGGCCCTCATGGCGCAGGTACTGGCGATCGTGCTGGCCCAGGAACACGCCGGCAGGCTGCGTGAGGCCAGCCCTGCGAATGTCCTGAGCGCTCGCCCAGCGCGCAGAGCCGTAGGTCGTGACCAGGCGCGCTTGGCGCGAGCGCCAGACCGACATGGCGATGGCGACGACCACGGCGACCATGCCGCTGGCGCCGGCAATGGCGCCGCCGGTGTCGAACACCTCCGGTGCATAGGCGCCGAAGAAGAACCACCACTCAAACAGCTTCCACGGGTGGTAGATCGACGTGCCAAGGAAGTCGAACCAGGGCGAGCCAAGGCGTAGTTGGTAGCCAAGGGCCGCTGCTGTCCATTGTGTGGCGCCCCACACGCCGGCGATCACGATGCCGAATACCACGGCGATCTGACCGAACAGCACGTTCGTCCCTTGCATGACCTGGCCTCCGATTTCTCCTGCGCTGATTCCTCATGGAAGAAACGGCACAAGGACGTGCCGCAGGCGTCAGGATCGGTGCCGGGTCAGTGCCGGTCAAAGACTGTTTTAAGCAGAAAGGTCGAGCAAAAAGAAAGAATTAGTGCTGTATCGAATCAAGGAAAAGCATCGCAAACGCAAGTGCGTTGCAGCGTGTTGAACAGAAAATCTAGGCGATGCGGCGAGCCGCCAAAAATCAGAACTTCGGCGTCTCTTTCGGCGGCGTGTAGGGAGTTTTACCGTCGCCATAGAACCGCTTTCGCGTGGCCTCGGCCACGCGGTTGCACAGCACGTCGCCCAGCGTGGGGCGGTCGGTCTTGCATTGCTGGCGCAACTCTTTGAGTCGTTCGGGGTTGGCCGCGAGTTCTTCCACCGTCGGGATGTTTGCTGCGGAATCCGCAGGCTTCTGAGATGTTTCGGACTGGCCGCAGGCACACAACGCGGCTGCCAGCAGGAACGGGATGATCGGTTTCATGGCATCAATTCCTCCGGTGGGTCAGATCTGCGGCCACGTATGGGCCTGGGAGTTTTCAGCAATTCGATGGTCTGTACGCGCTCAATGAACCGTGCCAGTTCGTCGGATGGATTGCCGTCCAGACGAAGCAAGTAGGTCGTCAGCGGCGGCACGCGCGACGCCAGCGGTCGAGCCACCACCCCTGGTTCACGGCTGGCGGCAATGTGTGCAGCACCCGCCAGACCAAGCGCGAAACCGGCCGATACCAGCGCCATCATCAGATCGCACGTAGCAACTCGTTCTGCGATCAGCGGCTCCATGTCGGCACGACGCAGCACTCGTTCAACATGCTTGGCGTGGCCTTCACACACTTGCGGATCGCACAAGACCAGTGGGTAACGCAGCAATTCCTCCAGAGGGATGCGCTTGTGGGCGAGCAGCGGATGCCGATCGGGTACTGCCACCATGAGCGCATCGCTCCAAGCGGGTAAGGTGACGATGCCATCTCCAACCTCATCGGATTGGGCGAACCCTACGTCGTACAGATCATCATGCAGCCCTTTGATCTGCCGTGATAGCGGTACCTCGAAAAAGCGGATTTCGACCTCTGGTTCTTCTTGGCGACACAACGCCAGCAAGGTCGGCAAGCGCGATGGCGTGATGCCATCCGACAAAGCCACGCGTAGTTGTCCGTGGAATCCATTGGCCGCTGCTTTCACGCTGTCGCGCGCTTGTTCCAAGGCAGCGAGTACGCGGCGCACATGCTCAAGGAACAGTGTTCCGGCATGGGTCAGCCGCGTGCTGCGCGTGGTACGAACAAACAGCGCCACCCCCAATTCTTCTTCCAATTCTTTAATCGCCCGCGACAATGGCGATTGCTCGATGTGCAGCTTTTCCGCTGCGCGGGCGAAGCGGAGTTCTTCCGCCACGGCCAGGAAATATCGGAGGTGTCGTAGTTCCATTATCGGTGCAGCCCTCTCGCATCACGGTTTGAGCACGGTTTCCTCATCACGAGCGTTGCTCCATGTCGAGTTTCCGTAGCGGGGGCGAAAGGAAGCCGGCCAGACTCACCAAGGTGCCGGCCACGCCCATCAACACGAACAGCCAGCGGATGCCGATCCACTCGCCAAGCGGTGTCGCCAGCGCCAGGCCGACCGGGGCGGCCAGCCCCATGGCCATCGCCAGCAGCGACAGCGCACGCCCCTGCAACTGGTTGGGAATGGTGGCCTGCAGCAGCGCTGTCAGGGGTGCGTTGCCGAGGATGAAGGTGAAGCCGCTGAGCACCCACCAGGCCACGGCCACGCCGAACAACTGACCCGGCACCAGGCCGGTAAGCGCCAGGGCGAGGCAGGAGGCGGCGAATCCCCACAGCACCCAGGGCACCTGGCGGCGTGGTGCGAGCGCGGCGACCACCATGCCGCCGAGCACCATGCCGATGCCCGCCAGCCCCTCCATCAGTGCCACCTGCGGCGCGCCACCGTTGAAATGCTCTTTGATCAGCAACGGCAGCAGCGCAAAGGACGGCATGATCACCAGCACTACCGCGCCCAGCAGTCCATACAGGCGGCGCAGCCCCGGATGGCCCCAGACCAGCGTCAGGCCCTCGCGGAACTCGGTCCAGATGCCGCCGATGCCGCGCGCGCCGGCCGAGCGCAGTTGCGGAATGCGGAACACCAGCAACGGCACGATGCCCAGCAGCGCGGTGCCCACGTCGATGCCCAGTGCCCAGCCCATCGGCATCACACTGATGGCGAGTGCGCCCAGCGGTGCGGCGGCGACCACGGTGAAGCTCTGCAGGGACTGATTCAGGCCCGCCGCGCGCGGCAGGAAATCGCGTGGCACCAGCATCGCCATGCTCGCAGTCGCGGCCGGGGTCTGGAAAGCCTGCATGGCGCTGCGGATGAACATCATCACGTAGGCGTGCCACAGTTCGATGCGTTCGGTCAGGAACAGCACGATCAGCACCGCCATGCACAGCGCGCTGATAACGTCGGCAGCGATCATCAGCAGGCGCCGGCTGTAACGGTCGGCAAAGGTGCCGCCCAGTGGACTGAGCAGGGCCTGGGGCAGCAGCGCCGCCATGCCGGCGGTCGCCAGGGCGGAAACGCTGCCGGTGGTGTCGGTGATCCACCACAGCAACACGAACTGGGTCAGCGCCGAGCCGACCAGCGACAGGGCCTGGCCACTGAAGATCATCCAGAAGCGCAAGCGCCAGCGCGGGCCGAGATCGTGGACGGCCTGCTCCAGCATCTGCGCCTCAGCGACAGGCGTGGCCGGGTCGGGACTGCCGGGGAGCTGCATGGCGAATCCTCTATTCGATGCGCGGCGCGGTCAGCGCCGCACCCGCGGCGACCGGCGAGGCATCGGCCAGGCCGCCGCCCAGCGCCTTGTACAGCGCCACCATGTTGCTGATCTCGTCGCGGCGCAGATCCAGCAGGGTCTGCCGGGCGGCATAAAGCTGGCGCTGTGCGTCGAGCAGTTCGAGGCGTCCTTCCAGGCCGGCCCGGTAGCGTAGGCTCGACAGTTCCGCGCGACGCTCGGCGCTCGCCACCGCCCGATATTGCGCGTCGCGCTGACGACCGAAGGTCGCGCTGCCGGCCAGGCCATCGGCGACCTCGCGGAAGGCGGTCTGGATGGCGCGTTCGTACTCGGCGATGGCGGCGGACTTGCGCACTTCGGCCAGGCGCAGTTCGGCGCGCAGGTGTCCGCCCTGAAACAGCGGCTGGGTGATCTGCGGCGCGAAGCGCCAGGTGCGCTGATCGGCGTCGAACAGGCCGCCGAGTGACGGGCTCGCGTAACCCAGCGAAGCGGTCAGCGACAGACGCGGGAAGAAGGCCGCGCGCGCCGCACCGATGTCGGCGTTGGCCGCTACCAGCGCCTGCTCGGCCTGCAGGATGTCGGGCCGCCGCGCCAGCAGGTCGGAGGGCAGCCCCGCGGGCAGCCGTGTCAGCAGTGGCTGGGCGTCCAGCGCCAGCGGCGCGGGCAGTTCGGTGGGCAGTTCGGTCCCCACCAGCAGCGCGAGTGCATTGCGGGCGCGGGCCTGGGCGCGTTGGCGGGCTTCCAGGTCGGCCTCGGCGGTGGCGACTTGGCCTTCCGCCTGGGCCACGTCCAGCCCGCTGCTCTGGTCGGCCTGCCGCAGGAGGTGCGCCAGTGCCATGGACTGGCGCCAGTCGGCCAGCGTGTGTTCGGCCAGTTGCCGCTGTTCCTGCGCCAGCCGTTCGGCGAAGTAGGCATCGGCGACCGCACCGACCAGCGCGATCTGCGTGGCGCGGTGGCCCTGTTCGCTGGCAAGGTAACGAGCGAACGCGGCGTCGGACAGGGCGCGCACGCGGCCGAACAGGTCGATTTCGAAGGCGCTAAGGCCCAGGCCGACGCTGAGTTGTTCCTGCACGGCGGAAGGACTGGACGTACCGCCGACTGTGGTGGCCACCGTGCGCTCGCGCGTGGCGCTGGCTTCGACACCCACGCCGGGCAGGCGCGCGGCGCGCTGGATGCGGAACAGGGCCTGCACCGCCTCGACGTTGAGCGCGGCCAGGCGCAGGTCGCGGTTGTGCTCCAGCGCCAGCGCGATCAGGTGTTGCAGTCGGGGATCGCCGAACATGGCGCGCCAGCCGAGGTCGGCAGCATGGCCGGTGGCAACCTCTGGCGCCGCTGCGTCGGGAAACACGGTGGGCACGGGCGCTTGCGGCTTGACCAGCGGTGGCGTCAGCGAGCAAGCCGACAAGGCCAGCACCAGCGGCAACATCAGGATGCGCATGGTCATTCCTCCACCACGTTGCGGTTGTCACGAACGTCGCGTCGCGGCTGGCGCCTGCGTCCGAAGCGTCCCTGCATTCCCATCACGACGACGAAGAACACCGGCACGAAGAACACCGCCAGCAGGGTCGCGCTGACCATGCCGCCAAATACGCCGGTACCGATGGCGTTCTGGGTCTCGGCGCTAGCGCCCATGGCCAGCATCAGCGGCAACACGCCCAGGCCGAAAGCCAGCGAGGTCATCAGGATCGGTCGCAGGCGCAGGCGCGCGGCCTCCACCGCCGCTTGCCGCAATCCCTTGCCCTGTTCGCGCAATTGCTTGGCGAACTCGACGATCAGGATTGCGTTCTTGGCCGACAGGCCCATCACCGTGATCATGCCGACCTTGAAGAACACGTCGTTGGGCATGTCACGCAGCCACACCGCGGCCACCGCGCCGAGCAGGCCCAGCGGCACCACCAGCATCACCGACAACGGGATCGACCAGCTCTCGTATAGCGCGGCCAGTACCAGGAACACCACCAGGACCGACAGCGCCATCAACAGCGGCGCCTGCGCGGCCGATTGCCGCTCCTGCAGCGACTCGCCGGTCCAGGCCACGGCAAAGCCTGGGGGTAACTGCGCGGCCAGCCGTTCCATCTCCGCCATCGCTGCACCGCTGGAGACGCCCGGCGCGGGCGTGCCGGACAGGCGTGCCGACGGATAGCCCAGGTAGCGCACCAGTTGCAGCGGGGTTTCCGTCCAGACCGGCGTGACCACCTCGCTCAGCGGCACCATGCCGCCGGCGGTGTTGCGCACGTAGAGCCGCAGCACGTCGTCGATCTGCATGCGCGCCGGCGCATCGGCCTGGATGATGACCTGCTGCATGCGTCCGGCATTGGGAAAGTCGTTCACATACAGCGAGCCCATCGCAGCGGACAGAAGATCGCTGACAGCCGCAAACGAAACGCCTAGCGCCTCGGCCTTCTGGCGGTCGATGTCCAGGCGCACGCTAGGACCGACAGGCAGGCCGTCTCGATAGACATTGGCGACCAGGCGGCTGTTGGCGGCCAGATCGAGCAACTGGGCCTCGGCCGCCGCCAGCGCGGCCAGGCCTTGGTTGGCGCGGTCCTGCAACTGCAGGGAGAATCCCGACGAGGTGCTGAGTTCCTCGATTGCCGGTGGCAGCAGCACCATGACGTCGCCCTCGGCGATCCCCGCCATCGCCTGCTGCGCGCGCGCCACTTCATCGGCCGCCGTGGCGCCGTCGCGCTCGCCCCAGTCCTTGAGCATGGTGAAGGCCATCGCCGCATTGGGGCCGGAGCCGGAGAAGCCGAAACCCAGGGTGGTTTGGTTGCCTGCAATGCCGGGGCGCGTGGCGACATGCTGTTCGTAGGCCGTCACCGCTTCCAGCGTGCGCTCGGCGGTCGCATCGGCAGGCAACTGGAATGACGCCATGAAGTAACCCTGGTCCTCCTGCGGGAGGAAGGCCGTGGGCAGCAGCCGGAACCCCAGCACCAGCACCGCGACTAGCGCCGCATAGACCAGCATCACGCGTCCACCGCGTCTGACCAGCCTGGCCACCCGCGATGTGTAGCCCTCGGTCATACGGTCGAAACGCCGGTTGAACCAGCCGAAGAAACCGCGGCTGTGGTGCTCGGGGGCCACCGGTTTCAGCAGGGTCGCGCACAGCGCCGGGGTCAGGCTCAGCGCCAGCAGGGCCGAGAACAGGATGGAGACTGCCATCGACAGCGTGAACTGCCGGTAGATCACGCCCACCGAGCCGCCGAAGAACGCCATCGGAATGAACACGGCGGTCAGTACCAGGGTGATGCCGATCACCGCGCCGGAGATCTCCTTCATCGCCTTGATCGTCGCCTCCTTGGGCGCAAGACCTCGGGTTCTCATCAGGCGCTCGACGTTCTCGACCACGACGATCGCGTCATCGACGATGATGCCGATCGCCAGTACCATGCCGAACATGGTCAGCACGTTGATGGAGAATCCGGCGACCAGCATCACCGCGAAAGTGCCCAGCAGGGCAATCGGTGCGACGATCGCCGGAATCAGCGTGTAGCGCACGTTCTGCAGGAACAGGTACATCACCGCGAACACCAGCACCATGGCTTCGAGCAGGGTGTAGATCACCTTCTGGATGGAGATCTTCACGAATGGCGCCGTGTTGAACGGGGTCGTGTAGTGGATGCCGGCAGGCATGGAGGCGCTCAGCTCGGCCAGCCGGGTCTGGATCGCGTCGGCCGTGCGCACCGCGTTGGCGCCAGGCGACAACTGCACCGCCGCGCCGGCGGCGGGACGGCCATCCTCGCGGTTGGAGAAGCCGTAGGACTGCGCGCCAAGTTCGACGCGCGCCACGTCACCCAACAGCACCCTGGAGCCGTCCGGGTTGGCGCGCAGCACCATGGCAGCGAACTGCTCGGGCGTGGACAACTGGCCTTGGACGGTCAGTGGAATGGTCACCCGCTGGCCCGGTAGGGTCGGTGCATCGCCCACACGGCCCGGCGCGATCTGCGCGTTCTGCCGGCTGACGGCGTCGGACAGGTCGTTGATCGACAGGCCGTAGGCGACCAGTTGGGCCGGATCGACCCAGATGCGCATGGCCTGCTCGGCACCAAACAGTTGCACCCGGCCGACGCCGTCGATGCGCCGGAGTTCCTCGACGATGTTACGGGCCAGGTAGTCGCCCAGCGCAATCTCGTCGTAGCCATCGTCCTCCGAGGTCAGGCTGACGATCATCAGGAAGCTGGAGGTGGCGGATTCGACCGACAACCCGCTCTGGCGGACCACCTGCGGCAAGCGTGGCTCCACCGCCTTGAGCCGGTTCTGCACATCGACCTGCGCCATGTCGGGATCGGTGCCGGGTTTGAAGGTC
Source organism: Pseudomonadota bacterium (assembly GCA_963205255.1). GTDB lineage: Bacteria > Pseudomonadota > Gammaproteobacteria > Steroidobacterales > Steroidobacteraceae > ZC4RG30. The sequence goes on from CAUJIK010000060.1 coordinate 10,408, forward strand.
GCGGTGATCTGCGCCGAACCCGAGGTGTCGGCCGAGGACGTGAAGTACAGCAGGTTCTTGACGCTGGACAGCTCGCGCTCGATCAGCCCGACCACCGAATCGTTGAGTGTCTGCGGCGTGGCGCCCGGATAGCTCGCGTAGATGCTGACGGTGGGGGGCGCCACCGACGGATAGCGTGCGACCGGCAGTTGCGGGATGGCGATCAAACCCAGCAGCACGATGAAGGCGGCGACGACCCAGGCGAACACAGGCCGGTGGATGAAGAACTGCGGCATGGTGATGTCTCCCCTCTCAGCGCGCAGGCGTGCGTGCGCCCGCGGCCTGCCAGGCCCTGGGTGCAACGGGCGCACCGTCGGTCAGGCGTTCGCCGCCTTCGACCACGACGCGCTGCCCTGCCTGCAGCCCACTGCGGACGAGGTAGTCGCGTCCGACCAGTTCGCCCAGTTCCACCGTCACCCGCTGCGCGTGGTCCTGTGCATCCACGACCCACACCCCAGCCTTGCCGCCTGTCCGCGACACCGCCTGCTGCGGCACCAGCAGCGCATCGGCTGGCTGGCCGCGCGGCACCCGGGCGCGCACGAACATGCCCGGCAGCAGTAACCGGTCGGAGTTGTCCACCAGGATGCGCAACAGCACGTCGCCGGTGCCGGCATCGACGTTGATGCCCGAGAACAGGATGCGGCCGGCCTGCGGGTAGGGCTCGCCGTTGCTGCGCAGGATGCTGGCTGGCAGGCTGTCGCTGCCCGAGCCGTTGTCAGCCGCGTGCCGCGGCGCCAGCGCCGCGCGCAGTGCTTCCAGCGCCGCGGCGGGCTGGCGCACGTCCACATAGACCTGGTCGATCTGCTGGATGCGCGCCAGCGGCGTGCTGTCGGTGGGGCCGACCAGCGCGCCTTCGGTGATCAGGGCTTGGTCGATGCGGCCGCCGATCGGTGCATCCACAGAGGCGAACTTCAGATCGAGTTGGCGGCGCGCCAGGGTGGCGCGGGCCTGTGCCACGTCGGCCGCTGCTTGGTCGCGCTGCGACACCGCATCGTCATAGACCTGACGGCTCACTGCGTCGGCTTCGACCAGCGGCTGCAGGCGCGCCGCCTGGACACGCGCGCGCACCAGCGCCGCTTCGGCGCGCTGCAAGGCGGCGGCGGCCATATCGGCATCGGCCTTGAACGGCGCAGGGTTGATCTGGAACAGCGGCTGCCCGGCGCGGATTTCCGCGCCCTGCTCGAACAGCCTTCGCTGGATGATGCCGCCGACCTGCGGCCGGATCTCAGCCATGCGCACCGGGGCCACGCGGCCGGGCAGTTCGTCTTCGAGCGTGACCTGCCGGGCGGTCAACGTGAGCACCGACACCTGGGCCGGCACCGGCGCGGCCTCCTGCGCGCCACGGTCGCATCCGGCCAGCGCCAGTGCTGCCAGCACGAGCGCCCAGCCGCCGCGCCGCATCGGTTTGATCCTCATGTCCACAACCTCGCCGTCTGTTGCGGTAGCCGAGTGCTACCGGGAAATAAGGGAGTGTGAAGACAGAGCGTTGGCTTCGCGTTGGGCTTGTGTGGAGGTAATATGGAGATTATAGAAAACTTGATCGACGTGACCTCCATGAACGAATTTGCCGACGCGCTGGGCGCGCCAGCCGAGCGCTCGAACGGGCGGCAGAGCCTGATCCTGATCGCCGAGGACGAGCCCGAAATCGCGGACATCCTGATCGCCTATCTCGCGCGCGGCGGCTTCAAGACCCTGCACGCCGCCGATGGCCGGCGGGCACTGGAACTGCATCGCACGCACAAGCCTGATCTGGTGCTGCTGGACGTGCAGATGCCGCGCATGGATGGCTGGCAGGTGCTGTCCGAAATTCGTCACCGCGGCAGCACGCCGGTGATCATGCTGACCGCGCTCGACCAGGATCTCGACAAGCTGACGGGCTTGCGCATCGGCGCCGACGACTACGTGGTCAAGCCGTTTAATCCTGCCGAGGTCGTGGCACGCACGCAGGCCGTGCTGCGGCGCGCCTCGCAGGCCGAGCACGAGGTGCCCAGCGTACTGCGCGTCGATGGCTTCGAGATCGACTTGGAGCACCACGAAGCATCAGTGCGCATCGGCAGGCGGCAGCACGCCCTTGCATTGACGCTGACCGAGTTTAAGCTGCTGGCGTACCTGGCGCGCGCACCGCGGCGGGTATTCACGCGTGACGAGCTGTTGCACGCCTGCCTGCCCGAAGGCGACACGCTGGAGCGCACGGTCGATAGTCACATCAGCAAGCTGCGCAAGAAGCTGGAGAACCTGGGGGTCGAGGGCGTGCCCCACGGGGTTCGCGGGGTGGGCTACAAGTTCAGGAGTGCGGTATGAGGCTGCCGCGCGGGTTGAGCCGACAGATCGTGCTGTCGATGAGCGCCGTGGTGCTGGTCGTCATCCTGCTTAGCCTGCTGGGCTCGTATGCGTTCTACGCGCTGTGGTTCGCCTATGCACCGGCGAGCATCCCGGAGTCTGGCGACTGGATACCGACCGCACCTGAGTGGGCCTGGATGGCGCTGACCACTTTCGTTGCGCTCGCGCTAGCGGTGCTGGTCGCAGTCAATCTGGCGCGCCGCATCCTGCTGCCGCTGACCTCAGTAGCCGAAAGCCTGCGGCGTGTTGCTCAGGGCGAGCTAGACGCACGCGCGGTCAGTGAGGACCGTTCGCTCGGCGAGGCCGCGCTGTTGGTCGATGACTTCAACACCATGGCCGAACGGCTGCAGAGGATGGCCCAGGAACAACTGTTCTGGAACGCGGCCATCGCCCATGAGCTGCGCACGCCTGTCACTATCCTGCGCGGACGCCTGCAGGGCCTAGCCGAGGGTGTGTTTGTGCCCGATGCGACGCAGTTCCGCAGCCTGCTGACCCAGGTCGAAGGACTGGGCCGATTGATCGAGGACCTGCGCGTGATCGGCTTGGCCGACAGCGGCCACTTGGACCTGCACTGGCGCGAAGTGGAACTGTCGGCGGAAATCGAGGCAGTGGTGCAACTGCTCGCGTCTGCGCTGCAGGAAGCGGGATTCACCATGGAGGTCGATCTACACGTCGGGCGCGTGGGCTGTGATCCGCAGCGCATCCGCCAGGCGCTGCTGGCCCTGCTGGAAAACGCCCGCCGCCACGCCGAGCCCGGCATCCTTCGCATCGAATCGCGTCTGTCGCAAGGAGAGTGCCTGCTGCGCGTCGAGGATGGCGGGCCGGGCATCGCGCCGGAGCTTGCCGAACGCCTGTTCGATGCGTTCCAGCGCGGTGAACACTCACGCTCGCGGGAGAGAGGCGGCAGCGGCCTCGGACTGGCGGTGGTGCGCGCCATCGCCCAGGCCCACGGCGGCCAAGCGAGTTGCCGGCCGTCTCCGCGCGGCGGTTCGGTGTTTGAGATTCGATGGCCAGCCGAGTCTAGCAAAATTGGCTGATCGCCAGACCTGACTGGTGGGGTGCTGCACCCAGGGCGTCATGTGCGCCGCACACGGCCGTCTGCATCCAACCTCCACTCAAGCGCCAAGCTTCACCATCCGCGAGATTGAAAGACTCTACGAGGCGCGCTCCCGGGCCGGATAGATTCCCGTGCGGGCGTGGCTGGCCGCGCAGGAGCGGCCCTGTTCCGCGGAGTTGGCCTTCGCGGGGCTGCATCTGGCGCTGCTGCATAACCATGTCGCGCTGATCTGAGCACTGGGCGGCACGGCATCGCCGTAAGACCTGCGCTATCCCTATCTTATATCGTGATCCTGATCGGCCGAGTCTGCGTCTGTTACGAAAAGGACCGGACTAGTTGTGGAGCTTCAATAGGTTGTTTTGGCTGAGCCCCAGCCGGGAGGCCGGGGCCAAGCCGCTGGCGGCGGTGTGCGGCCGATGCCAGTTGTAGTGATGGAGCCAGTCCTCCAGCGCCGCTTGGCGCTGGGCCGAGGTCTCGAAGCAGGCGGCGTAGGCCCACTCGCGCAGGGCGGTTTGGATAAAGCGCTCGGCCTTGCCGTTGGTGCGGGGCGTGTAGGGCCGCGTGCGGATGTGCTTGAGCCCCAGCGATCGGCAGGCCTCCGCAAAAGCGCGCGAAACATAGGGCGAGCCGTTGTCGGTCATCACCCGTCGAACGGTCACGCCGCGGGCGCGATAGTCCGCCACGACCTGGTGCAGGATCGTTACTGCCGTCTCACCGCGCTCGTCGGCCGCGATGGTGGCGGTAGCCACGCGCGAGTGATCGTCGATGGCCACATGCACGAAGTCCCAGCCGATGCCGCGGTGCCGGTGCGCCCGGTTGCCGGTGACACGGTGGCCCGGTGAGCCGATCCGCCCCAGCTTTTTGGTATCCAGGTGGATCAACTCGCCCGGCGCTCCATACTCGTAGCGCCGGGTCGGTGGCTGCGGCTCCAGTTCCCGCCAGCGACTGATGCCGGCTTGCCGCAGCACCCGCGACACCGTCGCCGACGACAGACCCGTCTCCTGGGCAATCCAGCGGCCGGTGCGGCGCTGGCGGCGCAGTACCTCGATATGCGCACGCAGCTCCGCCGACGTCCGGTGGGGCGACAGCTGCGGCCGGCTGCTGCGGTCCTGGAGACCTTCGCCCGCCTGGTGGCGTCGCCACCACTTCCGGACCGTAGTCTCCGAGATCCCCAGCGCCTGCGCCACCTCGGACACCGGCTGACCGGCCTCCATGCGCTGGATCAGCACCTCTCGACCCTTCGGGGTCAGGCGGGCATTCTTGTGCATGTTGTTCCCCTCGCTGGATGGAGTTGACGTCTGGCGACATCAGCTTCCTCCCCAGGTCAGAGGGGAACAACCTCTTGAAACCTCACAACTAGTCCGGCGTAGACGCCACCCTTCGCCAGCAGTTCATCATGCGTACCGCGCTCCACGATCCGCCCCCACTGCAGCACGACGATAAGATCGGCGCGGCGGATGGTGGACAGTCGATGCGCGATAGTGACGGTCGTGCGGTCTTTCGACAGGGCCTCCAGCGCCTTGGTCAAGGCTTGCTCGGTGCGGACATCAAGCGCACTGGTGGCTTCATCAAGCAACAGCACCGGTGGATTGCGCAGGATGGTGCGAGCCAGCGCCAGGCGCTGTTTCTCTCCGCCGGAGAAACGCTGGCCGCGCTCACCGACCAGCGTCTCGTACCCGTCGGGCAGCGCACCGATGACAGCATCGAGTTGCGCGGCCCTGGCGGCGGCCAACAGTTCGTCATCGGTCGCATCCGGCTTGGCGAAACGCAGGTTGTCAGCCACCGAGGCATGCAACAGGTACGGCTCCTGGGAAACCACGCCGAGCATGTCGGTCAATGACTGGAAGCTGAGATCGCGCACATCGACGCCGTCGTAGCGGATCGAGCCGCTATCCACGTCGTACAACCGGGCCAGCAAGTGGCCGAGCGTGGTCTTGCCCGATCCGGTGGCGCCGACGATGGCGACGTGGGTGCCCGCCGCAATGTCGATACTGATGTCCTCCAGTACCGGCGCACTGTGCGGGTCATAGCGGAAGCTGACGCCATCGACCGTCACCTGGCCGCGCATCTGCGCGCGCTCCAGGGTCACCGCAGCGGCGCGCTCGGTGATTTCGACGGGAGTATCCAGGTACTCGAAGATGCGCGCGAACAGCGCGCGCGTGGTACGCATGTCACGCCCCAGCTGAAGCAACTGCTCGAAAGGCCAGAGCAACTGCTCCTGCAGGGCGATCATGGCCACCAGCGTGCCGATGGTTAGTGGTGTGCTGCCGCCCATCAACCAGCCGCCGAGCAGCAGCGTCAGTGCAGGCAGGATCGAGAGTGCCAAACCGATCAGCGCCCACTGCCATTCGCCGGCGGTACGCGAGCGCACCTCTAGTGCCGCGACCTCCCGCGAAGTCCGCGAGAACCGGCGAACCAGGAAGCCACTGCGGCCCATCGTGCGGGCGAGGATGATGCCGGAAAGCGACAACGACTCCTGAACCGCCGCGGACAGATCCGCCTGCCTGGCCTGCTGCTCGTAAGTAATGGCCTCGCGCAACTTGGCGACCCATTGGCTGATCACGACCGTCAGCGGAACGACCAGCAGCGAAAACAGCGCCAGCCGCCAATCGAGCAGGCACATGGCGAGGGCCGTCATCAGCACCGTGCTGAGGCTGCGCGCCAACTCGTTGCCGGCATCGGTCACCAGCGATTGCAGGCCGCCGATGTCATTGGCGATGCGCGACTGGATCTCGCCGGTACGGTTGCCCGCGAAGAATCGCAGCGACAGCGACTGCAGGTGCGCGTACACACGCACCCGCAAGTCGTGCAGGATCGCCTGGCCGATCCGGGCCGACAGAATGGTCTGCACCGTACTGATCGCCGCCCCTAGAATGGCCACCGCAACCAGCCCGCCGACCAGCCAGAGCAGCAGGGAAAAATCGTCGCCAGGCAGTGCATCGTCGATGATGGCCCGCAGCAAAAAGGGCGCGGCCATGCCGATCATGGAGCCGAATATCAACAGCACCACGACCGCTAGAATTTTCACCCGGTAAGGCATGAACAAGGCGAACACACGCCTCATGGAAACGTGTGCGGCGGCGAGTTCCTCGTAGTCCTGCCGCGAGTTTGCGGACTGTTCTGCTGGTGTCTGCATCTCTCTCTATCATCCAAAGACGGCGATCCGGCTCAAAAAGGTGTGGCCAGTAAGGTCTGAACCCATCATTCTGGCGCCCACCGATGCACACACGCGGCAGGCGCCATGGAGATTACGTGGAGACGACAGGGCATCATGCAATGACGCGGTGGAACCGATGGTCAAGGTCGGATGGCCCCGGGGCCGCCCTTTTCACGCTGCTTTTGAACAGGGCAACATCCGGGTCAACACATCGTCGCGGCGCACCCGGTGATGAAACAAGGCAGCGGCCACGTGCAGTGCGACGACGCCCCAGCCCACCCACTTGCCCAGGAAGTGATGCACCACGTCGATGGGCATCTCGAATGCTTCCCAGGTAACGTCGAAGGTTCGGCTGATCCAGGCAAACAGTGCGGTTTCATTGAATCCTGTAACAGAGAACAACCCGAAGTCGGTCGAAGCGTGCGTGCCCAAGTAGCCCGTCAGCGGCATCACAATCAACAGGCCGTACAGTCCCGCGTGCGCGACATGGGCAAGCCAGTGCTCCAGCTTCGATCCCGAAGGCTCTTCGGGTTGCACATCCAGCAGACGCCAAAGCAGCCGGGGCAACACCAGAAAGCCGACCAGCAAGCCAAGCACCCAATGGATGTTGAGCACGAGCAGGGATTCGGGCTGGGTGTCGTAGTCCATAAACCAGATGACGTAATAGACGACGATGTAAGCGCCGATGAAGGCCGCCGCGCTCGTCCAGTGGAAGAGCTTTGCCAAGACACCAAATCGGGTTTTGTTATTGCGCCATTGCATCGGGAATGTCCTCCTGTGTGAATAGGCTACGCGTGATACAGGTGTGAATCGCCCGGTCAGCAGGCTGTCGCGCACTTGCGCCAAGACACGTGAATCTTCGCCCCAGACGGAGCTAGCCCATGACCACCGAGGTGGACATCCCGAACCGGAATCGCTCGAAACCACGATTTTGCCAACCGTCGATTGAGCCACGATGTAGCCATCATGGAGAACGCGTGGAGAACGCGTGGAGAAAGCGTAGGGGACGAGGTTCCAGCACCGGATACAACACCGATAGACGTATTTCCGTATGAATTCAGCCAGGAGTTCAGGCAGACAGATATGCATAGTCCGCGCGAAGTTGTCCGGGTTATCCGAGCGATGCCCCTCTGTACCGACCAATCTCCCACGATACGCCACCGCCGCGCACAGTCGCGGCGATATGCTGCCCCAACCGCTGCTCGATTACTGGCCGCCACGGCACCAGGCTGAACCCCATGCCGTCATCGAGCATCGCGTAGCGCCCACTGGCGAGCATGACGGAGCGCCGGTAGATGCCGGCAACGCGCTGGCCGTCGGCCACGGGTCGATGCTCCAGGCCGGTATCGGCGGCAATGTCCTTCGCGGCCTGCGCCAGTTCCCGGTTGCGCAGCGTGCCCAGCAGATTCCGGGCGAGGATCACGCGGTGCCCGCGCCGCTCGGCCAGTCCCTGTTCGGCGAGGAAGTCGGCGCGCTGTTGCAGCGCCTGTCGGGCTTCGCCGCCGAAGCCCAGTTCGCCCAGGCCCTTGCCGCCGCCGATCAACTGCTGATCCAGCCAGGTCGCGCCGATGACGCGGGCCTGCCGCTCGATGGGTAGGTGCGATTTCAGTTCCACGGCCACGCCGCCCAGGCGCTGCGCGTCGTAGCGGCGGCCCTGCTCAGGCAGGTCGTCCGGCACCTTCCATAGCACCTCGGCCACGCGCTCCACGATGCCGGCCCGGCGCAGGGCTTCCAGGCGGCGGACATGGGCCGCGACGACTTCCTGCGGATCGCGGCCGGGCACTGCCTGACCCTGCGCGACGGCCAGGTGATGGTCGGTGCGGTACAGGCCACCGCTCGCCAGTGCGGTGATGTTCCTGTCGGCCGCGCGCACGTCGGCCGACCCCTTCACCTCCACCACGGCGCCAGTCGGGTAGTTCGCCAGCTCGTCGCGGGCGTTGAGCGCGACGTAGTGGGCCTTGCCGTCCACGCCGTCGATGACCAGATAGCCCCGGTCGCGCAGCTCGTCGGCCAGCCCCTTCGCGGCCACGCGGCCGAGGATGGTTCGGCCGTCGTCGCTCGGCTCGAACACCGCCAGCTCGCGCGGCTCGCCGCGCATGGCCCGCTGCATGGTGCGGATGATGTCGCCACGCTCGCCCAGGGTGCGCAGGGTCTTTTCCGCGTCGGCGTGGACGGCCCAGGTGCCGGTCTGCATTTCGTCGGCCAGGCCCAGGCGCTGCAAGCGTTGCAGCCGGCCAACCAGCAGCAGGCGCTGGCGTTGCAGCCGCGGTTCGTTGAAGCGTTCGATTTGCACCCGGCCGTCCTCGCCGGCCTCG
>CAUJIK010000061.1 GCA_963205255.1 Pseudomonadota bacterium
GCGGTCGCGGCCAACCACAAGCGCAAGCGTCGGGGTCTGCACGCGGCCCACGGTCAGCAGGGCGCGCGAACCGCCGCGCTGCGCCCGCAGGGTGTAGGCGCGGCTTAGGTTCATGCCGATCAGCCAGTCGGCCCGCTGCCGGCCGCGTGCGGCGTCGGCCCAGCCCTTGTACGTGGTGTTGTCCTTCAAGGCGGCCAGGCCGCGCTTGACGGAAACCGAATCCTGGGCGGACACCCAAAAGCGGCGCGTCGGCTTGCTGCTCTTGAAGTGCTCCAGCACTTCATCGACCAGCAACTGGCCTTCACGGTCGGGGTCGCCGGCGTTGACGATCTCCTTGGCCTCTTTCAGCAGCTTGCCGATCACGGCGAGCTGCTTCTTGGCATCGTCCTTCGGGTGAAGAATCCAGGTCTGCGGGATGATGGGCAGCTCATCGACGCGCCATAGCTTCTTGCCCGATTTCCCGGTCGGCACGTCGTCGGGCGTGTACTCGTCCGGGTCGGCCTGCTCCAGCATGTGCCCAAAGCACCAGGTCACTTTGTCGCCGCCGCACTCGATGTAGCCGTCGCCCTTGCCGGTGACGCCCAGCTCGCCGGCGATGGCCTTGGCGACAGATGGTTTTTCCGCGATGAACAGTCGCATGGTGGTTTCCTCCCCTACCAGGTGATGACCGGACGGATCACGGTCTGAACTTGAGAACGATTGATCGGGCCGAAGTAGCGGCCGTCGAAAGACGTGTCGCTCACGTCCGACATAAGCAGCAGCTCGGCATTGCCCAGCGTGTAGGTGCTGACCTGGAAGCGCGGCAAGGGCCGACCGGACTTGTCGGCCTGGATGGGCTTGCTATGTGGCAGCAGCTCGCCATTGACGCGCACACCGTCATCGGCCACCGATACGGCATCGTCTTTAGCGGCTAAAACGCGCTTCATCATGTAGCCGTAGTCGCCTGGGCAGAACCCGGCCCCGATGTAGCCCCTTTCCTTGGCGTCATCGAACACGCCGACCTTCGGCGGGCACCAAAGCACGTAAGCGCCCCGCTCCACCGGCGCGCTGCTCGTCCAGTACAGGCCGACCGGAATGCTCTTGGTGGTGTTGATGCGGGCACCGGCGGCATAGCTGCCGGCGGCCAGCACCAGGGCGGCCAGGCCGGCGACGGCAACGCCTTTCGTGATGCGTTTCAGGATGCGGCTCATATCGTGATGCCCTCCCCTGCCTCGACAACCTGGCGCAGCCGGTCGGTGGCCTTCGGCGCGGGGATCGAGGCCCGCGCCTGAAACACCGGGTCTTTGAAGTACAGCGGCTGCTTGCCGTAGATGGCGGGGTAGCCCGCGACGTAGATCACCATGTCGCCGGCTTCCTCGATCTCGCCCTTGTCGTTCTTCTTCGGCCCCGGCATCCGCAGGCATTCATCGGGCGTCAGCAAGGGGCGCTGCACTTCCTGGTAGGTGCGCGACACCTGGCCCAGCATCGCCGCCGTGCGGCGGCCGCTGGTCGTGATCTGCTCCTTCACCACGGTGGTCTGCCCGGTCAGTCGGGACAGGTGTTCGGCTGTCTCGACGCGGTTGGGCGGGTAGGCGTTCTGCACGTGGCAGTTCGACGTGATGCTTTCGTCGTGGCCGTAGCCCGTCTCGCGGCTTCGGAGCTGGTTAATGTCCTGGCAAATCAGGTAGCACTTGATGCCGTAGCCGGCGACGAAGGCCAGCGACTCTTGCATGATTTCGAGCTTCCCGAGGCTCGGGAACTCGTCCAGCATCATCAGCAGCCGGTGCTTGTAGTGGGCCACCGGCCGGCCGTTCTCGAAGTCCATCTTGTCGGCCAGCAGGCGCACGATCATGTTCACCATGACGCGCACCAGCGGCCGCAGGCGGGCCTTGTCGTTGGGCTGCGTGACGATGTACAGGCTCACCGGGTCGTCGGAGTGCATCAGGTCTTTGATGCGGAAGTCCGACCGGCTCACGCTGCGCGCCACCACTGGATCGCGGTACAGGGCCAAATAGGATTTGGCCGTGGACAGCACCGATCCGGCTTCTTCCTCTGGCCGATCCATCATGTCGCGGGCGGCCGATCCGATGGCGTGGTGGTTCTGACCGTCCACGTGCCCGTAGGTGGTCATTTCCATCCATAGCTCGCCAATGTCCCGGTTCGGGTCGGCCAGCATGGCATCGACCGATGGCAGCGTGGCCGTGCCGCCGTCGTTCCTGGCCTTGTAGAGCGCGTGCAGGATGACGCCGACCAGGAGCGCGAAAGCGGTCTTTTGCCAGTGGGAATCCAGGCCCTTGCCGTCCGGGTCAACTATCAAAGTTGCTAGGTTCTGCACGTCGCCGACTTCGGCCTCGGTGCCGACGCGGATTTCGTCCAGCGGGTTCCAGCACACGCCGCCCGAGCTGCTGGCCGGCTCGAAGCGCAGCACCTTGTTCTTCGCGTGCTTCTGCCGCCAGCCGGCGGTCAGCGCCCACAACTCGCCCTTCAAGTCGGTGATGACGCTGCTTGCGCCCCACGAAAGCAGCGTCGGCACCACCAGGCCGACGCCCTTGCCGCTTCGCGTCGGCGCGTAGGTCAGCACGTGCTCGGGGCCGCTGTGCCGCAGGTAGTAGAAATTGCCGTCCTTGTCCTGCCAGCCGCCGACATAGACGCCGGTGGCGGTGGGTGCGTCCTTGCCGGTCACGATCTCCAGGACGTTCCGCTCGCGCGGCAGCAGGCCGGCCGCCTGAATGTCCTTCTTCTCGGCCCAGCGGGCCGAACCGTGCAGGTATTCGTTCGCCTTCGAGCTGTTGGACGTGACGACTTTCGCCACGGCCACGCCCAGCAGGCCCACGGTGGCAGTCACCATGCCGATGCTGCCGGCCCGCATGATCTCGTCGGGGTACTGGCTGTACCACTTCGCCGACCAGTTCAGGATCGACCAGGGCGCGTACACGTGCCCAAGGTTGGCCCCGAGGCTCGCGTGATACTGGAACGTGTAGGCGAAGAACTGTGTCGCGGCCTGGAGGCCGCCGACCAGGGATACCCCGCCGAGGATCGGCAAGAGCTTGGGGGTCTTTGGCTTCGCGCTGCGAACCTGCGGCCCCACGGAGTTGTTCATCTTGATTTTCATCTACTCCTTCCTTTCGACGTTTTGATGGAGCCTTTCGGCGTGACCGTCACGGCATCGCCGACCGCGATGCGCGACAAGCGCCGGGCCGTGGCCTGGTCAATGGGCATCACCATGACCTCATCGCCTCGTTTCAACAGGGCCAGCGCCTGGCCCTCGATGTTGCGGACGCCCTGGAAAGCAAGGGCACCGTCACCGGCAGTATATCGCGCGTGCTTCGGTATATCGAAACCTTTTGAGCGTTTCGACTCGCGTTCGGCGATGTATTTATCCGCCGCTGCAAGGCCCGGCGGGGCCGCTGCTACTCCTGATCCTGGCCGAG
>CAUJIK010000062.1 GCA_963205255.1 Pseudomonadota bacterium
CCCCGTGAACATATGGTCAGCGACGGCGCCCTGGAGGTGGGTCAGGGTTCGGTCAGTCTCTGTAAAAGTTGTGTAAAAGCGCGACGTGGCTCACGCGCGCCGGTCGCCGTCCGGCATGAACCGGTAGCCGGCTCCGCGATGCGAAAGGAAGTGCACCGGCTTGTCCGGCAGGGGCTCGAAATACTTGCGCAGGCGCACGATGAAATTGTCCACGCTGCGGGTATTGGGCGCGTTGCGCAGCTTCCAGACGCGTTCGAGCAGTTCCTCGCGTGACAGCACCCGGCCCGGGTTCTGCGCGAAATAACGCACCAGGTCCAGCTCCAGCTGCGTGAGCCGCACGGGCTTGCCGGAGGCAGTGGCGTCCTGGGTGTCGAAGTTGATGTAGGCCTGCCCGAAGCGCAACTCGCCCAGCGCCGTGTCCGGCGGCCCGCCGCTGCGCCAGCCACTGCGGCGCAGCGCCGAACGCACGCGCGCCAGGAGCTCGGCCAGCTCGAAGGGCTTGGGCATGTAGTCGTCGGCGCCCGAGTCCAGGCCCCGCACGCGTTCCTCGGCGGCGCTGCGTGCCGTCAGCATGATCACCGGCGTGTAGTGGCCGGCGTCGCGCAGCTGCTTGCAGAAGGTGTAGCCATCGCCGTCGGGCAGGTTCACATCGAGCAGGATCAGGTCGATGGGCGCCGCCTGCACCAGCTGCGCGCCCGCTTCGCGCACCGTGCGGGCGTTCACCACGCGATAGCCATCCAGCTCGAGGTTCAGGCGCAGGCCGGCGGCCAGATGCGCCTCGTCCTCGACCACGAGCACGGTGGCCAGGCGCGAATCGGCGCCGGAAGACGGGCGTGGATCGCTCATGCCCCCTCCCCCGGATGTGCCATCGGCGCGCCCAGGGGCAGACGGATGTGCATCGTGGTGCCATGGCCACGCCCGGCGGAGTCGGCGCGGATGCGCCCGCCCAGATTGCGCGTCAGACGATGGACCACATAAAGGCCCAGCCCCGAACCGCTGCGCTCGTTCACCAGCGGATCAGGGGCGCGATGGAAGCGGCGGAAGATGCGCTTCAGCTGCGTGCGGTCCACACCGATGCCGTGATCGCGCACGGCGATTTCCAGGTGCCCGGTGCCGACCGCCTGCACGTCGATCCGCACCTGCGGCTGCTCCGAAGAATATTTCACCGCATTGTCGAGCACGTTCTTCAGGATGATCTCCAATGCCGTGGGATCGGTGAACGTCTCCAGCTTCTCCGGCGCATGCAGCGCGAACACCTCGGCTGGCAGACCATGGCGGCGGCGGATGCTCTCGATCGCACTGCGCAACAGCGAGGTCACGTCCGTCATCACCCAGGTCTGCGATCGCAGGCCGTGCGCGATGCGGCTGGCCTGCAGGATGTCGTCCACGAACACCGACAGCCGCTCCACATCGCCATGCATCATCCGCAGCAGTGTGGTGCGCTGGTGCTCGGCAACACCGCTGCGATCCAGCGTTTCCAGACACAGCTTGATCGAGGCCAGCGGGCTCTTGAGCTCGTGCGTGACCGAATCGATGAACATCTGCTGGCGCCGCCCCTCCAGGATCTGGCCGACCAGCGACACGCTGAACAGCACCAGCACCGAGATCACCAGCGCCAGCGACACGATGCCGGCCGCCAGCATCCAGCGGTTGCTCCAGAACTCGCGCGTCAGCGACAGGTTCTCCTGCACCACCAGGACCCAGCCCACCAGCACCGCCACGGTGAGCAGGATCGACACCACGCTCAGCACGATGGGCAGGGAAATCGAACGGTGGGCAGAGCCGGCCATGACTGGCAAGCATAGGGGAAAGCGACCTCGGCTACCGGCTCTGATTCTCATGGCGCCTTGAGGTATGGTTCTCCCGGTCATCCGGAGCGAATCGGGAGAACGCCATGCTCGCCTATCAGGACATCCTGCTGCGGCTGCTGCTGGCCGCCGCGCTGGGCGGCGTGGTGGGGCTGGATCGCGAGCGCCTGGAAGCGGTCGCCGGGCTGCGCACGCACATGCTGGTATGCGTGGGCGCCGCGCTCATCATGATTGTGTCGTCGTTTGGCTTCCGCGACATCCTCGGCACACCGAACGTCATTCTCGACCCCTCGCGCGTCGCGGCGCAGGTGGTCAGCGGCATCGGCTTTCTCGGCGCCGGCACCATCCTGTTCCTGCGGCACGAGGTCATCCGGGGGCTCACGACGGCGGCCAGCCTGTGGGCCGTCGCGGCGGTGGGCCTTGCGGTGGGCGGCGGCCTCTATGTGGCCGCGCTGGGCGCAACGGCCATCGTGGTCATCATCCTCGCGATCATGAAACCCATCGAGCGGATGATCTTCCGCCGCAACCGCACGCGGCAGATATCCATCGGCGTGGAGCTCGTCAGGACTTCGGTGCTCGAAGTCACGGCCGCGGTGGAGGCCGCCGGCGTGACGGTGACCGACATCAACATCCGGCGCCGCGACACGCCCGACACCGACCAGCTGCAATTGAGCTTCGCGCGTGGCGTTGAGCCCAAGGTGCTGCTCGCGGCGCTCGACCGGCTCAAGGCCCTGCCCGGTGTGCGCGACATCGAGTACCGGCGATGATGAACCAGAATGCGCCGCTGGCCCCGCCGCTCGAGGTCAGCCAATGGCTGAACACGGACACGCCGCTGACGCTCGAAGCCCTGCGCGGTCGCGTGGTGGTCGTGGAGGCTTTCCAGATGCTCTGCCCCGGCTGCGTCTCGCATGGCCTGCCGCAAGCGACGCGCGTGGCCGAGACCTTCCGCAGCGAGGATGTGCAGGTGATCGGCCTGCACACCGTGTTCGAACACCACGACGCGCAGACTCCGGTGGCGCTCGCAGCCTTCCTGCACGAATACCGCATCCGCTTCCCGGTGGCGGTGGACATGCCGGGCGAAGGACGCTATCTGCCGCGCACCATGAAGACCTATGACATGCAGGGCACGCCGACCATGGTGCTCATCGATCGCGCCGGACGGCGGCGCGCGCAGCATTTCGGCGATGTGCCGGACCTGCTGCTCGGCGCCGAAATCATGTCGCTGCTGCGCGAGGATCAGTTCGCGAAGGGATGATCCAGCAGGATGGTCTGGTCGCGATCCGGGCCCGTGGAGATGATCTGGATCGGCACGCCCACATGCTCGCCGAGCCGGGTGAGATATGCCCTCGCCGCTTCGGGCAGCGCCTCGTAGCGCGTCACGCCGACAGTGGACTCCTGCCAGCCGGGCATGTCCTCGTACACCGGTTCGATCGCGCCGTAAGACTCCATCGCCATCGGCGGCTCGCGCTGCACGCGGCCATCGATGCGATAGCCGGTGCAGATGCGCACGGTCTCGAGGCCGTCGAGCACATCGAGCTTGGTGATGCACAGGCCGGTGACGCTGGAGTTGATCACCGCGCGCCGCAGCGCCACCGCGTCGAACCAGCCGCAGCGCCGCGCCCGGCCGGTCACCGAACCGAACTCATGTCCCACGCGCGACAGATGCTCGCCCGTGGCGTCGAACAGCTCGGTGGGGAACGGGCCGGACCCCACGCGGGTGGTATAGGCCTTCACGATGCCGAGCACGGCATCGAAATACTTCGGCCCCAGGCCCGTGCCGGTGGAAGCACCACCGGCCGTGGTGTTGGAGGAAGTGACGAAGGGATAGGTGCCGTGATCCACGTCGAGCATGGCGCCCTGGGCGCCCTCGAACAGCACGTTCGCGCCCGAGGCGCGCAACTCGGCCAGCTCGCGGGTCACATCCACCACCAGCGGCAGGATGATCTGCGCCTGCGCGAGCATGGCCTCGCCGATCTGCGCCGCATCCACGCGCGGCTGGCCGTAGAGTTTTTCGAGCAGGAAGTTGTGGTAGTCGACGACTTCCGCCAGCTGCGACAGGAAGCGTGAAGGATTGAACAGGTCCGCCACGCGCAGCGCGCGCCGCGCGACCTTGTCTTCATAGGCCGGGCCGATGCCGCGGCCGGTGGTGCCGATCTTCTGGTCGCCGCGCACCTGCTCGCGCACCCGGTCGAGCATCACATGTGAAGGCAGGATCAGCGGGCAGCCCGGCGAGATGCGCAGCCGCTCGAACACGGGCACGCCGCGGTCGATCAGCGTCTGGCTCTCCTTCAGCAGCGCTTCCAGCGACAGCACCACGCCGTTGCCGATGTAGCAACGGCTGCCTGCGCGCAGGATGCCGGAGGGGATCAGCGAAAGGATGTGCTTCTGGCCGCCGATGACCAGCGTGTGGCCGGCATTGTGGCCGCCCTGGAAGCGCGCCACGGCCGCGGCGCGTTCGGTGAGCAAGTCCACCACCTTGCCCTTGCCCTCATCGCCCCACTGGGTGCCGATGACGATGACGAATCGTCCCATTTGACTCACTTCGAAGATCTGACGAAAAACAGCAGCAACATGCCGGCCACCATGCTCACAAGTCCGGCGACCCGCAGGTCGCGCCGGCCGAGATTGGCCAGCTGCTGGTAAAAGCGGCGCGCCGAATCAGGCTTGAGGAACGGCAGCAACCCTTCCAGCACCAGCAGAAAGGCGATCGCTGCCAGCAAATCGCCCCATGCAATGTTCACAATGCATATCCGAAGGCCGCCTCAGCGGCGGTTCGGCGAACCCAGGTACTTGAAGAACTCGCCTTCGGGCGCGACCACCCAGATGTCGCCCTCGCGGGCCAGGGAATTGCGGTAGGCCTGCAAGCTGCGGTAGAAGCTGTAGAACTCCGGCGATTTGGCATGGGCCGCGCCATAGGTGCGGGCCGCGATCGCGTCACCTTCACCGCGCACGCGCTGCGCGTCGCGCTGCGCGCCGGCGAGGATCTCGGTGCGCTTGCGATCGGCCTCGGCACGGATCTTTTCGGCTTCGGCACTGCCCTCTGCGCGCAGGCGGTTGCCCAGTGCGCGGAAGCTCTCCTGCATGCGCTGGTACACCGAACCACTCACCTCTTCAGGCAGGTCGATGCGCTGGATGCGCACGTCGATGAGCTCGATGCCCAGATCCTTCACCGATTCGCTGGCGCGGCTGAACATGTCGCCGGTGAACGCAGCGCGCTCGGCGATCACGATCTCCTGCAGCGTGCGGCGCGCCACCACGCCCTTGATGCCGTCCTTGACGATGTCCCCCAGGCGCTGGCCCGCGGACTCCTCGATGCCGCCGGTGGAGCGGAAATATTCGCTCACGTCGGCGATGCGCCACTTGATGTAGAAATCAGCG
>CAUJIK010000063.1 GCA_963205255.1 Pseudomonadota bacterium
AAGCTGCTGCCGACGCGTGGCGTCCTCGTACTGCGGCAGCTCGTTGATCGTGTTCTGCAGCGGCGCGGGCCGCGAGATCGCGAAGCCCTGGCCGTAGTCCACGCCCAGCGAGGCCACATGCAGCCGGATCTCGTCGGTCTCGACGAACTCGGCCACGGTGGTCAGTTTCATCGAACGCGCCAGCTGCGCGATGGCCTGCACCATCGATTCGGCCCGCGGATCCTTCAGGACGTCCCTGACGAAACTGCCGTCGATCTTCAGCATGTCGATGGGCAGCGCGCGCAGGTACGCCAGCGATGAAAGTCCCGTGCCGAAGTCATCCAGCGCGATGCTGCAGCCCAGGTCGCGCAGGTGCTTCATCACCTTCTCGGCCCGCGCCAGGTTGGCGATGGCCGCGCTCTCGGTCAGTTCGAAGCAGAACACGCGCGGGTTGATGCCGCTCTTGCTGATCTGGTCCACGACGAATTCTTCGAAACTCTCGTCGCACAGCGACTGGCCGGACACGTTCACGGTGAAAGCCACGGGGCGATTGGCCAGCAGCCCGGCATGCGGCTTCAGCACCCGCACGGCCTCCTGCACCACCCAGCGGTCCACGGCCGGCATCAGCTGGTAGCGCACGGCGGCGGACAGGAAGCGGCCGGGTCCGACCTCCTCGCCCGTCTCGTCGATCATGCGCAGCAGCAGTTCGAAATGGGTCGGCGCCGAAGGATCGCGCAGCGGCGCGATCAGCTGCGCATGCAGGCGCAGGCGGTTCTCGGCGATGGCCGTGCGCAGGCTGGGCGCCAGCTCCACGTCCTCGTTTCGGCGGATGATCGACACATCGCTGGCCTGGTAGAGCTCCACGCGATTGCGGCCGCGGTCCTTGGCGGCCTTGCAGGCTGTCTCGGCCACCGCATGCGCATGCGCCAGGTCCAGCCCCGCGTCGCTGAGCGGCGCGACGCCGATGCTGACCGAAGCGGAATAGTTACCCGGCTGTCCGCCACTGAGCTGCGTGGCGCCGAAGGACTCGACGCCGGCGCGCAGCGCCTCGCCGAAGGTCATCGCGTCATCCGCGCCGGTGGGCAGCAGGATCGAGAAGCGGTCGCCCGAGATGCGCGCCGCGAGCGAGCCGGGCACCAGGCGCGCGCGGATCAGCTCACCCAGCTTCGCCAGCAGCTTGTCGCCCGTGTGCATGCCGAAGTTGTCATTGATGACATGCATGCGGTCGGCATCGATGTAGAGATTGGTCCACAGCGTCTTGCGGCCATCGGTGCGCGGCACCAGCAGCGCCCTGGCGCGGCGGTCGAAGGCATCGCGGGTCAGCAGGCCCGTGAGCGCGTCATAGCTCGACTCGACGATGCTGGCGGCGCGCCGCGCGAGCAGCTCGGCGAGCTGCTGTTCACGCTGGCGGAACTCGGGCGCCTTGTGGCTGCGGAACAGCGCCAGCAGTCCGGCGGCGCGGCCCGTGGCATTGCGAATCGGGGTGCACAGCGCGCGCAGCGGCAGGTTCATGCCGGGCAGCGCATCGGGCGCGTTCAGCGCTACGGCAGCATTGCGCACCATCGTCAGCGACAGCAGCGGGCGATGCAGGCGGGCGAGGATGCCCGTATCGACTGGCCGGCCCTCGGCCTTGGCCACCATCACGAGATTGCGCTCGGGCACGACCAGCGCCGCGAACTCGCAGTTCATGTGGTTGGTCACGCTCTGCAGCAGCAACTGCACGTCATTGTCGGAGGCGTCGGCGCCCGAGCCACCACTGGTTGCCAGCAGAACGTCCAGGTCGCCGTCGCGCTCATCCGCCTCGCTATCGTCGCCGGGCGAATGCTCGTCCAGCATCTTCTGCAGCTTGAGCTCGCGCTGCAGGCACTCGAGCACCGGACGCAGCATCGAATGCACGTAGCTGAATGTGCGCTGTTCGTTCTCGCCCTGCTTCCACATCACCGCGAGCACCGCGGAAATCTTGTCGGTGGCATCCTGAAGCCAGAACAAATACGCAGGCTCGTTGCTGCCCACCTGGATGCGCACGCCATCGCCGGAACTGTCCTGGGCCAGCGCATCGCGCACCATCGGCGGCAGCGCGGGCTCGACGGAAGTCAGGCTGGTCCAGCGGACTTCGCCGTTGGTTTCAAAAAGGGTGATGCCTACGGCACGCGGCAGCAGCGCGCTCACCAGCTGCGCGTAGGCGGCGTAGTTCTTCCACAGTTCACCCTGCTTCGGCATGGGGTGCAGGATGACTTAATGCCCTGCCGGGTTGATTGAACCAGTCGGCAAAATGGAAAACCGCCGAAGCCTCAGTCGGATGGCGGCGCCGATGACTTGAACCACCCACTGGGGTTCACCGGCTTGCCGGCGCGGCGAATCTCGAAGTACAGGCCCGGCCTCGCGCGGCCCCCGGAGTCGCCTGCCGCGGCAATGGTCTCGCCCGCCCGCACGGTGGCACCCGCCTGTTTGAACAACTGCTCGTTGTGGCCGTACAGGCTCAGATAGCCATTGCCATGATCGATGATCATCAGCAGGCCCATGCCGGGCAGCCAATCGGCATAGACCACGCGCCCGTCATGCACGGCCTTGACCGGCTGGCCGCGGGCGGCGGCGATGAGCAGCCCGTTCCAGCGCACGGCGCCGGCGCGGGTCTGGCCGTAGGTGGCCGTGAGCTTGCCCGCCACCGGCCAGGCCAGCTTGCCGCGCAGCTTGGCGAAGGCGTCGTTCGGGTCGATGGGCGAGGATTCCAGCGCCCGGTTCAGGTCGCGCAGCAGCCGCTCCAGCTGCCCCTGCTGCTGCTCCAGCCGCTTCAGCGAAGCGCTGCGGTTGCGGGTTTCCTGCTCCAGCTTCGACAGCACCTGGCCACGCTGCTTGCGGGCCGATTCCAGCTCCGCCAGACGCTGCGCGCGCGCGCCCTCCAGGCGCCGCAATTCGGCCTCTTCTTCTTCGATTCGGACCTTTATTGCGTCGATTTCGGCAAGATTGGCATTGATCTTCTCGATCTCGGATGCCCGCAGACGCCCGAAGTACCCATAGTAGGCGATATTGCGCCCAAATTCGGCCGGATTGCGTTGATTGAGCAGCAACTTGAGGGGTTCGTTGCGCCCCATGAAATACGCAGCGCGCAGCTGGTCGGTCAGGTTCTGGCGGGTGCGGTCGCGCTCGGCTTCCTTCGCGGAGCGCTCCTGGGCCAGCTGCGTCAATGCTGCACTGCGTTCGGCGCGCTCGGCGCGCAGCCGCTCCACCTCGCCACGCGCCGAGGACACCGATTGCTCCGCGGCCCTGAGGTCGCGGCTCAGGCGATCGCGCTCCACGGCATCCTTCTGCACCTGCCGGCGGACGCGCTCGATCTGCGAATTGATGCGCCGCAGATCGGCCTCGGTGCGGTCGCGGCGGTCCGCCTGGGCGGCCATGGCGACGCCCTGGAAAACCAGCAGGACACAGAGCAGGAGGCGGAGCGCGGACTTCATGGAACGAGGAGTCTAAGGAAGCGCGGAGCAGGCGGCTATAATGCGCGACCCTGCACCCTCCCGGACGCCTGATGGAACGCCTGCTCGAGTACGCCACCAATCATCCGTTTCTCGTCAGTCTCGCCGTGGCGATGGCCGCCGCAGTGCTGGCGTTCGAGCTGCGCTCGCGCGGCCAGAGCCATTCCTCCGTGGCGCCACAGGATGCCATCCGCCTGATGAACGGCGGCGCGGCCGTGGTCGACGTGCGCAACAAGGAAGCCTTTGCCGAAGGCCATGTGGGTGGCGCGCGCCATCTCGGCCCGGACCAGCTCGCCAACGCCGCGGAGACGCTGAAGAAGCACAAGGAGAAGCCCGTGGTGCTCTACTGCGAGACCGGCGCTTCGGCCTCGCGCGTCATGCGCCAGCTGCATGCCAGCGGGTTCACCAAGGTCTTCAACCTGCGCGGCGGTCTTGCCGCCTGGCGCGCCGAAGGGCTGCCCCTGCAACGCGGCTGAACCCATGAGCGCTTCTGCCGACATCGTGATGTACGCCACGCAGTGGTGCCCGTATTGCGCGCGGGCGCGCGCGCTGTTCAAGGCCAAGGGCGTGAGCTGGACCGAAATCGACATCGAAGCGGTGGAGGGCGCGCGCGCGCAGATGCAGGAGCGCAGCGGCCGCCGCACCGTGCCGCAGATCTTCATCGGCGAGCGCCACATCGGCGGCTGCGACGATCTGCATGCGCTCGACGAGGCCGGCGGACTCGATCCGCTGCTTGCGCCGGGCGCCTGAACGCATTCATTACCACGACACTGACAAGAGGTTGAACATGGCCGACGAGAACAGCAACGCAGCCGCGGGCGCCGCCAACGGCACCGGTCCGAACCTGGCGCTGCAGGGCGTGTACCTGAAGGACTGCTCCTATGAAGCGCCGCTGGGTCCGCGCGCCGAGGGCAACTGGGCGCCGCAGATCAACCTCGATCTCTCCACCACCAGCGACACCATCCAGGACGACCTGCGCGAAGTGGTACTGACGGTCACCGTCTCGGCCAAACAGAACGACAAGACGCTGTTCCTGGTCGAAGTGAAGCAGGCCGGCGCCTTCCTGATGCAGAACCTCTCCGAGGACGACACCAAGCGCGCCGTCGCGAGCGTGTGCCCCGGCGTGCTGTTCCCCTATGCGCGCTCCATGGTCTCGCAACTGGTGAGCCAGGGCGGCTTCCCGCAGCTGCTGCTGCCGCCGGTGAACTTCGATGCGCTGTACCTGAACGCGCAGGCCCAGTCCGTCGAGACGCCGCCGCCCTCGCAGACGAACTGACCGGACCGGATGAGCCCTGCCGACGCGCACCGGGGCCCCGCGCCCATAGCCGTTCTCGGCAGCGGCTCCTGGGGCACGGCGCTGGCGATCGCTTTCGCCCGCGCCGGCAAGCCCACGAGATTGTGGGGCCGCGATGCGGCCCAGATCGCGGACATGCGCTCGCAGCGCTGCAACCGGCGCTATCTGCCCAATGCGGCGTTTCCCGATGCGCTGCATGTCGCCGAGTCGCTGGATGCCGCGCTGGCCGGCGCCAGCGAGGTGCTGATCTCGGTGCCGAGCAGCGGCTTTCGCCGCTTTCTTGAAGATCTCGCGCCACGGTTGTCGCCGGGCATGAACGTGGCCTGGGCCACCAAGGGCTTCGAGCGCGACAGCGGATTGCTGCCGAACCAGGTCGCGCATCAGGTGCTGGGCGACAATCACGAAGTGGCCGTGCTCTCGGGGCCGACTTTCGCGAAGGAAGTGGGTGCGGGCCTGCCCACCGCGATGGTGGTGGCTTCGCCGGATGCGGGGCTTGCCACGCGCATCGCTGAGGATCTGGCTTCGCCGACGTTCCGCACCTACATCTCCACCGACATCACCGGCGTCGAGATCGGCGGCGCGGTGAAGAACGTGATCGCCGTGGGCGCGGGGCTTTCCGATGGACTGGGTTTTGGCGCCAACACACGCGTGGCGCTGATCACGCGCGGGCTGTCCGAGATGACGAGGCTGGGCATTGCGCTGGGCGCGCGCGCCGAGACTTTCATGGGGCTTGCCGGGCTGGGCGATCTGGTGCTCACCTGCACCGACGATCAGTCGCGCAACCGGCGCTGTGGCCTTGCGCTGGCGCGCGGGTTGACGCCCGAGGCGGCGATGAAAGAGATCGGGCAGGTGGTCGAGGGCTTCCATGCCGCGCGCGTGCTGCGCGTGGTGGCGCGAAGGCTGGAACTGGAGCTGCCCATCTGCGAAGGCATCTGCCGCATTCTTTTCGATGGCGCGGATGCGGGTGAGGTGGTGCGCGAGCTGATGCGGCGGCCGCCGCGGGCGGAGTACGAGTAAACCGGAAGGCGCGGCGTCGCGAGGCGCCGCTGGTGCGAGTGGGCGTGGTCAGCTACGGCATCTACCTGATGCACACGCTGTGCTTCAACGCGATGGAGCGGATCGGCGCGAAGCTGGGCATCGACAACGGCTTGCTGCTCTGGGTGCTGGGTATGGCCGTTGTATATGTGGCGGCGGAGATCAGCTTTGCCACCTTCGAGCGGTTCTTTCAGTCGTTCCGGCCCCGCGACACTCACGCGCAGTCGAGCGGCGCAGAGGCCGTGGCTAGAACCTGACGCGCGGTCCGCTACCGTCATGCGGGTCCTGCCGCCGCCAATCATGCCGCCAACGCGCCATCGGCCGAGCTTGGCATCGAGACCCATCAGCAGCCCGCCCGTGCTGCGCTCCACCGCAGCGGCATTGCCATCGCCCCGCCAATCAGCGCGGGAGTCATATACATGACCCCAGATCGCCGCATCGGCGTCGGCGGCGCCGGCCCGCAGTTGCTCGTTGACCGCAAGGCGCGGAAAGCGGCTCTGCTCGAGCAGTACGCCGAGCGATGTGGCGTGGATCTCTCCCGCCAGCTCGTCGAAGCTCTGGCGCAGCGCCTGCTCGTCATTCGCCAACGCGATGGTGCCCCACACCGGATCGCCGGGCGGCAGCGTGTTGGCTGCTTCAGCCACTGCGCGCTGATTCGGCGTCTGCGCTACCGACGCGAACACCCTATCGTTGAGGACCAGATCGAACGTGATGTCGTTGCCGTCCCCACCGGCGTAGTCCAGACGCGGCGCGAGAAAGAGGAGGTTGCTGGTGACTTCCGCAAAGGAGCCGCTCACTGCATCGAGGCCCTGGTTGTCGATGAGTGTGTACGGGCTGTTGACGAGACTTCCGTTCGCCACCAGGGCGGGCGACAGCCGCAGATCAAGGCTCGAGCCGGCAACATCGACACCGCCATGCACGTGAAGCGTGCCCAGCCTGCCCGATGTGTCGCCGATCCGGAGCGTGCCGCGCAGCAGGTAGTCGCCGAGAAGAGTCTGCTGGCCGTGATCATCACCCGGCACGTGCACGCCGCCGGCCGCGATGCTGACCACAGCGCCCCTACGGCCGATCGTGCCTGAACCACCCAGCGTGCCGCCCGACAGCACGTTCACCGTGCCACCAAGCGCGCCCGCACCGCTCTGCCCGATGATCAGGCCGTCGTTGGCGACCGTGGTCGTGCCGGCAAACCCGGAGCTGTCACCCGTCAGCATCATCACGCCCGATCCTGTCAGGCCGAAGGCGCCCGAGCCGGAAAGGGCACCGGCATAGCTGGCATTGCCGCCCTGATCGAATGTCAGCGATGCACCGCTGGCAAGAGCGACATTGCCACCGAAGCGGCTGGCGTCCGCGACCAGCCCGCCCGTCTCGATGGACCAGTCGAGCGATGAGACGCCGGTGAGCGCCAGCGTCCCCGTGCCGCGCTTGACCATCTGGCCATCAGCACCGCCATGGCCGCCGATAGTGCCGGCGAAGCTCGCATCGGCGCCTTGATCGAACACGACGGTCGCAGCGTTGACGATGTTGCCCGGGATCGAGGCAGCGTTGCCGATCAGCGTGCCGGCGGTGATCGTGGTGCCGCCAGTGTAGGTATTCGTTCCGGTCAAAGCAGTGGTGCCGGCACCGGTCTGGGTGACCAACCGGTGCCCGAAATCGTGCCGTTGAAGGAAAGATCATTGGCGCGATTGAAGGCGAGCACGCCGTTGTTGACGACATCGCCCGTGATCGAGCCGGTGGCGCCGCCATTGCCAAGCTGGAGAACACCGCCCGCAATCGTCGTGCCGCCGGAATAGATGCTGTCGCCGGTCAGGATGGTCGTGCCGGAGTAATGATTGACCGACCCGCTTCCGGTGATGCCTGGCGAGAACAGATAGGCGCTGTCGGTGTGATTGAAATTCACCGTGCCGGTTCCGTCGCCGAAAGCGACCCCGTCAGCGACCACCGTGCCGGCGATGGCGGCCGGATCGCCTGCCGCCGCACCGATGTGCAGGGCGCCGTGGCTGCCGGCAAGGCGGGCGACGACCAGTTCGCCCCCGCCCACCATTTCCACTCGACCTCCATTCGCGATGGTGAGTGTGCCGTCACCCACGTCACCCACGAAAAGGCTGCCGGTGTTGATCCAGATGGATCCGGCGCCGGAAACCGTGGCCTCGCCGGTCGCTCCAGCTCCGCGCCCGATGAAGCCGTCAACGTTACTCACCGTGCCGCCCGCTTCGATGGTGAGCGTGCCAGGGCCGCCATAGCCGACCGACATCGAGTTGTTGGTTATCCAGCTCGAGCCGGGGCCATGCACCAGCACCGAACCTTCCGCAGTAGCCGCAAACCCGACCCGGACGACGTTGATGCTGTTCACCGTGGCGCCGTCTTCGATGATCAGAGTGCCTTTGCCTTCACTTCCGACCTGCATCATGTTGGCGTTTTTCAGGTTCGAACCCGCGCCGCTCACGGTCACGACACCTTCAGCGCCGCCGAAGCGACCGATGTAGAGGAAGGTGCCGACCTCGACGGCCGCTCCATTCTCGATGTCGAGAATGCCAGTGCCGTTGCTGCCAACGTGCATCTGCGTGACCGTGGACAAGCTGGACCCGGCGCCGCTCACCGTGACCGTGCCCGAACTGCCCACGTTGACGCCGAGGATTGCCTGACTTGTACCGGCGACCTTGCCGCCATCCAGAATGGTGAGTTCGCCCACACCGGTTACACCCACGCGCAGATTGGCTGGATTCCAGATCGCGGTGGGCGGCGCCGGGGCAGCGGGCAGCACATTGCCGTCGACGATCACGCTTTGCGCATGCGCGGCGGAGCAAGCCATCGCGCCTCCGGCGATTATGGCGAGCACGGTTGCGCGCAAAAGATCAGGACAGACTCCTGAACGGCGCTTCGTCCATGTCATCTCGATGGGGTCCCTCCATCCCGACTCTCGATCACGGCAACGCCATTGCCGAAGCAAGGCAGCAAGCCGCTCATCAGAAGGGGTATGGTCCCGGACATGCATGAGACCGCGCCGTGAAAATCGTCCCGGAATGGAAGTGCGGGAACGCGCCCTGAGTCGCAGGTTCACCGGCACAGGTCGGACGCAATAGGTTTGCATCATGATGTCTGTTCATCAGGTTCTGCCCCATGCGCACCACCCTGACGCTGGACGATGACGTGGCGGCGAAGCTGCAACTGGCCTCCCGGCGCACGGGCCTCAACCTGGACAATATCAGCGAGCTGATCGAACCCTTGGAAGCCCCGCTGGCGCGATGATCCTGGCCGATGCGGACCTGCTTCTCTACGCCTATCACCCGAGAGCAGAGCCGCACGCGACTGCAAGGCAGTGGCTCGGAAGTAGCGTAACCCGCTGTAGTCAGCCGAACCCGTTCTGTCGCCAGGCTTCGTAGACCACCACCGCTACCGCATTCGACAGGTTGAGGCTGCGGTTCGAAGGCCGCATGGGGATGCGCAGCCGCTCATGCGGCGGCAGGGTGGCGGTCACACTTTCCGGAAGGCCGCTGGTCTCGCGGCCGAACAGGAAGCTGTCACCAGGCTGGAAGCGGGCCTCGTGATGCCCCTTCGCGCCGTCCGTCTCGATGACGAACAGCCGGGTCGGGCCGATGGCTGCAAGGCAGGCTGCGACATCCTCGTGCAGCGAGACCCGGGCCAGGTCGTGGTAGTCCAGACCGGCGCGCTTGAGCTGCGGTTCTTCGAGATTGAACCCTAGGTGGCCTATTAGATGTAGATGGCACCCTGTATTGGCGCACAGACGGATCGAATTGCCGGTATTGGGGGGAATCTCCGGCTCGTACAGCAGCACGTTGAACATGCGCTACCCGATATGTTCGACGAAGGGGCCGTACGCGGCCAGCACGCGATCTGCCGTCAGCAGCCGCAGCGGCTCGACCGTGGCCTGCGCCAGCAGCAGCCGATCGAAGGGATCGGCGTGATGCAGCGGAAGGCGGGCTGTCGCGGCGGCATGATGCGCCGCCACCGGCAGCTCCTCGAATCCGCTGGCGCGGATGGCGTCGACCAGCGCGTCCACGTCGCCTTCGATCTTCCCCGATCGTGACTTGATCGCGATCTCCCAGATCGACGCCGACGAGACGTAAACCTGCGATGCCTCGGTGATCCGGGCCCTGGCCTCGCTCCCGAGCCGCGCGGATCCGGTCACCACCCAGACGAAGATGTGCGTATCGAGCAGCAGACGCATCAGCGCCCCTCGAACTGCGCCAGCACCTCGTCCGGCAGGGGCGCATCGAAATCCTCGGCTACCTTGATCTGCCCCTGCAGCAAGCCGAAGCGGACCTTGCGTACGGACGTCTCCAGAGCCGTGAGACGCGCCACCGGCTTGCCGCCCCTGGCGATGATGACGTCCGTTCCCGCAGCCGCGCGATCCACGAGTCTGGAAAGCTGGGTCTTGGCTTCATAGATATTCACGGTTTCCACCTGACCTAGTCTAGTCTGGTCAAATCAGGGATTCAAATGCCAGTCGATGGACAGCAGTATCGCCGCTCCCCGCCGGATTCAGTGCCGGGGAAGCAATTAAGGGATAATTACGTCATGAATGCCGCCCTCGAACCCCGCGCGCACGGCGCCTCCGGCGCCTGGATGCCGCCTCCGGCCTCGCTAGCCCTGAAGTTCTGCGGCATGGATTTCGCCTCGCCCATCGTGCTGCTGTCGGGCTGCGTGGGCTTCGGCGAGGAATACACGCGGGTCGCGGGCTTCTCGAACCGCGATGTGGGCGCCATCTGCCTCAAGGGCACCACCGGCAAGGCGCGGCTGGGCAACAAGCCACACCGGGTATACGAGACCGCCAACGGCATGCTCAATGCCATCGGGCTGCAGAACCCCGGTGTCGATCATGTGGTGCGGCACATCCTGCCCACGCTCGACTTCAGCGAGACGCGCTTCATCGCCAATGCCTCCGGCTCCACCATCGAGGAGTACATCGAGGTCGTGGCGCGTTTCGATGATTCACCCATCGACGCCATCGAGATCAACATCTCCTGCCCCAACGTCAAAGAGGGCGGGGTGCAGTTCGGCAACTCACCGGAGATGTCGGCGCGCGTGGTGGCGGCCTGCCGCAAGGTGACGAAGAAGCCGCTGATCACCAAGCTCTCACCCAACCAGACCGACATCCAGGAAAACGCGCGGCGCGTGATCGAGGCCGGCACCGATGGGCTTGCGGTGATCAACACGGTGATGGGCATGGCGATCGATTCACGCACCGGCACGCCGGTGCTCGGCAACCGCCAGGGCGGATTGTCGGGCCCCGCCATCAAACCCATCGCGCTGCTCAAGGTGGCGCAGGTGAGCGAGGTGGCGCGAGCGCACCGCATTCCCATCATCGGCCAGGGCGGCATCACCACCGCAACCGATGCCATCGAGTTCCTGATCGCCG
The DNA here is from genome assembly GCA_963205255.1 of Pseudomonadota bacterium. Classification (GTDB taxonomy): domain Bacteria; phylum Pseudomonadota; class Gammaproteobacteria; order Steroidobacterales; family Steroidobacteraceae; genus ZC4RG30. The sequence continues at coordinate 11,156 of CAUJIK010000063.1, forward strand.
GCGCCACCGCCGTCGGCGTGGGCACCGCGCTGTTCTACGATCCGCTGGTGTGCCCGAAGATCAACCGCGGCATCGCCGAGTTCCTCAACCAGCGCGGCCATGCATCCGTTGCCGCGCTCGGCTCCTGACTCTTCCACGCCTGACTCTTCCACCACTTCCAACATCATGGCTGCAACCGAAACCATCAACTTCACCCGCGGCGTGCCCGCGAACGAATCCTTCCCCGTCGCCGAACTCACGGCGGCCGCCAATGCGGCGCTCGCGGCCAATGCGGAGGCCATGCTGCAGTACGGCCCTTCGGCCGGCCTTGCCAGCCTGCGCGTGTGGCTCGCCGAGTGGCAGGGCGTCAAGCCCGAGCAGGTGCTCACCGGGAATGGCTCGCTGGAGCTGGTGGAGTTCCTGTGCACGGCGCTGATCAAGCCCGGCGATGTGGTGTTCACCGAGAGCCCGAGCTACGACCGCGCCATCACGCTGTTCCGCCGCCATGGCGCCAATGTGATCGGCGTGCCACTGCAGCACGACGGCCCGGATCTGGCCGCGCTTGAAAAGCTGCTCGGCCAGCACAAGCCGAAGCTGTTCTATGTGATCCCGGATTTCCAGAACCCTTCGGGCGCCACCTGCTCAGGCGACAAGCGCCGCGCGCTCGTGGAGCTGGCAAGGAAGCACGACCTGCTGCTGCTGGAGGATGCGCCCTACCGCATGCTGCGCTATCGCGGCACGCCGGAGCCGACGCTGTTCTCGCTGGCGCCGGAGCGCACGCTGCACATGACCTCGTTCACCAAACTCGTCGCGCCCGGCGTGCGCCTGGGATTGATGATCGGCGACGCGGCGATGCTCGCGAAGATCGGCAAGGTCGCCGAGGACACCTACATCTCCCCGGGCTATTTCGCGCATGGCGTGACGCTGGAATGGCTCAAGGCCGGCAGGCTCGATCCGCAGATCGGGAAGCTCAAGGCGCTGTATGCGCCGCGGCTCGATGCCTGCCTCGCGGCGCTCGACAAATACATCCCCGACGCGGTGGCGACGCGGCCGGACGGCGGCTTCTTCCTGTCGCTGACGTTGCCCGAAGGCGTATCGAGCACGGCGGTGCGCGCGGCGGCGGCGCAGCTGAACCTCAACCTCGCCGATGGCCTGGCGTTCTTTCCGCAGGGTGGCGGCGAGCGCTTCCTGCGTCTGCCGTTCTGCGCACTGACGACCGCGCAGATCGATGAGGGAATCCGCCGGCTGGCTGAAGGGGTGAGGCAGGCGCGCAGCTGATCCGGTCCAGGCGCGCCGCCGGCATCAGCTCACGGCGCGCTGGGTGGGATAGGTCAGGGCGATGCCGGCAGCAGACAGCTGCGCGACGATGCCGTGGTTCACGGCATCGACCGCCAGTGCGCTGCGTCCACCGGCCGTCGCAATGAAGTAGATCAGTTCGAATTCCAGCGCATAGGCGCTGATTTCGGCGAACAGGCAGCTCACGAAGCGCGTGCCGGGCACGGCTTTCACCACGTTCTCCACCAGGCCGGGAACCTTCGCAATGTCGGCGGCCGGCGTGCCATAGGCGAAACGCAGGCGCACGATCACGCGGCGCTCCGGCATGCGCCCCAGGTTGCGCACGCGGCTTTTCAGCACATCGGCGTTCGACAGGATGATCTGCTCGCCGGTCACGCTGCGCAGCCGCGTGCTCTTGATGCCGATGTATTCGACACGGCCCTCCATATCATCGATGCGCAGGCTGTCGCCCATCACGAAGGGTTTGTCGAGCGCGATGGACAGCGAGCCGAGCAGGTCGCCGAGTATGGTCTGCACGGCCAGCGCGATGGCGATGCCGCCGACACCCAGGCCCGCCACCAGCGCCGTGACATTGACGCCGAGGTTGTCCAGCGCCAGCAGCGTGAACACCGCCCAGATCAGCAGCTGCCCCAGGAACATCAGCACGCTCACCGAGGCGCGCGAACTGACATCGTCGCCGACGCCGCGGCGCGCATAGTGGCGATCGATGAAGAAATCCAGCGCCGCCACCCCCCACAGCGCGAACTGCACCGCGACGCCGAAGACGATGATCACATCGAAGATGCGATCCACCTTCACCGGCAGCGTGAGGATCTTCTCCGCGAAATACAGCGCGATGCTCAACAGCACCAGGCGACTGGTGCGCGCAGCGAGCACTTCCAGCAACTCCGGTGTCGCGCTTTGCGCCCGTGTGACGGCGCCACGCCGCTGGCGCAGCCGCGACGCGACGCGCGCGCGCACGAAAGGCACAACCAGGAAGGTGGCGCAGAAAACCACGCCCGCCAGCAGCCAGGCGCGCAGGCTGTTGGCGAGAAAGACGGTGTCGAGCACGCGGTTCAGGGATTCCATGGTGCACCTGATGCTAGGAGAGCACGATGCATCTGTCACCCGCTAGTCGGGGGAATCCTCCATCCCCAGCTCCTTGAGCTTGCGCGTCAGCGTGTTGCGCCCCCAGCCCAGCAGCTTCGCCGCCGCCTGGCGATGTCCCTGCGTGTGGGCCAGCGCCACCTCGATCAGCGTGCGCTCGAACTGCGGCAGGGCCACATCCAGCAGGGGCTGCTCGCCGGTGGCGGCGAAGCGCTCGGCCCACGCGGACAGATACGTGCTCCAGTCGTCTTCGGCGGAAGCCGCGGCGCCTTCGGCGACCGTTTCGGCGGGCAGGTCCCTGACATGCACCTGGCTGCCCGGCGCAAGCACGGTGAGCCTGCGGCACAGGTTCGTGAGCTCGCGCACATTGCCGGGCCAGCTGTACTGCGTGAGCCGCTCCAGCGCCTCGCGGGTGAGCTTCTTCGCCTCGACGTTGAGCTCGCGTGCCGCCAGCTGCAGATAATGGCCCAGCAGATCCGGGATGTCCTCGCGGCGCGCGCGCAGCGGCGGCAGCTCGATGCGGATGACATTGAGGCGGTGGTAGAGATCCTCGCGGAACAGCCCCTGCGCCACGCGCTCTTCCAGGTTCTGGTGCGTGGCGGCGATCACGCGCACGTCCACGCGGATGGGCAGCTGCCCGCCCACGCGGTAGAACTCGCCCTCGGCAAGCACGCGCAGCAACCGCGTCTGCAGCGCCAGGTTCATGTCGCCGATCTCGTCGAGGAACAGCGTGCCGCCATCGGCCTGCTCGAAGCGGCCGCGGCGCAGCGCATCCGCGCCGGTGAACGCGCCCTTCTCGTGCCCGAACAGTTCCGACTCCAGCAGCTCGGCGGGAATGGCCGAGGTGTTGAGCGCGATGAATGCCTTGCCGGCGCGCACGCTGTGCTCATGCAGCGCGCGCGCCACGAGCTCCTTGCCGGTGCCCGATTCGCCGGTGACCAGCACATTCACGCTGGAGCGCGACAGACGCCCGATGGCGCGAAACACCTGCTGCATGGCCGGCGCGCGACCCAGCAGACCGGGCATCTGCGCCGCCGTGACCTCTCCGGCGGATTTGTGCGCGGCCTGCACGGCGCGACGCACCAGCTCCACGGCCTGATCGATGTCGAAAGGTTTGGGCAGATATTCGAAGGCGCCGCCTTCGTAGGCCGAAACGGCGCTGCCCAGGTCCGAATGCGCCGTCATCACGATCACCGGCAGGCCGGGATGATGCTGATGCGCACGCTTGAGCAGTTCCAGGCCCGATTGTCCGGGCATGCGGATATCCGTGACCAGCACATCGGGCGGCGCGCCGCCCAGCGCCACCAATGCCGGCTCCGCCGCCTCGAACAGCCGCACCAGCATGCCGGCATTGCGCAGCGCGCGCTCCAGCACCCAGCGGATGGAGGCATCGTCATCGACGAGCCAGACGCAAAATGGGTGAGCAGTCATGCGGCGCCCTCCAGCGGCAGGATGACAGAGAAGATGGTGCATCCCGGCTGGCTTACGTATTCGATGATGCCGCCATGGCGCGTGACCAGATCCTGCGCCACGGCAAGACCCAGACCCGTGCCATTGCTGCGGCTGGTGACCAGGGGCAGGAACAATGATGTGGCGACCTCTGACGCCACGCCGGGGCCGTCATCCTCGATCTCGATCACCGCGGTCAGCCGGTGGCGCATCGTGCCGATGCCCACATTGCTGCGCGCGCGCGTGCGCACGATGATGCGTCCGCGTTCACCCACGGCCTGCAGGGCGTTGCGCGCGATATTGAGCAGCGCCTGGATGATCTGGTTCCGGTCATAGGCCGCCTCGGGCAGGCTGGGATCGTAGTCGCGCTCCACCTGCACGCCGGGCGGCGCCTCGGCGCGGATCAGATGCACCACGTGCTCGCACACTTCGTGCACATTGAGCAGAGCCTTTTGCGGCGGCCACTGCGAGCCGGCCATGGAATCCACCAGCGCCGCGAGCCGGTCGGCCTCATTGATGATGACGGCGGTGTATTCGCGCAACGCGGGATCGGCGAGCTCGCGCTCCAGCAACTGCGCCGCGCCGCGCAGACCGCCCAGAGGGTTCTTCACCTCATGCGCCAGCTGCCGGATCATGAGCCGGCTGCCGGCGATGTCGGCGAGGATGTCGCTGTCGCGCGAGATGCGCTGCCGCTGCGTGGCGTCCACCAGTTCCACCAGCAGGTAGGTGCCGGTGGGACCTTCCTCGATGGGCGTGACAATCAGATCTATGAGCCGCGGCTCGCGCGTCAGCGAAGAGAGCACCGCCTTGAGCTGCATCTCGTGCTGCGTGCAGTTCTCCAGCTGCTCCAGCGAGCGGCGCAGGATGGCGGTCAGCGGCCGCGAATCTCGGAACAGCTCACCGAAAGGGCGGCCGCGCGCCTGCTTCACGCTCAGCGCCATGAGGTCCTGTGCGCGCACATTGGCATAGACCAGGCACAACTGGCCGTCGAGCACCACGATGCCGGTGGAGAGTGAGTCCAGCAGCGTGGAAGGTTCGAAATCGGCGAGCACCGACCCCTGATCCTGGGCCGGGTTCATGTCGGCGGCGCTCCCGCCGCGATCAGCGTCCGGTGGCGGGGCGCCTGGCCGGCGAATAGAGAGTGGCCTGGCGCACGTGGAAGCTGCTGGGCGCCCCGGCGCACAGCTGGCGACCCAGTGCATCGAGCACGCGCACGTTCAGTATGTAGCTGCCGCGATAGACCTCGGGCAAGGTGTAGCTCGATGCATCGGTCGGCCAGCCGGATATGGCCTGCCCGTTCATCACCACCTCGACGCGATGCCCCGCCTGCAGCGCGGGCAGGATGTCCAGCGACACGGTGATGGCCTGCACACCCTGGAAATTCTGCTCGTTGGCGGGCGCACTCACGACGCAGCGCGCGTACGGGCGCGCGGAGGGCTCCGCGGCCTGCGAGGCCTGCGGCACATTCGTGACCGGCCGTGGCGCATCGGGATTCTTCGGCGTCACCACGCGTGAACCCAGATCCATCGGCTCCGCGCCCGGCACAGGCACGTCGGAGTAATGGACCACGCCATTGGCATCCACCCAGCGCCAGGTCTGCGCGGCCTGCAGCGCCGCTGCACCGCACACAAGCAGCAGGACAGAGATGAGTTTGCGCATGGGATATCAGCATAGACCCATTTCGGAGCAACTCAAGGAACCGGCGCACGATCCGGCGTCATGCCCGGACCGCGCGCCTCGCTGGCACTACATGCTGTAGTACATGTCCATTTCCACCGGATGGGTGCTCATCCGGTAGCGGGTGACTTCCTGCATCTTGACCGCGATGTAGGCGTCGATGACATCATCCGTGAACACGCCGCCGGCCTTGAGGAAGGCGCGGTCCTTGTCCAGGTGCTCGAGCGCCATGTCGAGCGAATGCGCGACCTGCGGGATGTCCTTCTCCTCCTCCGGCTCCAGGTCATACAGATCCTTGTCCGCGGAGTCGCCGGGATGGATCTTGTTCTGGATGCCGTCGAGGCCGGCCATCATCATGGCGCTGAACGCCAGATAGGGATTGGCGAGCGAATCGGGGAAGCGCACCTCGATGCGGCGTGCCTTCGGGTTCGCCACCCACGGAATGCGGATCGACGCGGAGCGGTTGCGGGCCGAGTAGGCCAGCATCACCGGCGCTTCGAAACCCGGCACCAGGCGCTTGTAGCTGTTGGTGCCCGGGTTGGTGAAGGCATTGATGGCCTTGGCATGCTTGATGATGCCGCCGATGTAGTACAGCGCCATCTCCGACAGTCCGCCGTACTTGTCGCCGGCGAACAGCGCCTTGCCGTCCTTCGACAGCGACTGGTGCACATGCATGCCCGAGCCGTTGTCGCCGACCAGGGGCTTGGGCATGAAGGTCGCGGTCTTGCCGTAGCGGTGCGCCACGTTCTGCACCACGTACTTGAGCATCAGCACTTCGTCGGCCTTGCGGGTGAGCGTGCCGGCGCCGACGCCGATCTCGCACTGGCCGCCAGTGGCCACTTCATGATGGTGCACTTCGACTTCCATGCCCATCTCTTCCAGCACATTGCACATCTCGCCGCGGATGTCCTGGTAGGCATCCACCGGCGGCACGGGGAAATAGCCGCCCTTGACGCCGGGACGATGACCGAGGTTGGGGCGATCGTTGAACGCGGTGTTCGAATTCCACGCGCCGGTGTACGACTCGATGGTGTAGCCGGTGCTGTTCATCGCACTGTGCCACTTCACGTCGTCGAAGATGAAGAACTCGTTCTCGGGTCCGAACAGCGCGCGGTCGGCGATGCCCGTGGACTTCAGGTAAGCCTCGGCGCGCAACGCCAGCGAACGCGGATCGCGCTCATAGCCCTGCATGGTCGCGGGCTCAATGATGTTGCAGCGGAGGTTGAGCGTGGGCTCGTCGAAGAAAGGATCGACCACGGCGGTGCTGGCATCCGGCATCAGGATCATGTCGGACTCGTTGATGCCCTTCCAGCCGGCGATCGAGGAGCCGTCGAACATCTTGCCGTCGGTGAACAGCTCTTCCTTCACCGTGCGCGCGGGCACGGTGACATGCTGCTCCTTGCCGCGGGTGTCGCAGAAGCGAAAATCGACGTACCTGATCTCTTTCTCCTGAATCATCTTCAGGACGTCGCTCGGCGTGGTCATGGCTCCTCCGGATGGAATGGTTCAGATGGCAGGCTGATGTAGTGCAGCCTTTGTGCCAGCGCACTGTCTCATGAAAATCAATGGTTTATAAGAGCACCACCACGGTGCGCACCGTCGTGGTGCACCATTTCAGTGCGCTACTGTATTCGCTGCATCTTTTTGGGGCAACAGCGGGTCAGACGCGTGTCAGCGCCCTGCCCGATATACTGCCGCGTCAGTCTCACCGGACCCTTCGCTATGTCTAGAGTCAAGCTGGGTGCGCCTCCGCGCAGCTTCCAGGACCTGATCCTCGCCTTGCAGCAGTACTGGGCCGCCCAGGGCTGCGTGATCGTGCAGCCGCATGACATGGAAGTAGGCGCCGGAACCTTTCATTCGGCCACCTTTCTGCGCGCCATCGGGCCGGAGCCCTGGAGCGCGGCCTATGTGCAGCCGTCGCGGCGCCCCACCGACGGGCGCTACGGCGAGAACCCGTTCCGCGGCCAGCACTATTACCAGTTCCAGGTGGTGATCAAACCCTCGCCGCTGAACATCCTCGATCTCTATGTGGACAGCCTGCGCGCCATCGGCATCGACCCGCTGGTGCACGACCTGCGCTTCGTCGAGGACAACTGGGAATCGCCGACGCTGGGCGCGTGGGGGCTCGGCTGGGAAGTGTGGCTCAACGGCATGGAGGTCACGCAGTTCACCTACTTCCAGCAGGTGGGCGGTCTGGACTGCCGGCCGGTGACCGGCGAGATCACCTATGGCCTCGAACGCCTCGCCATGTATCTGCAGGGCGTGGAGAGCATGTTCGATCTCACGTGGACGGATGGCCCGCTGGGCCGCGTGACCTATGGCGATGTGTTCCATCAGAACGAGGTGGAGCAGTCGGCCTACAACTTCGAACATGCCGATGTAGCGGTGCTGCTTCGTCATTTCGACGAGCACGAGGCCGCGTGCAATGCGCTGCTGGCCGCAAAGCTCGCGCTGCCGGCTTATGAACAGGTGCTCAAGGCCTCGCACACTTTCAATCTGCTGGATGCGCGGCGCGCCATCTCGGTGACCGAGCGGCAGCGCTACATCCTGCGCGTGCGCCAGCTGGCGCGCGCGGTGGCGAAGAGCTACTACGCCAGCCGCGAGGCGCTGGGCTTTCCGATGCTGGCGGCCGGACCGCGCATATTGATCGCGGGCGCCGACGCCAGGGCGGTGCCGGCATGAGCACGCGCGCCGATTTCCTGGTGGAGCTGGGCACCGAGGAGCTGCCGCCCAAGGCGCTGCTCACGCTTTCCGAAGCTTTCCGCGATGCTCTCGTGCAGCGCATCGACGCCGCGGGACTGGTGCATGGCGCGGTGCAGGCCTTTGCCACGCCGCGACGGCTCGCCGTGCGCGTGAAGCGTCTGGCCTTGCAGGCGCCGGAGCAGAAATTGCAGCGCCGCGGGCCGCCCGTTTCCGCGGCCTTCGATGCGCAGGGGCAACCCACCCGCGCGGCGCAGGCCTTTGCCCAGAGTTGCGGCGTCGCCATCGACGCACTGGGTCGCGAGCGTGATGCGAAGAACAATGAATTCCTGTCGTGGAGCGGCGTGAAGCCAGGCATGACCGCGGCAGCGCTGCTGCCGGGCTTTGTCAGTGAGGCGCTGGACCAGCTTCCCATCCCCAAACGCATGCGATGGGGCGCGGGCGAGGCGCAGTTCGTGCGGCCGGTGCACTGGCTGGTGCTGCTGCTCGGCAAGGACGTGATTCCGGCGCGCATCCTCGACACCGAGGCCGGCCGCGAGACGCGCGGTCATCGCTTCATGGCGCCGAAGCCGCTGCGGCTTTCCTCGCCCGCGGCCTATGAAGGCACGCTTGAGAAGCGCGGCCGTGTAATGGCTGATTTCGCCGCGCGCCGCGAACGCATCCGCGAAGGCGTGACACAACTCGCCGCTTCGCGGAGCGGCCGCGCTCTGATCTCCGACGCGCTGCTGGACGAAGTGACCTCACTGGTGGAATGGCCGGTGCCGCTGGCAGGGCGCTTCGAAGAGCGCTTCCTTGCCCTGCCGCGCGAGCTTCTGATCTCGGTGCTGCAGGATCACCAGCGCTACTTCCCGGTCGAGGATGCACAGGGCGCGCTGCTGCCGGTGTTCATCGCGGTGAGCAACATCGAAAGCCGCAACCCCGACATGGTGCGCGCGGGCAATGAGCGCGTGGTGCGGCCGCGCCTCTCCGACGCGGCCTTCTTCTGGGACCAGGACCGCAAGGCGCCGCTGGCGGCGAGCAGCGCGGCGCTCGACAGCATCACCTTCCAGGCGCAGCTGGGCTCCATCGGCGACAAGGTGCGCCGCGTGGAACGGCTTGCCCGCACCATCGCCGCGCGCATCGGCGGCGATGAAAGCCTGGCGGCGCGCGCCGCTCTACTTGCCAAGTGCGATCTGGCCTCGAACCTGGTGGGCGAGTTCCCCGAGCTGCAGGGCATCATGGGCCGTTACTACGCGGCCGCGGATGGCGAACCGGCGGAAGTCGCCGCCGCCATTGCCGAACACTATCAACCGCGCGGCGCCGGCGATGCGCTGCCGCAGACGAAGGCCGGCCTCGCGGTGGCGATTGCCGACCGCATCGACACACTCACCGGCATCTTCGCCATCGGCCAGAAGCCCAGCGGCACCAAGGACCCCTTCGCGCTGCGGCGCGCGGCCAGCGGCAGTGGTCGCATGATCTACGAGCGGCGCCTGCCGCTGGATGTGGTGGACCTGATCGACGCCTCGCTGCGCCTGCACACGGTGTTCGATGCACCGGTCGCGGCAGGCGGCAAACCGCTGCCTTCACGCGAGATCGTGGCCGCGCAGGTGTATGACTACCTGATGGAGCGGCAGCGCAATGCGTGGCTCGAGCCACCGGATGGCGGCGCGCCCATTCCCGGCATCACCCCCGAGGCCTGCGATGCGGTGCTCGCCACCCGGCCGCGCTCGCCGCTGGATTTCGATGCGCGGCTGCGCGCGCTGCTGGGTTTCCTGCAATTGCCGGAAGCCACAAGCCTCACCGCCGCCAACAAGCGCATCGCGAACCTGCTGAAGAAATCGGCCGGCGCCGAACAGATGCCGACCGCCATCGACACCGCTGCACTGAAGCTGGACGCCGAGCGCGATCTGCACGCCGCGGTGCAGGCGGCCGGGCAGTCCGTGCCGGGCCGCATCGCTGCCGGCGACTACGCCGCGGCGCTGGGCGAGCTGGCGCGGCTGCGCCCCGCCGTGGACGCCTTCTTCGATGGTGTGATGGTGATGGACCCGGACCCGCGGCTGCGCGCCAATCGCCTCGCGCTGCTGCACCGCTTGCACACCCTGTTCAGCGGCATCGCGGACCTGTCGCGTCTGCCGGGCTGAACCGCATCGATTGAGCGCATACTGTGACTCCAACAGCACGGAGAGCATGACATGCAGATCAACGACCTCCTCGCCCAGATGGGCGGATTGCAGCAGATGGCGAGCCAGCTGGGCATGAGCCCGCAGCAGGCGCAGAGCGGCGCCGCGGCGCTGCTGCCCGCCATCCTCGGCGGCTTCCAGAAGCAGGCCCAGCCTGGCGGCGGGGATCTGGGCGCGCTGCTCGGCAGCGTGCTGGGCTCGCAAACCTCGGACGTGGGCGCCGGCAACAATGTGCTGGGCCAGATCTTCGGCAGCAAGGATGTCAGCCGCGCCGTGGCGGCCAATGCGGCATCCACCTCCGGCCTCGACCCGGCGCTGCTGAAGAAGATGCTGCCCGTGGTCGCCATGCTGGCCGCGGGCTACATGGCCAAGCAGAACAGCGCGCGTGGCGCTGCCGCCGGAGCCGGTGGTCTGGGCGGCCTGCTCGGCGGATTGCTGGGCGGCGGCAACCGTGGCGGCGCCAGCGGCCTCGCCTCCATGCTCGATGCCAACGGCAATGGCAACCCGCTGGATGACATCCTCGGCATGATGGGCGGCGGACGCCGCTGACCCGAAGCCGTGCGTGCGGGACGCGAGCCTCGGCCCGAGGCTCGCGTACACTGCCACCATGCAGTTCCTGCGTTCACTGGTGTTCACCGCTTTCTTCCTGGTGTTCACCTTTCTCTATGCCATCTTCTTCGCGGTGGTCAGCGTGTTCCTCCCGCTGCGCCTGCGGTTCGCGCTGGCGCGGAACTGGTCGCGGCAGCTGCTGGCCGCGCTGCGCGCCATCGTGGGCCTGGGCTACACCGTCGAAGGCGTCGAGAACCTGCCCGCAGGCGCGCACGTCGCGCTGATGAAGCATTCGTCGAGCTGGGAGACCTTCGCCCAGGCCGCCATCCTGCCTCCCCAGGCCTGGGTGCTGAAGCGCGAGCTGACCTGGATTCCCTTCGTCGGCTGGGGCCTGAAGCAGCTGCACGCCATCGCCATCAATCGCGGCGCTGGCGGTGCGGCGGTGCGCCACCTGATCGAGCAGGGCAGGGAGCGTCTGGATAAAGACGGCCTGTGGATCGTCGTGTTCCCCGAAGGAACACGCATGCCGCCGGGGCAGACCAGGCGCTATGGAGTAGGGGGCGCGGCGGTGGCCGGGGCGACCGGCCGGCTGATCGTACCGGTGGCGCACAATGCGGGATATTTCTGGCCGCGGCGCGGCCTGATGAAGCGGCCGGGCACCATCCGCGTGGTGATCGGACCGCCCATCCAGACCGCGGGGCGCGATCCCCGCGACGTCAACGAAGAAGCACAGCGCTTCATCGAAGCACACTCCGGTCCGCCGTGACCGGATGCGCGGGCGGCAGGACCGCCGCCCACGCTTGCATCACATCAGCCCGCGATCACTTCACTTCGTAGACGAGGTTCAGCGTCGTGAGCGTGTCGGTCTTCTTGAAGCCCGGCGGCGGATCGGTGTTGTGCCGCACGGCCAGCGCCACAGCCAGCGCCAGGCTGTCCGACATCTTCACGGCCACGCCGATTTCGTTCTGCAGGAAGGTGTTTCCCGACGCCGCCTCGAAACCGAATTTGTCGAAGACGGTGGTGGTATCGGTGAGCTTGTTGGAATAGTCGAAACCGCCGATCAGCGCCGCGGCGCTGTCACGGTCGCCAAGGATGAGCGCCAGTGTGTCCGGATCGATCGTGTCACGCGTCTCGTACACCTTGTAACCGACGCCGACCTGGCCGGAGAACTTCACATTGTCGGTGTCGATGAACTTGCGGCCGACCCCCGTGGACAGCACGGCCTGGTATTCGAAGCCGCTGAAGCGGTCATCTTCATAGCGCGCGCCGCCGAACCAGAAGTCGCGCGGATTGAACTGGTAGCGCGTCTCGCCGAACAGCTCGAAGCGCTGCCCCGTGGTGCCGACGTCGTCTGCGATGTAGTTGCCCGCGAAGCCCACGGAATGCTCCCAGGCCTCCACCTTCTTGCCGATGACCAGCTTGGCATTGCCGCTCTTGGTGTCGGTATTGCCGCTGGCGACGGCGAGACCGGCTTCACCCTTGCCGCTCCACTGCGCGAATGCGGGAAATACGGGCAGCAGCAGCGCGAGCGCAGCCACCGTCTTGAGAACGCGGGAATTCCGCCTGGATGACATCTGAGGACTCCTCTGCAAATGACAGCCCCGCGCTTCATGACGCGAGGGGCGCGGAGCATACCAGCCCTCAGGGGATTTCCTGCGTTATGTCGCAATACAACGACGGGTCAGCGGCGTCGACGCATCGACCGCCACAGCAGCAGGGTCTGCAACAGCCGGGCCCAGGGAATGGGCAGAGAGCCGAGCGAGGCCACCCACTGCATGGTGCGGCTGCGCGGATGGAAGCCGCCGAAGGAAGAACCTTCCGGTCCTTCACCGGTGATGCGGTCGGTGAACTGCCGGGCGCGCTGCTGCAGCTCGGCGAGCCGCTCCTGCGCCGCGCGCAGATCCGGATCATCCACCGGCCGCAGCAACAGCCACACACCCACGCCGCCGGCAATCAGATAGAGGCCCGCGACGCCGAGCAGCACTGGCCAGCGCCAGGGAGTGTCCCACGCGGCGGCCACCGAGCCCAGGGTCAGGATCAGCAGCCCGGTGGCAAGCCCGATCACCGCGACCAGGATGCCGATGGCGCGACGCTGCGCCACCCGCAGGGAACCACGCAGCAGCGCCGTCGGCAGATCCACGCCCGGATCGTCCGGCGGACCGGCCGGCGCCCGCGCGGACGGCTCGTCGTTCATTTGCGCGCGACCAGCACACCCATGGCAACGCCCACCAGGCCGGCGGCGAGAATGAAATGCCACGGCTTCTCGCGGGCCATCGTGTCGGCGCGATCCAGCGCCGTGTCCGCCTGCGCCAGAAGCTCGCGCGCCGTGTCCTTGGCATCGGACTGAATGTGGTCCACGCGCTCGCGGAAGTCGCGCTTGAGTTCATCCAGACGCTGGGAATCGACACCGGTGGAAGAGCGCGCAAGCTCCACCACATCGTCGAGGAATGCGGACAGTTCATCCTGCACCGCAGCCTTGGCCTTCCTGGTGTTCATCGATGCACCTCCTCAGTTCTTCTTCACTTCGATACGGTTGTTGACACTCTTCACGCCGTCGACGCCGCGCACAACCCGGACGGCGCGCGCCCGCTCGGCGGAATTGCTGGCATACCCGCTCAAGGTAACGCGCCCGTTCTTCACGTCGACGTTGACGTCGAGCGCATCCACATTGTCCGATGCTACCAGATCGGCCTTGATCTTGGTCGTGAGGGCCACATCGTCGACATACTGCGACGGCGTGGATTCACCCCGCAACACATTGCAGCCCGAAAGGCCGGTTATCAGCAACGCGCTGGCAATGACGGAAAAGTGCTTGTTCATGTTCCTGCCCTCTGGTTGCGGCGGGCTGCCGCAATGAAAACCAGCATCGCCCAGGGTGGGTTCCGGCGCAGCTCACGCTTTCCGCGGCAGCGTGTAGGAAAGCTCCGGCCGCTGTTCCGGCAAGTGGGACAGCGCTTACAGCAGCTTGCCAGCATCGCCGACGGCTGCGCTCATGTGCGCATGGAAAGCTGGATTCCCAGCGTCATCGGAGAATTGGCCATGCTTCACTATGCCGTTGTCTTCTTCATCATCGCGCTGATCGCGGCATTGTTCGGGTTCACGGGGATTGCCGCCGGCGCGGCCGGCATCGCAAAAATCCTGTTCATCGTGTTCCTGGTCATGGCGCTGGCTACGTTCATACTCAACGTCATACGCAAGACATGACGTTTGTCACAGTATGATCCGCCCCGGAGCGCTGGGCTGAACCGTGTAGGAACTCTCCTACACGGCCTTTGGGCATTGCCAGTTGCCTGCACTTCACCGCATGGCGCAGGATTCCACCATGCATTCCGTACTCATCGCCGATGATCACCCCATTGTGCGCGCGGGCCTGCGCCAGTTCCTGGAGACAGACCCGCATGTGCGTCACCTTGCTGAAGCCGCCTCCGGGCAGGAGGTCATGGATGCATTGCGCGACGAGCGCTTCGACCTCCTGATCCTCGACATCAACATGCCCGATCGCGGCGGTCTCGACATCCTGCGCCATGTGCAGACGGCCCATCCCGGCATACGCGTGCTGATCGTGAGCGGTTATCCGGAGAGGCAGTATGCGGTGAACGTGCTGAAGGCCGGCGCGGCGGGTTACCTGCAGAAGGAAGCGGCGGCCGAAGAGCTGCTGCGCGCCGTGCACATGGTGCTGGCCGGGCGACGCTATGTCAGCAGCACACTGGCGGAACAGCTGGCCAGCGAGCTGGGCCATGACCATGACCAGCCGGCCCACGCCGCGCTTTCGGAGCGCGAGTTCCAGATCTTCTGCAAGCTTGCGACCGGCGACGCGGTTTCCGCCATAGCCAAGGAACTGTTCCTCAGCGTCAAGACGGTTTCCACCTACCGCACCCGCATCCTCGAGAAGATGGGCTTTCGCTCCAATGCCGACATCACCGCCTATGCATTGCGCAATGGACTGGTCTGAAGAGTCCCGGATGAAGGCGCTGAAGGTACTGCTGGTGGAGGATTCACCGCGCATCGCGGGCATGCTGCGCGACCTGCTGGAAGCGGAATCCGGCATCAGCGACATCCACATCGTGCCCGACCAGCAGGATGCGATCACGCAGGTCCGGCAGACCACCTACGACCTGATGATCCTCGATCTGCAGCTGCGCAGCGGCACCGGCTTCGGAGTGCTGGAAGCACTGGGTGACGAGCATCCGCTCACAGTCGTGCTGACCAACCATGCGCTGCCGGAGTACCGCCGCAGGGCCGGGGAACTGGGCGCGGAATATTTTCTCGACAAGTCCAAGGATCTCGAGCAGCTGCAATCCATCATCCAGCGGCTGCAGATGGATTGAGCGGCAGGTTGAAGCCGCGGCGCGGCGCGGTCGCCACACGGAAGGCATTCTTGCCGCCCGCCTTGGCCTGGTACATGGCAAGGTCGGCGATCTCCAGCGCATCGCTGCCCTGGATTTCCAGCGGCCGATAGCAGCAGGCTCCGATGCTGGCCGGACAGGAATAGCGTCGCTCGCCCAGCTCATAGGCGGGCCGCAGGACATCGAGCAGGCGGCCGCAGAATGATTCGGTGGCGAGGCGCGCCGCAAGCGGCGCATTGGAGAGGTTCTCGTGCAGCACGACGAACTCGTCGCCGCCCCACCGCGCCAGCAGATGATCGTCATCCAGGTGGGCGCGGATCCTGCGTGCGCACTGCCTGAGCAGCTGGTCACCCTGACGATGACCAGCTTCATCGTTCACCTGTTTGAAGCCATCCAGGTCGATGAACATGATGGCGTGATGGCTGGTTGCATCGAGGGCACGTCCGGCAGCCAGCCGTTCCTCGATGCCGGCGCGATTCAGCACGCCTGTCAGCGCATCGGTATGAGCGCGGCTGAGCAGATGATCGATGAGCTGCGCTGTCTGCAGGTGGGAGCGCAGCACGCAGCCCAGACCCATGACCTTCCCCTCGGGGTCGTCGAGGCGGGAGAGCACCAGCGACACCGGCAAGGGCTCGCCATCGATTCGCAGCCGCAGGGTGATGAGTTCCATCGACCCGCCGTTCTGCAATACCTGCTGGATGAGCTGTTCGTGTTCGTGCAACCGGTCGCGAGGCACCAGCAGCGCCACATTGCGACCGATCACTTCGCCGCGCCGATATCCCAGCAGCTGCTCCGCGGCCTTGTTCCAAGTGACGATCTCGCCAGAGACTGTCCAGGAGATCACGGCGTCACCCATGTTCTCCAGCAGCGTTTCCAGAAACTGTCCTCCCGGCATGCCCTCTCCCGCGGTAACGGCGCGTGCCTGAGAAACAAGCATGGCCTGAGGGAGAAGAGGCCGACAGTCTCCCCGCCGCCCGAAGCCGCGTAGGACGATGCCGACAGGAACTAGCTAGACGGCAAACTACGCCGGGTGGTAGCTGACTAGCGTGAGCGTGCCGCCGCCCGGCGCGGCCTCCCATGCAATGGCGCCGCCCACCGCTGCCATGCGGAAACGCATCTGCTTGAGCCCATGCGAGCCGCTGCGTTTCAGGGCATCCGGAGGCAGGCCGATGCCATCGTCACGGATGGTGATGTCCACACCGCCGGCAAGCATGGTGATCATGATGGTGGCCCTGGCGGCCTTTGCATGTCGCAGCATGTTGGTCAGCGTTTCCTGCACCACGCGGAAGATGGCGATGGACACGTCGGCAGGCAATTTCGCTTCCTCACGGGGCGCATCGAACTCGATCTGAACGCCGCTCGTGGTGGCCGCCTCGCCGGCCAGCCAGCGCAGCGCCGCAAACAGACCGAGGTTGTCCAGCAATGTCGGGCGCAGGCTCTCGATGACGCGCCGTTTCAGGTCGATGCCGGCATCGATCGAATCCCCCAGCCGCTGCGCGCGCGCCGTCGCGCCTTCTTCGGGAGGCAGCAATTTCTTCAGCGCCGCAAGATCCAGCTTCATCGCCACCAGCAGGCCGCCCAGCTCATCGTGCAATTCGCGCGACAGAGCGGATTTCTCCATTTCGCCCACGCGCAGCAGCTGCGCGGACAGCTGCGCCAGTTCCGCGGTGCGCGCGCGCACCTGGCTGTCCAGCTCAGCGGCGATCCACGCGCGTCGCGAGATCTCGCGCGACAGCAGCAGACCCACGAGCACGATGGTCAGCAGCGTGAACAGTGACATTGCCGCGCCGATGACGGTGCTGGTGATCACCGAGTCGTTCCATTTCTGGATGGCGCTGCCCAGCCGCGCCCGCCGCTGCGCGTGCAGGCGGTCAGCCGCTTCGCGGATCTCGCGCATGTAGTTGAGGCCCGCATCGGAGTTGAGCACCGACAATGCCGTGCCCAGCCTGCCCGAGCGGCGCATGGCAATGGTGGAGTTCATCTCCTTCAGCTTCTTGGAGAAACTCTGCTCGATCACGTCCAGCTCGGCCACTTCGGTATCCGACAGGCTGAGCTTGCGCTTCTCGAGCGCGGCGATTCTCTCGCTGGCGGTTTTTACCGCCGAATCGAATGGCTCGATATAGGCTTCATGGCCGGTGATGATGTAGCCGCGCTGGGCGCTCTCGGCCTCATAGCTGGCATTGAGCAATTCGGTCAGGTCCACCAGAAAGGACTGTTCGTCGTTGACCGAGCGCACCAGATCCACCGTCTCGGAGCGGCGCACCTCGGTGACGAAGAAAGCCGTGACCACCAGCGCGACAGAGGCGAGAACTGGCCACAGCACGTATCTGCGGTTGAAGCCGTGGCGGATGAGCCTCTTCATGCCGCGAGGCTACCACGCATGCAGATCGCGAAGCTGGCTAGATCAGAGGACGCTCGCGCAGGGGCCGGGCATAGTAGTCGGCAAGCCGGCTTATGGCTTCGGGACGCTTCAGTGCGAGCATGCCGTTCGAGATCGCGAAATGCCCGGATGTGCGCAGCCGATGCAATGTCTTGTTGGTATGCACCAGCGACAGGCCCAGTGCGTCGGCCATGTGCTGCTGCGTGACCGGAAAGGGAACCCGGCCATCGGGATGTTGCAGGCCCACCGAGCAGGCGCGCTTGTACAGATGAATGAGCAGCATGGCTATGCGCTGCATGGCCGTGCGCTGTCCTACCGAGACGAGATTCTCGTCGACGATGAGTTCCTCGTGCGCCGCGATCCAGGTCACGTCGTAACCCAGCGAGGGATGATGCGTGTACAGCTCGCGGAGGCGGGCGGCGGGAAACCGGCACAGACGCGCCGTGGTGAGCAATTCGACGCCATGGGAGGAATGCGCGCCGAGCCTTTCCTGCAACCCGATGAAATCCCCCGGCAGAAGAAAGTTGAGAATCTGCCGGGCGCCGGATGACAGCGTGCGGAAGCGGAATGCCCAGCCTTCCAGCAACGTGTGCAGCTGGCCGATGTTCACGCCTTCCCGGCTCAGCACGGCGCCCGCACCCAGCACGATATCGCCGCTCTTGAGTTGCTGAATGAATGCGATCTCCTCGGGCGTGTTGGCAGAGAAGGCGCCCACACGCCGCAGCGGACACTGGGCGCAGGGAACAGAAGCCGGCGTTGCGTATTTTCGTGGCATAGTGACCGTCACTCTATGTCTTTTGACATACCGGCCGCGTTTCGGCGTTGCCTCACTTCTTGTAGACCGTTTCCTACACGGGCGCGATACGTTCCTTCCAGGCTTCTTCGAGCCGGCGCGCGGAGACCGGTAGGCGGGTGCGCAATTGTTGCGCGAACAGCGACACGCGCAGTTCTTCCAGCAGCCAGCGGAAGGCATCGCCGCCCGGATGCCGCGCTCCGCGCTCGGCTTTTACGCGTTCGCGGTAACGCGCCTCGAGCGGCGCCACCTGCGCCGCGAGCTGCGCATCGCGGCGCGGATCGCGGGGCAGCTTTTCCAGGCGCTGCTCCAGCGCCTGCAGGTAGCGCGGATATTCGCGCAGGTTTTCCCAGGGCGTGTTCAGCAGGAATCCTGCCGGCAGCAGCCATGCCAGCTGCGCGCGGATATCGGCAGCAGCGCTCGCGGGTGCGGCACCCAGTGTCGCTTCGATGCGCACCAGCCGTTCCAGCGAGGCCTGCACGCTGCGCGAGATTTCCTGCGCGATGAGGCCCAGCCCGGTGCGCTTTGCAGCCACGCGGGCCACGAAGCCCGCTTCATCACGTAGCGGTTCGAGACCATCGAGGAAGGCGGTGATCGCGATGCGGGTCAGCAGGTCGTCGCGCAGGTCGCGGCCGGGCTTCAGATCCGGATCGAGCAGCGGATGTGCGCCCAGGTTGCGGTACAGCAGCTCGCTCTGCACATTGACGGCGAGGTCACGCCGCAACGCCTTGAACTCGCGCGGCATGGCGAGCCGGATGAGCCGCGCGCTGCCGAGCGCATGGCTGGCGGCGGCCTCCTGCGGTGTGGCGAAGGCGCGCAGGCCCACGGTCTCTCCCTCATCGACCAGTGCCGGTACGCCAATCTGCTGGCGATCGCCCGCCCCGGTCTGCATCTGCCGCGGCAGGTCGCCGAATGCCCAGGTGCGCTCTCCGGTGGTGAGTTGCGACTGCCTGGCATAGTGCTGCTGCGACTCGGCGGCGTGACGGTCGCGCAGCGCGGCGAGGCTGCGGGAGCGCGCGATGACCTTGCCGGCGTCATCCAGCAGCAAAAAGTTCATGCGCAGATGTGTGGGCAGCACTTCTTCGCGGAAAGCGTCGTGCGGCACGGGCACGCCGCCGATGCGCGACAACGCGCCGGCAAGCTGCGCATGCAGCGAGCCGCGGTCGCGATCCAGCAGCGGCAGCGCGCGTTCCACGGCGTGCGGCACGGGCACGAAGTGCACGCGCAGGTTCTTGGGCAGCGCGCGCACCAGCGCGGTCACCTTCTCGTCGATGAGGCCGGGCACCAGCCATGCGAAGGGCTCCTCCGGCAACTGGTTAAGCACATGCAGCGGGATCAGCGCCGACACGCCATCGTCCTCGTGGCCGGGATCGAAGCGGTAGCGAAGCTGCACCACGAGCTGGCCGGCCGACAGGTGATCGGGGAAGCGCTGCGCGTCGAGCTCGGCGTCGCTGGCCGCGATGTCCTTCTCTGTCAGCCACAGCAGTTTCGGCTGGTCGCGTTCGGCGTCCCTGCGCCAGCGCTCGAAGGCGGCGCCGGTGGCGATGTTTTCGGGGAGGCGCGCGTCGAAGAAGGCGTAGAGCTGCTCCTCATCGCCCAGCAGGTCCACGCGCCGGCCCTTTTGCTGCAGGTATTCAGCCTCCTCGAGCAGCTTGAGGTTGTGCTCGAAGAAGGGCGCGCGTGAATCGTATTCCATGCGTACCAGCGCATGGCGGATGAACAGCTCGCGCGCGGCTTTCGGGTCGATGCGCTCGAAGGGCACATTGCGGCCCGAGGACAGCGTCAGACCGAACAGCGTTACGCGCTCGAGGATCACCGCGCGCGCGGCGCGGCGCTCCCAGTGCGGCTCATAGTGCTGGCGGCGCACCAGATGCGCGCCGGCCTGTTCCACCCAGGCCGGATCAACGCGCGCCACAGTGCGCGCATAGACCTTGGTGGTCTGCACCTGCTCGGCACTGACGATCCACGCCGGGCGGGCGCGGAACTGCCCGGAACCGGGGTGGATCGCGAGCTTCACGCCGTTGGCGCCGAGATACTCGCCCTGCTCCTTGCGCTGCGCCACCTGCGACAGCAGGCCCGTGAGCAGTGCGCGATGGATAGCGTCGTATTGCCCGGGCTGGGTGTTGAGCGTGAAGGCCAGCTCGCCTTTGGCCACTTCCGTCAGCTGGCCGTGCACATCGTGCCATTCCGAAAGCCGCAGCCAGGAGAGGTAGTTCTCCTTGCACCAGGCGCGCAGCTTCGCCCGCGAAAGTTTCTCGCGCTGCTCCGCATAGGCACGCCACAGTTTCACCAGCGACAGGAAATCCGAATGCTCATCGCGCAGCGGTGCGTGCTTCTGGTCGGCCTGGGTCTGTTTGTCGGGCGGGCGCTCACGCGGATCGGGCACCGACAGCGCGGCGGCGATGATGGCCACTTCCTCAAGGCATTTTTCGTCGTTGCCGGCCACCAGGATGCGCCCAAGGCGAGGGTCCAGCGGCAGGCGCGCCAGCTTGCGGCCCATGTCGGTGAGGCCGCCCTCCGTCGTCAGCGCGCCCAGCTCGCGCAGCGTGCGCTGGCCGTCGCGCACATAGCGGCCATCTGGTGGCTCGACGAAGGGGAAGGCTTCGATGTCGCCGAGCTTCAGCGCCTGCATCTGCAGGATCACGGCAGCGAGGTTGGTACGCTGGATCTCGGGCTCGGTGAACTCAGGCCGCGCGAGGAAATCCTCTTCCGAATACAGCCGGATCGCGATGCCCGGCCCCACACGCCCACAGCGGCCGGAGCGCTGATTGGCCGAGGCACGCGAGATTTTCTCGATGGGCAGGCGTTGCAGGCGGCTGCGATGACTGTAGCGGCTGATGCGCGCCACGCCGGTATCGATCACGGCGCGGATGCCGGGCACGGTCAGTGAAGTTTCGGCCACGTTGGTGGCGAGCACGATGCGCCGGCGCCCCGACGGGCGGAACACGCGCTGCTGTTCTTCCTGCGCCAGGCGCGAATACAGCGGCAGGATTTCGCAGCCCTGCGGATGATGCTTGCGCAGTGACTCGGCGGTCTCGCGGATCTCGCGTTCGCCGGAGAGGAACACCAGGATGTCGCCGCTCTGGTCGCGCCACAGCTCGTCCACGGCGGCAAGGATGGCGTCCTGCTCCACCGTCGCCGTTTCATCGCCTTCTTCGTCAGGCTCGACGCTGCGGTAGCGGATCTCCACCGGATAGCTGCGGCCGGCGACATTGACCACGGGTGCATCGTTGAAGTGTTTCGAGAACCGCTCGGTATCGATGGTGGCCGAAGTGATCACCACCTTGAGATCGGGCCGGCGCGGCAGCAGCCATTTGAGGTAGCCGAGCAGGAAATCGATGTTCAGTGAGCGCTCATGCGCCTCGTCGACGATCAGCGTGTCGTAGGCGTCGAGGAAGCGATCCGCCTGGGTTTCGGCCAGCAGGATGCCGTCGGTCATGAGCTTGATGAGGCCCTCGGGACGGCTGCGATCCTGGAAGCGCAGCTTGTAGCCCACGAGCTGCCCCAGCGGCACCTGCAATTCCTCGGCGATGCGCGCCGCCACGCTGCGTGCGGCAATACGGCGCGGCTGCGTGTGGCCGATGATGCCGGCGATGCCGCGACCGGCTTCGAGGCAGATCTTCGGGAGCTGCGTGGTCTTGCCGGAGCCTGTGTCGCCGGCGACGATGACGACCGGATGCTGCTCGATGGCGCGGCGGATGAGTTCGCGGTGTGCGGAGACCGGCAGCTCCTCTGGATAGGAGATGCGTGGAACGCTGGCGGCGCGCGCCGCGCGCGCTGCCACGGAAGCCTCGATGCGCTGCGCCAGCTGGGCCTCGGCCTCCGCCACATCCTGCCCCTTGAGCCGCTGACCATTCAGGCGGTCGCGCTCGCGGCGCAGGCGGAACTGGTCACGCCTCATGCAGGCAGCTAAAGGGTCCATGGGGGTGGGAGCAGGGGCGTTCATGGCGGAGGCACGTTGGCGCAGGGCCAACTGGCAAGTTTACCGGGGAACGATACCCGAAGACTTGGTCCCTGAGTCAGGCCGCGCGACGAAGTGGTATCGGCTCAGGCGAGCTATTGGCCGCATCAATCACGATCTGGTGCGCCCAGTGGAAAGAAGGCGCGATAGGGGCGCGCCTCGTCTACGGCGCGGGCCACTGACGGACGATCGAGCAATCGAGTGCGATAGCTCTTGAGCGTGCCGGAGGGAATTGGATGCACCCAATCGGCATAGAACAGAGCTGGCGCGGCCGCACAATCAGCGATGCTGAAGCTGTACCCGTTCGCCCAGCCGGCACCGGGTCGCCTGGACAGCCAGGCATACGACTTGTCCAGCTTTGCCTTGAACTCTGCTACTCGGCCCTGGTCCTGCTGACCCTTCGGGCGCAGCGCTTCGCCAACGATATGCTGCATCGGGACTGACACATACGAGTCGAACACGTAAGCCAGCATGCGGGCATCGAGCGCGGCGTCGCGGTCGTCTGGAATCATGGGCGTAGCGCTTCCGAATCGGTCGAGGTACTCAATGACCGAATTGGATTGTGTGACCTGGCGGTCGCCATCGACAAGGGCCGGAAACTGTCCGGTAGGCGACAGCTCGGACATGCGAGCCAGATTTTCGGGATGATCGGAATCAACCATGCAGAACTCGAACGACACATCCCGCTCATATGCAGCGATGAGAGCTTTCCAGGTAAAGGAGGAAAAGGGATGACCGTAAATCCTGATTCCCACGCTCAGCCCTCCTCTTGACGCGAACACCGGGTTCCGGAGCATATTCGATAGTGACCGCTCCAGGAGGCGCCACTTTGCTCATTGTCTTCAACAAGCCTTTCGGCGTGATCTGCAAGTTCAGCCCCGAGCCCGGCGGTCGGCCGACTCTGGCCGATTTCATCGATGTGCCCGATGTCTATCCCGCGGGTCGCCTTGATACCGACAGCGAAGGTCTGCTGCTGCTCACCGATGACGGCGCGCTGCAAGCACGCATAGCAAGTCCGCGACACAAGCTGGGCAAAGTCTATTGGGCGCAGGTGGAGAACATCCCTACAGAAGATGCATTGCGGGCCCTGCGGGAGGGCGTGGATCTGGGCGACTTCCGCACGCTGCCCGCGGGTGCGCGGCGTATCGATGAACCGGCGGGCCTGTGGCCGCGCGATCCACCCATCCGCCACCGCGCGAAGATTCCCACCGCATGGATCGAGATCACGCTGCGCGAAGGCAAGAACCGCCAGGTTCGGCGCATGACGGCCAGGGTGGGCTTCCCCACACTGCGATTGGTGCGGGCCGCCGTCGGGCGCATAACAGTCGACGGGTTGCCGCCGGGCCAGTGGCGCGAGATCGACGCCGGCGCGCCGTGGCGCGATCCCTGAAGGAGACTGCGGTCAGCGTGGCGGGGAGACGCCCAGCGGCGGTGCTTGCGGATACCGCTGCAGCGAGTCGGTGATCTCGAACCACGGCGCCTTCGAGTCCACGAAGATATGAGCCATCGGGCGCATGCCTGGGTCGGTATCCAGCCCGCTGACCGGCACCACGGCGACGCCGCGCTCGGCCGAGATGCGCGGCACGGATGCACCGCATTGCCGGCAGAACGCCACGCCGTAGTAACGCGCTTCGGGAAGCTTGTAGTCGACAACCCGCTCCTCGCCTCGCAGCCAGCGGAAATCGTCCAGCTTGCAGAACAGGTTTGCACCATGCGCTGCGCCACGCGCACGACGGCAGCGACCGCAATGGCACTGATACATCGCAACGGGGTTGGCGAAGTCGTAGGCCACTTCCCCGCACTGGCAACTGCCGGCAATGCGGCCGGGGGCCGCGTTCACGGGCGCGGGATCGGGCAATCCCGGAATATCGCCGAACTCGGGCGGGTATTTGTCGTGCTGTGACAGATCGTCGTGAATGACATACCACGGAGCCTTCGAGCCTGCGAACAGATGACCCTGCGGCCGCATGCCCGGATCACCCTCAAGCAGACCCACGGGGATGAATGCCAGGCCCATGGACGGTGCGGTGCTCGGCGCCGGGGAGCCGCAGTGACGGCAGAAGCGCCGCGGGCCGCCAGGCGCCACGGCATGCGAGTTCACTTCGTTCTCGCCAGCGAGCCAGTGCAGATCGTCGATTGCGGCCGTGGCGAAGGTGGCGAATGGCGCGCCGTGCTGCTTGCGGCAACGCGAGCAGTGGCAATGGAGCATGGCGGTGAGCGGCCCGGTGATCTCGAAGCGCAGCGTGCCGCATAAACAGGAGCCCTGGATCGACATGAGTGGTTACCGGTGATCCGTGACCAGGCGATTCTAGCGCTGATCCTGCCCGGCCCGGCAATCACCAGGGCGCGGGTTTGTAATCCTTGAGGAACTGGCCCCAGACATGGGCGCCAGTGTTGAACCCGGAGAAGATGGGATCGACGATGCGCGCCGCGCCATCGATGATGTCCAGCGGTGGCGCGAACCCCTGCTCCGCCTTGCGCGCCGCATGCACGGCCGGATCTTCATCCGTGACCCAGCCGGTATCGACCGCGTTCATGTGGATGCCGTCGCGCACATAGTCCGGCGCGCTGGTGCGCGTCATCATGTTGAGCGCAGCCTTCGCCATGTTGGTGTGCGGGTGCTTGTCGGTCTTGGTGGTGCGATAGAACTGCCCTTCCATCGCGCTGACATTGACGATGTGCAGGTCGCGCGCGCCGCTGCGCATCATCAGCGGCTTCAGGCGCGCATTGAGGATGTAGGGTGCGATGGCGTTCACCAGCTGCACTTCCAGCAGTTCGGGGGTTTCCACTTCGTGCAGACGCAGACGCCAGCTGTTGACGTCACGAAGGTCCACCTGCTGGCGGTCCTCGTCGTAGCGCCCGCGGGGGAACAGCGCTTCACCTTCGAGATAGTCCTCGTCGAGATAGCGGCGCTGCGAGAGCGCGGCGCTGTGCACCAGGCCTTCGGGAAAGCCGTGTGTCTCACGCGCGACAAGCGCTGTTCCTGTCGCGGGCTCACTGCTGGACGACAGCAGCGCACGGCACAGCGCATCATGCTGCGCCAGCGGCGCGCGCTGCTCCGCGGGCAGCGCGGCGGAACCCGTGGCCTCGCGTTCCAGCAGATGACGGAAGAAGCCTGCCGGCCGTCGCACTGTCTGGCAGGCATTGTTGAGGATGAAATCCAGACGCGGCAACTGCTCGCCCAGCCAGCGCGCGAACAGCTCGACACTGGGCGTGTGGCGCAGATCGAGGCCATGGATGTGCAGACGCTCGCACCACTGAGCGTAGTCACCTTCCTGCGCATAGCGTGCGGCGGCATCCACGGGGAAGCGCGTGACCACCACCACCTGCGCGCCGGCGCGCAACAGCATCAATGCCGCCTGGTAGCCGATCTTCACGCGTGCGCCGGTGACCAGTGCCACGCGGCCCGCGAGATCCGCAGTCTGCGAGCGTTTGGCGTAGTTCAGATCGCCGCACTCGTGGCACATGGAGTCGTAGTAACGATGCACTTCGGTGTAGGGCTGCTTGCAGACATAGCAGGCGCGCGGTGCATTCAGCGTCGGGCGCTCATTCATCGCGGCGACGGCAGCGCTGTCTTGAGCGACATCCTGCGGATCCGGCGGCGGCAGCCACAGCGGCGCATAGGTTTCGCTGCGGCGCTGCTGGCGCAAGCCCGACTGCTCGATGGCCTTTCGGTCCTGCTCGAGCGCCGTGCCACGCTCAGCGCGACGGAAGGCCTTCGCCATGCGGCGCAGATCCTGACGATCCGGCTTCGCGACGAGGCCGGCCAGCATCAGCAGCTCGCGGCGCTGCTCCTGCGTCAGCGTCGTGAGCAGCGCGCGATCGTCGCGAACAGCCTGCAGCACACGCAGGCAGATGGCGAGATCTTCATCCGGGATGGCGGCCGACATGCTGTTGTGCAACCTGCCTCAGGTGCTGCCGGCCACCTTGAGCCCCACGATGCCGGCAACGATGAACAGCAGACTCGCCAGCTTGAGCGCGCTCACCGATTCGCTGAACAGCATCATGCCGCAGATGGCGGCGCCCACCGCACCGATGCCCACCCATATGGCGTAGGCCGTGCCCAGCGGCAGGCTGCGCAACGCGATGCCCAGCAGCACGACACTGCCGATCATCGCCGCCACCGTGATCACGGAGGGAACGAGCCGGGTGAAGCCGTGGGTGTATTTGAGCCCGACGGCCCAGGCCACTTCGAGCAACCCGGCGACGAACAGGATCAGCCAGTTCATGGAACGACTCCTCGTTTCAGGGTCGTCCCTGAACAGACAGATGAGCCGCCGGGGTCGTCCCCGGCGCTTGAGGATCAGATGTCGAGGTTGGCTACCGCCAGCGCATTCTTCTCGATGAACTCGCGGCGCGGTTCCACCTGGTCGCCCATCAGCGTGTTGAAGATATCGTTGGCGGCGATGACGTCCTCGATACGCACCTGCAGCAGCCGGCGCGTCTCGGGGTTGATGGTGGTCTCCCACAGCTGTTCGGGGTTCATCTCGCCCAGACCTTTGTAGCGCTGCATGGTCTGGCCCTTGCGCGCCTGGTCGAACAGCCAGGTGATGGCTGCCTTGAAGGAGCCCACGTCGCGGCGCTGTGAACCGCTGGTGACGTAAGCGCCCTCGCCGATCAGGCCATCGAGCGTACGGCCCAGCGCGGCGATGCGGCCGTATTCGGCCGAGGCGAAGAACTCGCGCGGCAGGTTGCGCTCGGAAGTGCTGCCATGCTCGAAGCGGCGCACGGTGAGCCGGGCCGGGCGGGCATGCTCGCCCTCGGCGGTGGGCTCATGCGCGCCATGCGCTTCGATGCGGTAGTTGCGGTTGGTGTCGGACTGCGCATTGAGCGCGCGTTCGAGGCCCGCCGCCCAGTCACGCAGCGCATCGGGGGAATCGAAGTTCTCGACCGGGAGCTGCGGCAGATAGATCAGCTGCTCGAGCAGGTGCGCATCGTAGCGCTTGCTCCAGCGGCGGATGATGGCCTGCACCTCCATGTATTGCCGGGCCAGCATCTCGAGACCCGCGCCGGCCAGCGGCGGCGCGCCGGCATTCACATGCAGCGCGGCCTCGTCGACGGCGTTGTTGAGCAGGAGGGCGTTGAGCTCGTTGTCGTCCTTCACGTAGAGCTCATGCTTGCCGCGCTTGACCTTGTACAGCGGCGGTTGCGCGATGTAGACATGCCCGCGCTCGATCAGCAGCGGGATCTGCCGGTAGAAGAACGTGAGCAGCAGCGTGCGGATGTGGGAGCCGTCCACGTCCGCATCCGTCATGATGATGATGCGGTGGTAGCGCAGCTTGTCGATGTTGAAATCGTCGCGGCCGATGCCGCAGCCCAGCGCGGTGATCAGCGTGCCCACTTCAGCGGAGCTGATCATGCGGTCGAAGCGCGCGCGCTCGACGTTGAGGATCTTGCCCTTGAGCGGCAGGATGGCCTGGGTGCGACGATCCCTGCCCTGCTTGGCGGAGCCGCCGGCGCTGTCGCCCTCGACGATGAAGATCTCGGACAGCGCCGGATCCTTTTCCTGGCAGTCGGCGAGCTTGCCGGGCAGGCCTGCGATATCCAGCGCGCCTTTGCGGCGCGTCATCTCGCGCGCCTTGCGCGCGGCCTCGCGGGCGCGCGCGGCATCGAGGATCTTGCCGACGATGGCCTTGGCCTCGGCCGGATGTTCGAGCAGGAACTCGGAGAGTTTTTCGGCCACGCGCGTTTCCACCGGACCCTTCACCTCGGAGGAGACCAGCTTGTCCTTGGTCTGCGAGGAGAACTTGGGGTCGGGCAGCTTCACCGAGAGGATGGCGGTGAGGCCTTCGCGCGAGTCATCGCCGGTGGTGGCGATCTTTTCCTTCTTCGCTTCCTTCTCGATGTAGTCGTTCAGCGTGCGCGTGAGCGCCGCGCGGAAGCCGGACAGATGAGTGCCACCATCCCGCTGCGGGATGTTGTTGGTGTAGCAGAGCATCGTCTCCTGATAGGAATCGTTCCACTGGAGGGCCACTTCGACGCCAATGGAGCCATCCTGGGTCGAAAAATGAAACACTGAGGGATGAATGACAGTGCGCGCGCGATTCAGGTGACTGACGAAAGCCTTCAGACCGCCCTCGTGCTGGAAGACGTCGTGCTTGTCCTCGCGCTCGTCGATGATCTCGATGCGCACGCCGGAATTGAGGAACGACAGCTCGCGCAGACGCTTGGCCAGCACCTCGTAGTCGAAGGTGATGTTGGTGAAGATCGTCGGCGAAGGCTTGAAACGGATCGTGGTGCCACGCTCGGTGGTAGTGCCGGTCTCGGCCAGCGGCGCCACGGGATCACCCAGGTGATACTGCTGCGTGTACAGCTTGCCGGCCTTGTGCACGGTGAGCTCGAGCAGATCCGAAAGCGCATTGACGACGGACACGCCGACCCCATGCAGGCCGCCGGAGACTTTGTAGGAGCTGTCGTCGAACTTCCCGCCAGCATGCAGCACGGTCATGATGACTTCGGCCGCAGAACGCCCTTCCTCGGGGTGGATGTCCACGGGAATGCCACGGCCATTGTCGCGGACGGTGATGGACTCATCCGCGTGGATGACCACCTCGACCTTGGTGCAATGACCCGCCAGGGCCTCGTCGATGGCGTTGTCCACCACCTCGAAGACCATATGGTGCAGGCCCGTGCCGTCATCGGTGTCACCGATGTACATGCCGGGGCGCTTGCGCACCGCGTCCAGACCTTTCAATACCTTGATTTTGCTGGAATCGTAGACTTCTTCGTCGGCCATCAGCGACCCCATGTATACACATTATTATTATAGCTGCTCTCTGGAGCTTGTGGGCACTGCACCTGTTGCGACGCAGCATGATCAGTTCCGTCGGCTGACCTGCCCTTGTTCCACGTGGAACACATGCTCGGGATCTCCGAACAATCGGAGATCGGCATCCAGCGAGGTGATGATCAGCTGGCAGTTGAGTTCGCGCACCAAAGTGACCAGGCTCCCCAGGCGCTGGGCATCCAGCTCCGCGGCGGGATCATCAAGCAGCAGGGTCGGCGGTAGTGGTTGCAGATCGCGCAGCCGCTGCAACGAGGCCAGAACCATGGCCGCGGCGACGAGCTTCTGTTGGCCTCGCGACAGCGTTTCCTTCGCGGCCTTGCCGGCGATCCGTAGTTGCACATCGGCCCGATGCGGACCCGAAGCGGTGCCGCCCCTTTCCCGGTCTCTGGCCAGTCCGGATTCCAGGATTTCTGCGAGCTCGCGGTCCGTGGCCCAGCCACGGTAGTAGCTCATCTCCACCTGCAGGCCGCAAAGTCGCGCCACGGCTTCCGACCAGAACGGAAGCACGGATTCGAACGCCTGGGCACGCAGATGCGAGATCTCGTTGCCGTGAAGGATGAGTTCGGCATCCCAGGGACGCGGGTCCAGGTTCTGCCGAAGCGCGGCGTTGCGCTGGCGCAAGGCGCGGCTGTAACGAAGCCAGTGATCCAGGAAGGGACGTTCCACGTGGAACACTCCCCAGTCCAGCCAGCGGCGGCGCTCGCCCGGCCCACCTTCGATCAGGCGATGCACCTCGGGATCGATGGCCTCGACGAAGAAGGCAGCGGGCAGCTCGGCCAGGGACTGGACATCCCGCCCGTCCAGCCGCGCTTTGTATGACTCATCACGGTGGTACTCGAAGCCGATGCGATGCGAAGGGCGCTCAGCCTCATCCAGCGTCTGGCCGAAGACCAGCAACTGGCTTGCACCGCGGGCGATCAGCTGTTCGGTATGCCGGGTGCGGAAGGAGCGCCCGCGGCCCAGAAGGAAGGCGGCTTCTAGCAACGAGGTCTTGCCGGAACCGTTCTGCCCGTGGATGAGATTCAGATGGGGCGCCAGCTCCAGCAGCCCCGGCTTGAGGCAGCGAAGGCCCTCGACCTGCAGATGCGCCAGGCTCACCGGCGAGGACGTTGCCGGATGCGGCTCAAAGCCGCATCGGCATCACGACGTAACGGGCATTGGTGGCGCCGGGCGAGCGGATGAGGCAGCTGCTGTTGGCATCCGTCAGCCCGATTTCCACGGTCTCGGTGTCCACGGCCGACAGGGCATCGAGCAGGTAGGTGACATTGAAGCCGATTTCCAGCTCTTCACCCTTGTAGTCCAGCTCCACCTCATCCTCGGCTTCTTCCTGCTCGGGGTTGTGAGCCTGCAATTTCAGTGCATTTTCGGCCAGGCTGAGGCGCACGCCCCGATATTTCTCGTTCGACAGGATCGCGGTGCGCTGCAAAGCATGACGCAGCGCCTCACGATCCGCGACGATGTTCTTCGCCGGGCTGGCCGGGATCACCCGACCATATTCCGGGAATTTGCCGTCAATAAGCTTCGAAGTGAAGCGAACATCGCCCAACGTGGCGCGAATGTGATTGGAACCGATCACAATCTCCACCTCACCCTCACCGCCCAGAAGCCGCTGCAGCTCCAGCACGCCCTTGCGCGGCACAATCACCTGCTGCATGGCATGGCCCTTGGAATCCGCACTCAGCGTGGTCTCGGCAATTGCCAGACGATGGCCATCAGTCGCGACCGTTCGCAGCATTTTTCCGTCAGTTTCCAGCAAAGTGCCGTTCAGGTAGTAACGCACGTCCTGCTGGGCCATGGAGAAATGGGTCTTGCCGATGAGCCTCGCGAGCTCAGCCTGCGGCAGCACCAGTGTCTGCTGGGCGCTCACATTGTCGACCACCGGAAATTCCGCCGCCGCCAGGCTCGAAAGCACGAAACGGCTGCGACCGGCGCTGAGCTTCACCTTGTCGCCATCGGTGGAGACCGTTACCGAAGTCTTGTCAGGCAGCGCACGCGCGATTTCCAGCAGCTTGCGGCCAGGCACGGTGATGTCCCCCGGCTGCTGCACGGAAACCTCACCTGAAGCCACCAGCTCCACCTCCAGATCCGTGCCCGTGATGGACAGCCGGTTGCCTTTGGCGGCAAGCAGCACATTCGCGAGGATGGGCATGGTCTGCTTGCGTTCGACCACTCCGATCACGCCCTGCAGGGGGGTGAGGATCTGTTCACGGGTCGCGGTGAATTTCATGTCTGGCCTTTGCTCTTAAGTCTGAACAGTATGTTTTTTAAAACTGTTATAGCTGTTATAGGGGCAGTGGAAAACTAGGATAACCCGGCGAAGCCTTCAACATCAGTGACCTGCGCGTGGCGACGCTGTGGGCCATTCGCGGCGGCAGTTCTGGAGGATCTGTGGGTGGCCTGTGGACAATATCATTCGATTCTCATCAACAGGCTTATCCCCAGACTTCTGCACAGAGATATGCACAACTTCAGCCGGTGAGCGTACGCACGAGGTTGGAGTAGTCCTCGCGCATCCGTGTCTCGCTGTCTTGCAGCTCTCTCACGCGCTTGCAGGCATGCAGCACCGTGGTGTGATCGCGGCCGCCGAAGGCATTGCCGATCTCCGGCAGGCTGTGCTGCGTAAGTTCCTTCGACAGACACATGGCGATCTGCCGCGGCCGCGCCACCGAACGGCTGCGCCGCTGCGAAAGCATATCAGCGACACGCAGCTTGAAATAATCCGCCACGGTTTTCTGGATGTTCTCGATGGTGACCAGCCGTGACTGCAGGTTGATCAGATCCTTGAGCGCATTCTTGGTGAAGTCCACGGTGATTTCCTCACCGGTGAACTGCGCATTGGCGAGCACGCGCTTGAGCGCGCCTTCCAGCTCGCGCACATTGGAGCGGATGCGCTTGGCGATGAAAAAAGCCACTTCCTCCGGCAAGCCCACACCCGCCGCCTGCGCCTTGCTGATGAGGATGGCGACGCAGGTTTCCAGCTCCGGCGCCTCGATGGCAACCGTGAGCCCCCAGCCGAAGCGCGATTTCAGGCGCTCTTCCAGCCCTTCGATTTCCTTCGGATAGCGGTCGCAGGTGATGATGATCTGGCTCTGGCCTTCAAGCAGCGTGTTGAAGGTGTGGAAGAACTCTTCCTGCGAGCGATCCTTGCCGGCGAAAAACTGGATGTCGTCGATCAGCAGCGCCGACAGCGAGCGGTAGCTGTTCTTGAAATCGTTCATGGTGTTGTGGCGCAGCGCGCGCACCATGTCGTCCACGAAACGTTCGGAGTGCACGTAAGCCACGCGGCCTTCCGGATTGCGTTCGCGGATCACATGCCCGATGGCCTGCATCAGATGCGTCTTGCCCAGGCCCGTGCCGCCATAGATGAACAGCGGGTTGTAAGCCTTGCCGGGGTTGTCCGCCACCTGCATGGCCGCGGCCTTGGCGAAGTGATTGCTCTTGCCTTCGACGAAGGTGGCGAAGGTGGAATCCGGATTGAGGCGCGCGCCGATCTGCATCACCGGCTCGGCGATCCGGCGCGTGGGCTGGGTCGGCGCCACCGGCGGCGGCGGCACGATGGCGGGCCGCGAACCGACCTCCAGCGTCCAGCTCACCTCGCGCCCGGCGATCTCCCGCAACAGCGCGCCAATGCGCGCAGCCGCATTCGTCTGCACCCAATCCACCGTGAAACGGTTCGGCGCCAGCAGCCGCAGGCCGGTGCCGGCCTCCATCGCCTGCAGCGGCCGCACCCAGGTGTTGACCTGCTGGTCCGGCAGCTCCTGGGCAAGGCGGTCGAGCACTTGCAGCCAGAGGGATGAAAATTCGGCTAGGGCAGACATGGGGGGGCGAAAGTCTACCCCACCCGCCGCGGCGAAGGGTGGCTCACACTGTTGACTTGGAGCGGCGGCGTGCGTACCCTGCCGGACCCATTTTTCCCAAGCCGAATCAAGCGCCATGGCCACGAAACGCACCTTCCAGCCGAGCAAGATCAAGCGCGTGCGCACGCATGGCTTCCGCGCCCGCATGGCCACAGCCGACGGCCGCCAGATACTGGCCCGTCGTCGCGCCAAGGGCCGCAAGCGCCTGATTCCCTGATCGTCGGGCGTGCGGCTCAAGGTCGCCCGGTGACTGGCGCGACCCCCGCGCGATTTCCCTTCAAGCCGCAGCAGCGGCTGCTGTCGCCGCCGGCCTTCGACCGGGTCTATTCCCTCAGGCGGCGCGTCGTGAACAACCTGTTTTCGGTCAACTTCGCGCCCAATGATCTGGGCTATCCGCGGCTGGGGCTGTCCATCGGCAGCAAGGCGGTGGGCAAGTCGGTGGACCGCAACCGTGTGAAGCGCCAGGTACGCGAGTCATTCCGCAAGGCGGCTCCCGGGTTGCCCGCCATGGACTTCGTCGTCGGGGCGCGTAACGGCGCGCGGACAGCGCATAATGCCGCGCTTCGCGAAGGCCTTGCCGCCCTCTGGAATCAGGTCCAAAAGTGATGCGTCGTTTCTTGATTGGGCTAATTCGAGGCTATCAGCTATTCATTAGCCCGCATCTGGGACAGTGTTGCCGTTTTCATCCCACCTGTTCCTGCTATGCCACCGAAGCCCTGAAGCGCCACGGCGCGCTCAAAGGCTCCGTGCTGACCGCCCGGCGAGTATTTCGCTGCCACCCCTTCCATGATGGCGGGTTCGATCCCGTTCCCTAGAGAAAGCATGAAGAACCTGCGACTGTTCCTGTGGATTGCCCTGGGCATGATCCTGCTGGTCAATTACCAGACCTGGCAGATGGACTACGCCGCGCGTGATGCGGCCGCGGCCGAAGCGGCCCGCGTCGAGGCGGCCGCCAATCCGCCGCCTTCGCTCGGAACGGCCATTCCCCAGGCTGGCGCCACGGCTTCGCCCGCAGCAGGCGCCGCGCTTGACGGCACGTCGACGCCGGTACCTGTCGCCGCCGCGGGCGATGTGCCCCAGGCCGCCGCGGCGCCCGCGCCCGCCGTGCTCAATGTGAAGACCGATGTGCTGGACATGGACATCAGCCTGGTCGGCGGTGAACTGCGCCGCGCAGACCTGCTGCAGTACCCGGTCGAGAAGGGCAAGCCCGAGGTGGTGCGCCTGCTGCGTTCCCAGGGCGCAGGCAACCAGTATCTGCTGCAGACCGGCCTTGCCGGCGCCGCCGCGCCCGGCAGCTACCCCACGCATGCCGAGACCTTCACCAGCGACTTCGCCGAATTCCAGCTGCTGGATGGCGCGCAGGAGCTGCGCGCG
This sequence comes from Pseudomonadota bacterium, assembly GCA_963205255.1. Taxonomy (GTDB): domain Bacteria; phylum Pseudomonadota; class Gammaproteobacteria; order Steroidobacterales; family Steroidobacteraceae; genus ZC4RG30. Next base: position 45,549 of record CAUJIK010000063.1, read on the forward strand.
CCGCTGCAGTGGACGTCGCCCGAGGGCGTGAAGGTCACCAAGACCTTCGTCTTCCGTCGCAACAGCTATCGCATCGACATCGAATACGCCATCGAGAACGGCAGCGAGGCGGCCTGGCAGGTCGCGCCCTACACGCAGATCCTGCACGACATGCCGCCGGTGGAGCGTTCCTATTTCAATGTGAACAGCTATGCCTTCACCGGCCCCGCCATGTGGGACGGCGGCAAATACCAGAAGCTCAAGATCAGCGACAAGGACGACGCCAACCTCAACCGCGAGATCGCCGGCGGCTGGATGGCTTCGCTCCAGCACCATTTCGTCGCCGCCATCGTGCCGAAGATCACCGAGCAGGCGCGCTACACCCTGCGCGCCCGCGGCAACGAATATCTCGCTACCGTGGTCAACCCCACGCAGAGCATCGCGCCTGGCAGCAGCCAGACCATCACCGAAACCGTATTCGTCGGTCCCAAGCTGCAGACGCAGCTCGACACGCTGCATCCGGAGCTGTCGCGCGCCGCGGACTACGGCAAGCTCACCTTCCTCTCCAAGCCGCTGTTCTGGCTGCTCGAGAAGGCCCATGTGATCTTCAACAACTGGGGTCTGGCGATCATCGCGGTGACCTTCCTGCTGAAGCTCGCCTTCTATCCGCTGTCCGAGGCCTCGGGCCGCTCGATGGCGAAGATGAAGCTGGTCGCGCCGCGCATGAAGCAGCTGCAGGAGACCTACAAGGACGATCGCGAGAAGCTCGGCCGCGCGATGATGGAGATGTACAAGAAGGAGAAGATCAACCCGGCCTCCGGCTGCCTGCCCATGCTGGTGCAGTTGCCGGTGTTCCTGGCCTTCTACTGGGTGCTGCTCGAAAGCGTGGAGATGCGCCAGGCGCCATTCTTCGGCTGGCTGCAGGATCTCTCGGCGCGCGATCCCTACTTCATCCTGCCGCTGATCATGGCCGCCGCGATGTTCCTGCAGTACAAGCTGCAGCCCACGCCGGCCGACCCGATCCAGGCCAAGGTGTTCATGATCCTGCCGCTGGTGATGTCGGTGACCTTTGCATTCTTCCCCTCGGGGCTGGTGCTGTACTGGGTGACCAACACCATTCTCACCATCGCGCAGCAGTGGAACATCAATCGCCGCATCGAGGCGGCGACGGCGCGACGGAACTGACGGCGCGCGGCCCGCGCTGCTCTTTAGCGCGGGGAAGCCTTGCGGCCGCTGCCCCGTGGCCGCTGGCATTCCAGCATGTAGGCGCGCAGCAGCGCGTTCATGCGCGACTGGTAACCCGGGCCCTGTGCCCGGAACCACTCCACCACATCGGCATCGATGCGCAGCGAGAGCAGCGTTTTCGGCGGCACGGGCTGGAAGTTCCGGCGCACCACGGCCTCGGCGAACATCTCGGGAGTCCACTCGGGGTTTTCGTCGTCGATGATGATCTCGTGATCCTGACGCTTCCCCAGCCGTTCTATATCAGTGTGCGATTTGAGAGAAGAAGTCCTGTTTTTCACGACGAGTCGCCTCCCGCAGGGAAATCACACGTACAACTTCTTCATGCTCGGTATGAATCACCGCCACCACTGCCCCGTGAAGAAGAGGCCCAGGGTGTGCAATCGCCGCTCTCCGTAGGCGTACCGGCTGTCTTCCCGCATCACCGTTAATCCCGCGAAGGCGAGATGTGCATCGCGGAAATCGATGCCGTGCTTGCGCAGATTCGCCAGCCGTTTGCCTTCGTTCCACTCGAACAGCATTGTAGCTACATTTCATATATACGGCAATCACGGTGGCCGCGCTAAACTGTCGCGCCGCAGGGCGTGATGCGCTGCTCGCGAACGGCACGCAAAGAGGCAGAAATGACCGTCACGGTCCCGATCAGAGCAGTCACTGGCTCACCCGACACCATCGTGGCCGCGGCCACGCCGCCGGGCCGTGGTGGCGTGGCGGTGGTGCGGGTGTCCGGCCCTGCGGTGCCGCAGATCGCGGCGGCGTTGCTCGACGTGTTGCCGCCGGCGCGCAAGGCCATGCTCTCGCGCTGGCGCGATGCCGCCGGCGAGCTCATCGACATCGGTCTCGCGCTGTATTTTCCCGCGCCGCATTCCTTCACCGGCGAACATGTACTGGAGCTGCAGGGTCACGGCGGCAATGTGGTGGTGGAGCAGCTTGTGGCGCGGGTGGTGGAGCTGGGCGCGCGCCGCGCGCGACCGGGCGAATTCAGCGAGCGGGCTTTTCTCAACGACCGGATCGACCTGGCCCAGGCCGAGGCCATCGCCGATCTCATCGACGCCGGTTCGCGCCGTGCCGCGCAGGCCGCGCTGCGTTCGCTGCAGGGCGAGTTCTCGCAGGCGGTGAACGCCACGCGCGAGGCGCTGACCCAGCTACGCGTCTATGTGGAAGCGGCCATCGACTTTCCCGAGGAGGAGATCGACTTCCTCGGCAGTGAGGAGCTGCGCGCACGGCTTGTGGACGTGCAGCAGCGCCTGGCCGCGGTGCTGCATGGCGCCGAGCGCGGGGCCGTGCTCACCCGTGGCCTCACCATCGCCATCGCCGGGCGGCCCAATGCCGGCAAGAGCACATTGATGAATGCGCTGGCGGGGCAGGATGTCGCCATCGTCACGCCCATCGCCGGGACTACCCGTGATTTGCTGCGGGTGCAGATCGAGATCAATGGCGTGCCCATGGAGCTGATCGATACCGCCGGTCTGCGCGACGCTACAGGGGATGCCATCGAAGTGGAGGGCATGCGGCGTGCGCGCGCTGCCATAGGGCGGGCGGATCACTTGCTGTTTGTGGTGGATGCTGCAGAGGATCCTGCCTGCCGGGCGTTTGAGGAGGAGCGGGCGTCGCTGCCTGAGGGTGTGGCAGTGACCTTGATTGGAAATAAAATTGATCTAATTGATGGAAATAGTGGTTTTATTGGATCAAATTTAGATCAATCGGTGATGGCGGGCGGCGTCGGCGCCGTACTCGGGCTTTCCGCTGCCACTGGCTTGGGCATGGACTCGCTGCGTCGCCACCTGGGCGGACTTGCAGGCGAAGGCAGCAATGAAGGCACCTTTTCCGCTCGTGCCCGGCACGTCGAAGCGCTGCGCCGCGCTTCGGCTCACCTCGACGAAGCGTGCCATCAGCTGGCTGCGAAGCAGGGGGAACTCGCCGCCTTTGAACTGCGTGAGGCGCAGCGGGAGCTGGGGGAGGTGGTTGGCGATGTGAGCAGCGATGAGCTGCTGGGTCATATCTTTAGCAGTTTCTGCATCGGGAAATAGACCCAGTAGAACACCCATGCGCTACGCCGCCATCGACTTCGAAACTGCCAACTACGACGCCGACAGCGCCTGCGCCGTGGGCCTGGTAGTGGTAGAGAACGGCCAGATCGTCGACCGCGCCTGTCACCTGATCCGCCCGCCCTCGCGCGACTTCACCTTTACGCACATCCACGGCCTCACCTGGAACGACGTGCGTGAAGCACGCAGCTTCGGCGAACTATGGCCCGAGCTGAGGGAGCTGCTGCGCGGAACCCAATTCCTCGCCGCCCACAACGCACCCTTCGACCGCAACGTGCTCGCCGCCTGCTGCAACACCTGGCAGATCTTCGACAACCCGCCCACGTTCCAGTGCACAGTGCAGGTGGCGCGCCGCGTATGGCGCATCTTCCCCACCAAACTGCCGAACGTATGCCAGCACCTTGGCATCGAACTCAGGCATCACCAGGCCGACTCGGACGCAGAGGCCTGCGCCCGAATCATGATGGCCGCCATCGAGGCGGGCTGGAGCCCGCCCTGATGTAGCGCCCGCCGACAATCAGCCGGCGATCAGCCCGCAGCCAGCTGCTGCGCGATCCACTGGTCCACGCTGTGCTCCAGGATGTCCAGCGGCAGCGCGCCGCCACCCAGCACCAGATCGTGGAAGGCCTTGATGTCGAACCGCTTGCCCAGTCTGCGCTCGGCCCGCGCCCGCAGTTCCTGGAGCTTGAGCATGCCGATCTTGTAGGCCGTGGCCTGGCCCGGCATCACAAGGTAACGGCGGATTTCCGCACGCACCGCGGCGATGGGAATGGAGGTGTTCTCGTCGAAATACTCCACCGCCTGCTCCTCGGTCCATCCCTTGGTGTGCAGCCCCGTGTCGACCACCAGCCGCACCGCGCGCCACATCTCCGAGGTCAGACGCCCGAAGTCGGAGTAGGGGTCCTGGTAGGTGTTGGGCATCTCCTTGGCGAGCCATTCGGCATAAAGACCCCAGCCCTCGCTGTAGGCGGTGTAGCGCGCCTGCCCGCGGAACTTGGGAATGCTCTGGTTTTCCTGGGCGATGGACAATTGCATGTGATGCCCGGGTAGCCCTTCGTGATAGGCGATCACTTCCAGCTCGGTCTTCGGCATGGCGTTCATGTCGGAGAGGTGAGCGTAATAAACACCCGGCCGTGACCCATCCGGCGTGCCGGTGTAGTAATGCTGCGCTCCGCCATCGCGCTCGCGGAAAGCTTCCACGCGCCGCACCACCAGATCCGCCTTGGGCAGCAGGCCGAAGTAATGCGGCAGCTCCTTCTTGATGTTGTCGATCGCCGCCGTGGCGTCATCCAGATAAGCCTGCCGGCCTGCATCCGTGTTGGGATAGCGGAAGCGCTGATCCGAATCGATGAACTTGAAGAAGTCCTCGAGGCTGCCCTTGAAGCCTGTGCGCCTCTTCAGCACTTCCATTTCGCCGCGCAGGCGCTTCACTTCGCGCAGTCCGGTCTGGTGGACCTCATCCGCCGTCATCGCGGTCGTGGTCATCGCACTGAGACGATAACGATAGAAGGCAACGCCATCGGGCAGCGTGGCGCTCACGCCGGTGGGGTTCACGCCGCCATTGCCCATGTCCGATTGCAGCCAGGCGATGAGCCGACGATAGGCGGGGCCGACCTGATCGGTGAGCACTGTGCGGCCCTGAGCCTTGAGCTCCTCCGCACGCGCGGCGCTGATCACACCTTTACCGACCAATGCATCGACATCGCTCTTCAGGTCCGCCCACAGGGGTGAGTCCGCGCCACTGTCGAAGGGCGCGCCTGTGATCACCTTCTGCGACTGATCGATGGAACCCTCGTAGGCAAACCGCGGCGGCCGGATGCCGAGCTTCGCCGCTTCATAGGTGCGCGTGAGCAGCTGGTCCAGCGCGCGCGGAATCTGGCCGGCGCGAGATATCCAGGCCAGTGCGTCGCTCTCGGTCGCCACTTCATGGAAGCTGATCAGAAAGGTGGGCAGCTCCGACTGCGCGCCGCCCATCTGCTCGAACACATAGCCATGCAAGCGATAGGGCGCTCCAGCCGCGGCGCGCTCGTACTGATCCTTCCACACATCGTAGGAACGCTGCGCCTCCGACGACAGCAGCGAATAGTCGAACTGCGACTGCATCTGCTCCACCGAAGCCTTCTGCCAGGCCAGCTCCCGCTCCGCAGCCGCGATGGAGAAATCGTCGAGCTGGTCGTAGAGCTCCTTGCGGCCCAGGTAGGTGAGCCCCATGGGGCTGAAGCGCAGCTGTTCGTCGAAACGGGCCTCGAACCATTCGTTGATGCGCCGGGTCTCGGCCTCGACGCGGGCCGGGTCCGCCGCGGATGCCGTTGAAGTCGCTGCGGGTCCGACCGCGGTGGTGGCGCAGGCCGTGAGTGCGAGCAGGGAAAGGCAACCCAGGAGGCGGCAGGATTGGGCAATGCGCATGGCAACTCCGTCATTGAACCGGACCGAATTCCATCGAGTATGATGGAGCCATTGTGCAAAGGACAGATCCCCTTGCGGGACCATAAGGAGGTTGCAGGCGACTGAAGTTTCCCGCGGCACTGGCGCTGCTTGCCGCTGCTTGCCGCTGTTTCCATGTTCGGCGCTGTGGCGCAGGCCCAGCAGGGCCCGCCGCGCCTGGTGCCGCTGCTCATCGAGAGCACGGCCTTTGCCGATGGCGCCGTGGTTCCGCCGAAGTTCTCCGCCTGCGGCGACAATGTGCAGCCGGACTTCACCATCTCGAACGCGCCCGAAGGGGTCGTCAGCTACGCGATCATCTTTCACGATGTCGATGTGGCTCTGAATGGCAACGTCGATGATGTGCTGCACTGGGCGGCCTGGAACATCCCGGGCAACACCACGCATATCGCCGAAGGCAAACTGCCCGAGGGCTCGGTCCAGGGCAAGAACATCCGCGGCCAGAATGGTCATCTCGGCCCCGGCGCTCCTCCAGGTCCGCGCTATCACCACTACGTGTTCGAGTTCTACGCGCTCAACGCCAGGCTCGATCTGCCGGACAGCGCCACGCGCGCCGAGTTGCTCGCGGCCATGAACGGCAAGGTATTGGAGAAGGCGGGCTACGTGGGCCGCTTCAAGGGCGAAGCCGCTCCGGCTGCTGCCGCGCCGCGCTGAACATCCGGGGCGCCGCTGGCGTCAAAGCCAGTCCAGCGTGCGCCCCACGGCCTTGCGCCACCGCGCATAGAGATCTTCCCGACGGGAACTCTCCATCGCCGGCAACCAGCGACGCGCCTCGCTCCAGTTGGCGCGCAACGCGTCGAGATCCCGCCAGTAACCCACTGCAAGCCCGGCCGCATACGCCGCGCCCAGCGCCGTGGTCTCGGTCACATGCGGGCACACCACTTCACGATCCAGGATGTCCGCCTGGAACTGCATCAGCAGATCGTTCGCCACCATGCCGCCATCCACGCGCAGCTGGGGCAGCAATGTGCCCGCGTCATGCTGCATGGATTCGAGCACCTCGCGCACCTGGAAGGCCGTGGCTTCCAGCGCCGCGCGCGCGATGTGCGCACGTGTGGCATAGCGCGTGAGCCCCAGCACGGCGCCGCGTGCACCGGCATTCCAGTGCGGCGCATAGAGGCCGGAGAAGGCGGGCACGAAGTAGACACCGCCGTTGTCCTGCACCTCGCGCGCCAGCGCTTCGATGTCGGCGGAGGATGAAATGATCTCCAGTCCATCACGCAGCCACTGCACCAGCGCGCCGGTGATGGCGATGGAACCTTCCAGCGCATAGGCGGGCGGCGCATCGCCGAAGCGGTAGGCCAGCGTCGTGATCAATCCCGCGCACGACGGCACCGGCGCCGCGCCGGTGTTCATCAGCAGGAAGCAGCCCGTGCCATAGGTGTTCTTCGCTTCACCCGGCGCGAAGCAGCACTGGCCCACCAGAGCCGCCTGCTGGTCGCCCAGGATGCCGGCGATGGGCACGCCCGCCAGCGGCTCCATGCGGATCTCGCCGAGCTGATCGCTGGAAGAGACAATGCGTGGCAGCAGCGCGCGTGGAATACGGAAGATCTCGAGCAGCCTCTGGTCCCAGTCCAGCGCGGCAAGATTCATCAGCTGCGTGCGGCTGGCGTTGGTCACGTCGGTGATATGCAGGCCGCCCTTCGCGCCGCCGGTGAGATTCCAGACCAGCCAGCTGTCCATCGTGCCGAAGAGCAGATCGCCGCGTTCCGCCGCCGCGCGCGCGCCCGGCGCCTCATCGAGCAGCCATTGCAGCTTCAGCGCGCTGAAATAGCTCGCCGGAGGCAGCCCGGAGAGATCGCGCACGCGTTCGCCGACGCCCTGCCGCATCAGCTCCTGCACCCGCGGCTCCACACGCGTGTCCTGCCACACCAGCGCGCGATGCACCGGCTCGCCGGTGTGGCGGTTCCACAGCACCGTGGTCTCACGCTGGTTGGTGATGCCGAGCGCCGTGACATTGCGCGCCGTCAGCGAAGCACGCGCCAGCGCCTCGCTGATCACGGAGAAGGTGTTGCGCCAGATCTCCGCCGCGTCGTGCTCCACCCATCCCGGCTGCGGATAGTGCTGCCCATGCTCACGCTGCGCCAGCGACAGGATGTCGCCGCGTGCATCGAAGAGTATGCAGCGCGTGCTGGTGGTGCCCTGGTCAAGGGCGGCGATGCAGACAGTCCGCGCGTTCATCGCATCAGCCTGCACCAACACGCGCCCGTTGCAAAGCTAGCGCGGCATGGTTGCCGCGATGAATATCGCCACCGTGCAACCCATGCCGGCCGCCCACACCAGCGAGCGCAGCGAGCCCAGCCCCGCCAGATACAGGGCGATATAGGCCACGCGCGCCGCGATGAACACCATGGCGAGCGTGTCCACCAGATCCTGCTGCCCGCGCAGCATGTACGCAACCAGCACCGCCACGGCGAAGAAGGCAAACGCCTCGAAGCCATTCTGCTGCGCGGCATTGGCCCGGGCACGAAAGCCCTCCTGCTTCGCCAGCCAGGCGCGTGGATTGTTGTTGTCGAACCCCTGCCCGCCGACCTTGGAGAGCACCGACGCGACATAGGGCAGAAGCCCCGCGATGAAAACGCACCAGAGAGCTGTAGTCATGGCACCTCCCGCATGAATGCCGGCCAGCGTATCAGGAAGAGACCAGTTCCTTGAAGCCGTCTCGGAGCATGCGTTTGCCGTCGAAAGGCAGATCTTTCGGATCGAGGCCTTCCCACAGACGCGGATCGGCCATTACCTTTTTCATCACCTGGTCGCGGTGCCGGCGGGACTTGTAGACGGCCCGCGAGAACCACACGTCCTCGCCGCGCTTGAGCTTCACGCTCTGCGGAAACGAGGTGAGCTTGCCGGGCCTCACATCGGAAGTCTTCTCAGGCGTCGGTCACGCTCCTGCTTGCCTCCCGCCGGCATTGTCCGACATGGGCTGCCGGCCGGCGCCGACATCGACTCCTGGCGCGTTCTCCCAAGCTCTCCGTGTCGTGCAAGCAGGAGACAAGCGTGTACATCCACTCCAGAAAGAACACCACGCCGGACACCCGCAGGCCGGGCTTGAAGGGCGATGGGAAGCATCACTATCAGCAGGACGCGCCGGGGCGCGCCAAGACGGCCAGCAGCCGTCAGCAGATGCATCCGGACCAGAAGACGCAGACGGGCTCGAAAGAACTGGATGGCAACAAGGAGTCGAAACAGTCATGAACCACAGACACATATCCACATTGATGGTCGCGGCCCTGCTTGGCATGGGTCTGGCCGCGTGCGATTCACCCCAGGAGAGGAACGCCGAGCGCCAGGCGGACGCACTGGAGGATCGGGCCGACGCCGTGCGCTCGCAGAGCGAGGCCAGTGCCGATGCCCTGGAGCAGCAGGGTGACCGGCTGGATACGCGCGTCGATGGCCGGGACTCGGCCGCGGAGCAGGTGCTGGATGGGCAGGCGGATGCGGTGCGCAGGTCGGGCGAACAGGCTGCCGATGCACTGGAGAACCGCGCCGACGCCGTGCGTGATGCCGGCAAATAGGACGCGCAGCCGGGACCGTGGCGCAACGACAACCCAACCTGGAGGTGCGATTCGCCGATAATGCATGAATGAGCAGAGAGTTCGTTTTCGGTGTCGATCTGGATGGCGTGGTCGCGGACTTCATCGCCGGCCTCAAGCCGATAGCCGCCGAATGGCGCGGTGTTCCGGTGGAATCCCTGCCGGATGAAGTCAGCTACGGCTTCGCGGAATGGAAGCTGGGCGGCAAGCGCGGCTACGACGATCTGCACCGCTACGCGCTCAAGGAACGGCGCCTGTTCGAAACATTGCTGGTGATCAACGGCGCAGCGGCTTCGCTGCGCCGGCTTTCACGTCAGGGCGTCCGGATCCGCATCATCACGCACCGGCTGTACATCCCCTGGTTTCATCGCCAGGCGGTGAACCAGACCGTCGAATGGCTCGAGAAGAACGGCATCCCCTACTGGGACCTGTGCTTCATGGCGGCCAAGTCCTCGGTGGATGCCCATGTCTATGTCGAGGACTCCCCAGGCAACATCCAGTTGCTCAGGAAGGCCGGCAGGAAGGTGATCGTGATGCGCAACTCCACCAATCGGCACCTCAAGGGCCCGGCGGCGGAGAGCTGGCGTGAGGTGGAGGAGTGGGTGAAGGTCGAGCGGCGCCGGTCAGGCGGTGGGGCCCGCCGCTGATCCGCAGGGCGTGATGTTCGGCATGGCCGGTCCATTGGGAGAATGATCATGACTTCCACAATACCCAGGAACACCATCTGCCTCTGGTTCGACCACGACGCCGAGGGAGCCGCGCGCTTCTACGCGCAGACTTTCCCCGACAGTGCGGTACGCGCCGTGCATCGCGCGCCCGGTGATTACCCGGGCGGCAAGGAAGGCGATGTGCTCACCGTCGATTTCACCGTGCTGGGCATTCCCTGCATCGGCCTCAATGGCGGGCCAGTGTTCAGGCAGAGCGAGGCATTCTCGTTCCAGGTAGCGACGGCCGACCAGGCCGAGACCGATCGCTACTGGAACGCCATCGTCGGCAATGGCGGCAAGGAGAGCGCCTGCGGCTGGTGCAAGGACAGATGGGGCCTTTCGTGGCAGATCACGCCGGTAGCGCTCACCGAAGGCATGGCCGACCCGGACCCTGCCACTCGCAAGCGCGTGTTCGCGGCGATGATGACCATGGGCAAGATCGACATCGCGGCGATCGAAACAGCCCGGCAGGGCTGATCGCGGAGACGCCCCCCGGGGCCGGCGGCCGGTGCGCTCCGCGGGCGTGGGGGTTACACTCCCGCGCCTTCATTGGAGAACCACATGTCCGAACCATCCACGCTGCTGATCGAAGAGATTTTCTACCCGACGCAGGAAGTGCGCTCGCAGAACAATCATGCCGTCCAGGGAGAGCGGGCGGGCACCCTGCTCAAGTTCGGCCGGCAGGTGCAGAAGCTCGAAAACCAGCCCGGCAAATACGCCCTGGCGGTTTCCGTGGGCAGCGACGATGAAAAGAGCCGCAACCCGCCCTATCACTTCGTCATCGAGGCCTATGCCATCGTGACCATCGGCGGCACGCCGCTGGAGGGCGAGGCGGCGGAGAAGTTCATCCTCACCAATGGCCTGCCGTTGCTGATGGGCGCGATCCGCGAGCGTCTGGCCGACATCACGGCGCGCGCGCCCTGGGGTCGCTTCCTCGTCAACGCCCTGCCGCTGCAGGAGACGGTGCAGATCACGACGATGTGAGCCCGGCGGGTTTTCGCGCGGCCTCTATATAAGAAGGCCGCGCGAACCCGGACATCAGTTCAGCTTGTAGCCGAAGCCGATGCTGACCCCGGTGGGGTTCAGATCGAGCGTGCCGATCTTCGAGCCACCGACCGTCACGCCGGTGCTGATCTGGATGTACTTCAGATCCGCGTTGAGCGACCAGCGATCCGACAGCGCATAGTCGAAGCCGGCCTGCAGCGCGAAGCCCGTGCTGGAGCTGTCCACCTTCGCTGCCCCACCCAGCACATTGTCACGGCTGAAGAACAGCGTGAGGTTGAGGCCCGCGCCCACATAGGGCTTGAAGGCGCCCAGGCCGGTGAAGTGGTACTGGGCGAGCAGTGTCGGCGGCAGCGCCTTGACGCCGCCGGCATGCGCGCCGGCCACATCGATATCCACCGACTGCGGATAAGTCAGGATGATCTCCGCCGCCCAGCGATCGGTGAAGTAGTACGTGAAGTCCACTTCGGGAATCGCGCGGCTCTTGGCCTCGACCAGAACCGGCAGTGAATTCTGGCCGTTGTCGAAATCCAGGTACACCGCGCGGCCGCGCACCACCAGGTCGCCTGCGTCCGCGTGTGCCGAGGCCGCAGCGCCCATTGCGAGAGCTGCGAGGAAAGAAACAGACAAGCTCGTTCTCATGACAGTCACCTTCAGGGAAAAAACTTTCTCCTTGATCGAGATGTTGTCATGACCCTGTCACTGCACTGTCACGGCAGTGATGATTGCGAAGAAATATTTTTGGCCTGCGCGTACGAGTCATTCGCATTTGCATGTGTCCGTTGATGCAGATACATGACGGATGGCTATGTGGGTATGCCTGAAACTCCGGAGCGTATTCCGTCGCGGCATGTGATGGCGCTGAAAGATCATGTGTTGGAGGTGATCCCGGCCCGAAAGTGAATGCTATTTATCTTCGTCCCGAATTTCGGGGAATCTGGGACGGAGTGATCATGCATTCGAGAAGGGATATATCCGGCGAACGGCGCGTGGCGATGGCGGTCGCGGGCGTTCTGCTGATGGCGGCCATCGCGCAGGTGCACGCACAGGACAGCCGGGAAACGGCGCCGGCCGCCGCTCTGGGAGAAGTGGTGGTGACCGGCACCCGCGCGGCCAACCGCACGGTGGAAGATGCCGTGGCGCCCATCGACGTGATCAGCGCAGTAGCCCTGGAGCAGGCCAGTCGGGCCAACGTGCTCGAGCAACTGCAGACCAGCCTGCCGTCGTTCTTCGTCCCCAATGTACCCACTCCCAACGTGGGCAGCATGGTCCGCGCGGGCCAGTTGCGCGGCCAGAATCCTGGCCACACGCTGGTGCTCGTGAACGGCAAGCGCCGCCACTCCACGGCCTTTCTCGGAGCCGGTGGCTTCAGCGCCACCGCGCCGGTGGATCTGTCGACGATATCGAACAGCGCCATCAAGCGCGTCGAGGTGCTGCGCGATGGCGCATCGGCCATCTATGGCTCCGACGCGATCGCGGGTGTGATCAACATCATCACCGATGACGCCGCGGAAGGAACCTCCGCCTCGCTGCGGCGCGGCCGCTTCTTCGCGGGAGATGGAGACACGACGGTTGCGCAGGTCAGCCATGGTTTCCGCATAGGCGATGAGGGGCACCTGCGCATCTCCGGGCAGTACGATGACCAGAAGATCGTGATCCGCAACAGCCCGGTGAATCCGAATCTGCTGTTCTATTTTCCGATCAGCACCATCACTGGACAGGAGGTCACGCCGGCCGGAACGCTGAGCTCCAACCCCTCCCTTCCCGCCAATGCCGTGCCAAATCCCCGGGAAGCCACGCGCGACAATCATGCATGGAAGAATCTGGGCAAGGCGCCGTTCAGGCTGGCGTCGGTCACGGCGGATTTCGGCTTGCCCGTGGGAAACACAGCCGAGGTCTACAGTTTCCTGAGTTTCGCGGACCGCAGTTCGCAGGCGCCGCAGAACTTCCGCACTCCCAATCGGGATGAGAATGTCCGTGCCATCTATCCCGACGGCTTCACGCCGGTGGAGGCGATCGAGGAAACCGACTGGTCGGTCCTGGCAGGTGTCCGTGGCGATGGTCTGGCGGGCTGGCAATGGGACCTGAGCTCGGTGTTCGGAAGGGATTCCATCGATCTGTTCGTTCACAACTCGATCAACGCCACCTATGGCCTCGAAAGCCCCACGGATTTCTACATCGGCGATCATCGCTACTCTGCCTGGACGAGCAATCTCGACCTGAAGCGTGAAGCGAGCCTGTTCTCCATTCCCGCGGGCCTGTCAGTGGGGCTGGAATACCGCCGCGAGAATTATCAGCAGGGGGCCGGTGATCCGGAATCCTATACGCACGGCGGCCAGCCGGTGCTGGATGGGCCGCGCGCCGGCACACCGCTGGGCAATTCGCTCGCGGTGTCGCAGGCGCTCCCGGGCTACAGTCCGGCCGCGGTGCAGGATATCCATCGCGGCGCGCTGTCGCTGTACGCGGGTCTGAGCCTGCAGCCGGCCGAGAAATGGGCGCTGGATCTTGCCGTCCGTGGTGAAGACTTCTCCGATTTCGGATCACACGCCACCTGGCGTGTATCGAGCCGCTACGACTTCGCTCCGCGTTTCGCGCTGCGCGGCACCGTCAGCACGGGATTCCATGCGCCCGCGCTGGCTGCCCTGTCCTATCGTGCTGTCGGCAACGCAAACACCAGCACCAACTACACGCTGGCCGTGACCTCGCCGGAAGCCCTGGCGCTGGGCGCGAAGCCGCTGCAGCCCGAAACGTCGGTGAACTACAGCCTGGGATTCGTCCTGAAGCCCTTCGAGGGCTGGACGCTTGCGGTGGATGCCTACCAGATCGAGATCAGCGACCGGATCACCCAGATCGGCAACTTCAACACGGCGGCGCGCCCGCTCGGACCCGCGGCGCCGTCGCCGTCGCTTTCCGAGCAGCTCACCAATGGCGTGATCCTGCGCGGCGACGGCATCAGCTATCTGGTCAACTCATCCGACACGCGCACGCGCGGCCTGGAGGTGACGCTGGACAAGCGTTTCACGTTGCCCTGGGGTGGTTCGCTCGCGGCGTCCTATGCCGCGAACCTCAACCAGCTGGAACTCACGCGGATTGCCGATGCCGCTCCGGTCCTTGCGCAGTGGGGCATCACACTGCTGAGTGCGGGAGATGCCATCAACCTGCGCAACTCCGTGCCGAAGCAGCGGCATGTGCTGGGCCTGCACTGGACGCAGGGGCGTTTCGATGCCGCCCTCCGCCAGACTTTCTGGGGCAGTCTCGCCCGCTCCGGAACGGTGAACGTTCCGCCGACCACCGGGCCATGGGCAGGCATATCCACCATCGACTACAACATCGGGGACCTCTGGACCACGGATGTGAACATCGGCTTCCAGGCGACCGACGCGCTGCGCTTCACACTGGCGGGCAACAACATCTTCGAGGCGAAGCCGACGCGCACGCCGGAGCCGCTGCTGGCTGCCCATCAGCTCTACTCCTACGGCAACAACGGCGGTGTGGGCCCGGAAGGTGGATTCGTGTCCCTCAAGGCCGAGTACCGCTTCTAGCGGATACGAAGATTGCGGGTATTACGGATGTCCGGCTGGCCTCGAGAGGTCAGCCGGACATTTTCGTTGGCTGCTACAGGCCGTAAGCGTCGGGTCCCGGCGGTGCGCTGGGCAGTGGCTCCGGATCGCCGTAGCCACGATTGCCGTCCGGGCCGATCACGCCGGCGCCGGGACCGATGTTGTCGGCTGCCAGATTGCTCTCGTTGCAGGCGTATTCCTGCTGACCGGCGCCTTCGGGTGACAGCGTCCATGTCCGGTTGAACTGGATGGGGACGGCGTAGTACTTCGGATCGGTGACGGTCATCTCCAGCCGGAAGTGGTGGAGATCAGGACGTGTCCAGCGTTCGATCACGCGGGTCTGGTTGCTGGTGGGATTGCCATTCTCGTCCAGCCATATCTTGTCGTGGGAGCTGTCGTGAAGCCCGCTGGTCTCGATGATCAGCGTATCGCCTTCCCAGCGCGCAACGGCGTTGCCGAAGTAGCGCGGCGGCGCATCCGGATTGATGCGGAGCTGGTCGCCAATGGATATGCGACGGCTGGTGTTGTAGTTGTAGGTGAAGGCAATGCGCTGCGGCGTGTGCAGCACTTCGAATGGCAGTCCGCTGCCGTTGTGACGGGGTATGCCTCCGAGTATGCACAAGGCTTCTGGATCGACAGTATGGTTCTGCGAATAGAGCACCGCCCGCTTTCCCGTCTCGGTGAAGGGCAGCTGGAATCCGGGCTGGTCCTTGCCCAGGTTTCCGCCAGGTTTGCCCGGCTCGCGCACCGGCCTCCAGAAGCCGGTGAACAACGGTTTGCCGTCAGCGCCACGCGGCGCATCGACGACCGGCCCTTCGTAAGGCTGGCCGCGCATGAGCGAGGAGGTCTGCTCTTCGGCGCCGGATGCGGCAGCTGGCGCGGCGGCGTTCGAGGTGTTCCGGGGCAGCAAGGTCACTGCGCCGATGATCGCGAGAGCGACGGCGCTCCCGATGGCATTGAAGTTTCGCATGATTATTTACCGGGCATTGCCTGAAGGAGGATCCGAGGGTTTAGGCTTGTTCTTGCGATACAGCCAGTAGCCAGTGCCACGAGCCGAATCCACGGAGCCCAGGGGAAGGTCAGGAACAATCTGGCCCCCGGGTCCGAATCCACGGTTGCCGTCAGCGCCGATTGCGCCGGGGCCGGGCTCCAGATGGGTGAGCACCCACGGTGTGTTCCATTCGCAGGAGAACTCTTCCAGTGTCTCTCCCGGCTCGCCGATGACCCAGCTGCGGGTATAAGTGACGGGTTGGGAGTAATAGACCGGGTCCGTGTAGGTCAGCTCGAGCTGGAGATGATGGAAATCCGGCCGTGTCCAGCGCTCGATGATGCGAGCCTGGCTGCTTTGCGGATTGCCGTTGTCGTCGAGCCAGAATTTCCCGTCCGCGCTGTCCTTGAAACCGTTGGATTCCACTACCAGCGTGTCGCCCTCCCAGCGGCCGGCGGCATTGCCAAGGTAGCGGGGATCGGGATCTTCTTCCGTGCCGCGGCCGTCCAGCCATACCCAGCGGTGCCAGCTGAGATAGAAGAAGATTCCCAGGCGTTTTGGTGTGTGCAGGATCTCGAACGGCAGCACGCCGGTCAGCAACCGCGGAATTCCGGTGATCAGGCAACGGGCTTCGGGATCAATGGTGCCTGTCAGGTTGTGGTGGAGCGCGGCCTTGCCCTGGTCCGTATAGGGCAGAGTGAATCCAGGCTGGTCCTTGCCGAGATTGCCGTCCGGCTTGCCATCTTCCCGCAACAGTTTCCAGTAGCCCGTGAACAGAGGCTTGCCTTCCTGGTCACGTGGCGCCGGTTTCTCTGCGCCGCTGTAGGGCTTGCCCAGCAGTACGGACTCGGCCGAAGGGAGGGCTGTAGTGTTGATGGAGGGCTTCGCGCAGGCCGACAGTGACAGCACGGCGGCTGCAACAGCGGCCGCTGTCATCGTCATTCGGAACGACACATGGTGCATCTAGAGTATTCCTGGATGGAGAGGCATGGAATGGAGCATGGTAGGTGTGCCCCGCCGGGCTCATTAGGCAATGTGGCAATGTCCTCATGCCACATCGGAATTTGTGGCCCGGGAATGCGATGTCCTAGCATCGATCTCCATTCATGCTGCCTTCTGCTCGAGGATAACGATGCTCCCGATTCGTCCGCTCATCGCCGCCGCCGTTCTGGCGTCGGCATTCGTCATCGGCATCCCGGAGTCGCGGGCGCATCATTCCTTTGCCGCCATGTACGACGCCACCAAGCCGATACGTCTGGTCGGCACTCTCAGCAAGGTGGAGTGGACCAACCCGCATGCTTCCTTTCACCTGGAAGTGAAGGGCCGGAACGGTGAAACGACGAGCTGGATCTGCGAAGGCGCAGGGCCAGGATCCCTGTCGCGTCGCGGCTTCAACAAGTCGGATGTGAAAGTCGGCGACACACTGGTCGTGGACGGCTATCTCGCGCGCAGCGGCAAGCGGGTGATCGATGCACAGCGCATTACCCTGCCCGGCGGGCGCGTGTTCTCCATCGGCTCTTCCGGCGCCGGCGGGCCGGGCGATGAGGCGGCTCCATTGCCTGGTGGAGCGCAGACGCGATAGGGCCGGTGAAGTCACGCTGGTCGGATAGCGGTGCGCACATGGTCACGGCGCGGTAACGAACTGCCCCGAATGCGACCTGGAGGTTATAGGAAGGCATTTGCGCACGTTCTAATCACATGCGCTGGCGTCATTGTTCGAGCTGCATGCGGCATGTGAATCTTGTTGCATGAAACTTCAGCAACTGCGATTCCTCGCCACAGTTGTCCAGAGCGATCTGAACATCACCACGGCGGCATCCCGGCTCTTTACCACCCAGCCGGCGGTGAGCAAGCAGTTGCGGCAGCTCGAGCAGGAGCTCGGCTTCAGCATTTTCGAGCGGCGCGGACGCGCCCTAGCCCGAGTAACCGGGCCCGGTGAGCGCGTGATCGAGTGCTCGATGCGCATCCTGCGCGAAATCCAGAACATCAAGGGAATTTCCACCGAGTTCAAGGATGAGAGCGCCGGGACGCTGTCGATCGGAACCACTCACACACAGGCGCGCTACGTGCTGCCGCCCATCATCAAGGCCTTCCGCGAACGCTATCCGAAAGTGCAGTTCAACCTGCTGCAAGGCACGTCCGAGCAGATTGCCGAGATGGCGCAGAATGGCCGTATCGATCTTGCCATCGCCACGGGATCGGGCTCCCTGTTCCAGAAGTTCGTGTTGCTGCCATGCTACCGCTGGTACCGGCAGGTGATCGTCCCGCACGATCATCCGCTGACGCAATCCCGGCACCTCACCCTGAAGGAACTGGGCGCACACCCCATCGTGAGTTACGTGTTCAGTTTCACGGGGCCGTCCTCGCTGACCGATGCCTTCGCGGCATGCGACATACGCCCCAACATCGCGCTGGCGGCACGCGACGCCGATGTGATCAAGACCTATGTGCGGCTGGGCATAGGAGTCGGCATCATCGCGAACATGGCCATCGATCCGCAGCAGGACGATGATCTGGTGCGCATCGAGGCCTCACACCTGTTCCCGATGCATGTCACCTGGGTGGGCTTCGATCGCTCGGCGCTGCTGCGCAGCTATGTATACGACTTCATCGGCATGCTGGCGCCGCATCTGAATCGCAGGTTGATCGACAGGGCGCGCTCCACCGCCAATCAGGCGGAGACCGATGCCGTATTCCAGGACGTGGAGTTGCCGCTGCACTGAGCGGCGGATGCCCACTTCCTTGATTGCCATGCGGCGCGGTGCAAAGGACGAGAGCTACGGTCCTCTGATTCGTCGTCTGCTGCTGCGCTACGCACTGCCTGCGTTTGCGGCCATTGTCATGGTGGCCTTCGTCGGCGTTCCCTACATCGATCGCATGCTTGCCGACTGGTTCCGCTCGGATGCGCAGCTCCGCGCCAACGCAGTGATGGCGTCCATCGAGGAACCACTCTCGGAGCTGCTGGAGCAGGGTGATTCCGGGCGGTTGCACGCGTACCTGAATCGCATCACCAGTGAAGCCCGTCTTCTCGGCGCTGTAATCTGTGGGCCTGCTGGCGCGGATATCGCCCACACCTCTGCCGTGCCAGGCGCCGTGAACTGCGCGCAGCACGGAATCGAGCCTGACAGCGACCGCTTCGACGTCCGCGCAGCGACGGGGCTTGCAGGCATCTTCGCCTTTGCGCTCCGCGCGGGGGATGGTCCGGCCTATCGTCTGCTGCTGGTGCATGACCTGAGCTACATCGATCGCCGGCAGACGCGCGCGCGTACCTTCGTGCTGGCCGCGCTGGTTGTCGGCCTGGGCGCGCTTGCGGTGCTGGCCGGCATTGGCTTCAGATTGTTGCTGTATCGCTGGCTGGGGCTGCTGCTCGGGGATCTGCGCAACCGGCGCTTCCTTGACGATGCGGCGTCCTCGCGCTCCTCGGCGCCCGTTCTTGCCCGTGTGCGCGAGCTCCTGAAGGAGCTCGAAGAGCGGCAACGCCAGGAGATCGAGTACCAGGAGAACTGGACGCAGCAGGCGCTGCAGAGGGTGGTGCACGATCACCTTCCGGATTGCTCCATGCTGGTGGTGTCGAACCGCGAACCCTACATGCACAATTTCGATGCGGATGGACGCATCATGGTGCAGCTGCCCGCCAGCGGCATGGTAACGGCCGTGGAACCGGTGATGCGCGCCTGCGCCGGCACTTGGATAGCCCATGGCAGCGGCGCCGCGGATCGGCAGGTGGTGGATGAGTCGGATCGTGTCCGCGTGCCGCCCGAGGATCCGGCGTATGCGCTGCGTCGCGTGTGGCTTTCCGAGGAAGAGGAGCAGGGCCATTACTATGGCTTCTCCAACGAGGGCCTGTGGCCGCTGTGCCATCTTGCGTACGTGCGGCCTGCGTTCCGCGAGCGCGACTGGCGGGCCTATGTGGCGGTGAACCGGAAGTTCGCCGATGCCGTGGCGCGGGAAGCCGCAGACCGCGAGACCGTGGTGCTGGTGCAGGATTTCCATTTCGCGCTGCTGCCCAGGCTGATCCGCGAGCACCGCGTGAAGGCGACCATCGCCCTGTTCTGGCACATCCCGTGGCCCAATTCAGAGACCTTCGGCGTCTGTCCGTGGAAGAAGGAACTGCTTGCGCATCTGTTGCAGGCCGACATCCTCGGGTTTCATACATTGCAGCACTGCCGAAACTTTCTGGAAACCGTCGATCGCTACATGGAGTGCCAGATCGACCATGAGCGGATGGTGGTTGCGATACAGGGGCACGAGTGTCGTGTCTTCGCCTATCCGATTTCCATCGAATGGCCGCCGCGGTGGGTGGGGAGCACACCGCCCGCGCCGGAGGCGCGGCGAAGAGTGGGCGAGCGTCTGTCCATTCCGCGGGACGTATGTCTCGGCCTCGGCGTGGAGCGTTGGGACTTCACCAAGGGCATCATCGAGCGGGTACAGGCCATCGAGTTCCTGATGGAACAACATGCGGCGTTGCGTACCCGCATGACATTCCTGCAGATCGCGGCGCCTTCGCGCAGCAAGCTGCCCGCCTACCGGGCATTGCAGGAACAGACGCTGGCCGAGGTGGAGCGCGTCAATGCCCGTTTCGCCAGCGGCGACTGGCGGCCCATCGTGCTCATTGCGAAGCATCATGAGCCGGCCGAGGTCTTCGAGCTGTACCGGGCGGCGGACTTCCTGCTCGTCAACAGCTTGCACGACGGCATGAATCTGGTGGCGAAGGAATACGTGGCCTCGCGTGATGACGAGGACGGGGTGCTGATCCTCTCCAGCTTCGCAGGTGCGTCGCGCGAGATGCCGGAGGCCCTGATCGTGAACCCCTACGACATCGCCGAAACCGCGCGCGCCATGGTTGCCGCCATGGAGATGGGCCGGGAAGAGCGCCGACAACGCATGCGGCTCATGCGTCACACCGTGGCCGAGAACAATGTCTATCGCTGGGCGGGCCGCATGCTCATGGATATCGCCCGCACGCGGCGGCGGCGCCTGCTCGGAAGCTGGCGCACCACGGACGCGGCCTCTGAAACTACCGTTCCGTAGCCATCTGGGGGATGATGCATGCACTATGCGTAAACTCCCCGTTCTCTGTGCTCCCGTGCTGTTGTGCTCAGCCCTGCTGGCCGGCTGCGCGACCTCACCCTCCCGTCTGCACGAGTCCCTGCTGACGCTCGATACGCACCTCGATACGCCGACCTTCTTCGGCATCGAGGGCTGGGAATTCGGTGACCGTCACGAATATTCCGAGGACGGAACCCAGATCGACCTGCCGCGCATGATCGAAGGCGGGCTCGATGGCGGCTTCTTCGTGACCTTCATTCCCCAGGGGCCGCTCACCGACGAGGGCCGCGAGGCAGCCAGGGTGGCAGCCCACAGGCGTCTGGACGAAATCCACGCCATGTTTGCGCAGTATCCCGGACGCGTCGAAGTGGTCCACACCGCCGCCGATGCCCGTCGCGCCACGGCGCAGGGCAAGAGCTTCGCATTCCTGAGCATGGAGAACGGGTATCCAGTGGGGCTGCGGCCGGAGCGTCTCATGGAATTCCATGCACGCGGCGTCCGCATGGCCGGCCCGGTGCACACCCAGCACAATGATCTGGCGACTTCCAGCACCGATGTGCGGCCCACGGCCGAGCCGGGCCTGACCGAGCTGGGCCGCCAGTGGGTGCGGGAAGCGAACCGCATCGGCATGCTGATCGATGGCTCGCACGCTTCCGATGCGACGCTGGACGACATCCTTGCCCTGTCGAGCAAGCCCATCGTGCTGTCGCATTCGGGCGCCAAGGATGTGTTCTCTCATCAGCGCAATGTGGACGATGTGCGTCTGCGGCGTGTTGCCGAGCGCGGTGGCGTGATCCAGGTGGCGGCCTTCCCCGACTACCTCGTGGCGCGGCCGGCGAATCCCGAACGTGCCGCTGCAATCGCGCAGATCAGGCGCGAAGCGGCCACCCAGCGCACGCTGGACGTACGGCGCGACACGGTGCGCAAGCTGGCCGAAGTGAACCAGCGCTGGCCGGTCACTCCGGCGACCTTCGACCAGTTCATGGACCACCTGCTGCACGTGATACGCGTGGTGGGTATCAACCATGTAGGGATCGGCATCGACTTCGACGGCGGCGGCGGCGTCGACGGGTTGCAGGACGCAACGCAGTACCCGCGCATCACCGAGCGTTTGCTGAAGGAAGGCTACAGCCGGAGCGATCTGGCCAAGCTGTGGGGCGGGAATTTGCTGCGGATCCTCGATCAGGCGCAGCGCACGGGCTCCTGATAACCGCTTTGTAACCGGCAGCCTACCAGGCTGCGACCGGCCGGTTGCTAGCATCCGGCCGCATGTCTATTTCACTGGATCAGGTCACCAAGCGGTACCAGGACCACCCGGTCGTCAACGATGTCTCGCTGGAGGTTTCCGAAGGCGAGTTCTTCGTGCTGCTGGGGCCCAGCGGCAGCGGCAAGAGCACGCTGCTGCGCGCCATAGCCGGTCTTGCGCCCATCGATCACGGACAGATCGCCCTGCACGGCAATGACGTGACGCACACTGGCGCGCGCGACCGTGGCGTCGGGCTGGTGTTCCAGAACTACGCGTTGTTCCGCCACATGAGCGTGGCGGAGAACATCGAATTCGCATTGCGCGTGCGGCGTATGAAGGCCGCCGAACGGCGCGCAAGGCGCAAGGAACTGCTGCGCCTGGTGGCGCTGGAGGGCATGGATGAGCGCCTGCCCGCACAGCTGTCCGGCGGCCAGCAGCAGCGTGTCGCCGTGGCGCGCGCACTGGCGCACAAGCCGCAGGTGCTGCTGCTCGACGAGCCATTCGGCGCGCTGGACGCCAAGATCCGCGAGGAGCTGCGCCGCACCATACGCACGGTGCAGCGTGAACTGGGCATCACGACGGTGCTGGTCACCCATGATCAGGAGGAAGCCTTCGCGCTCGCCGACCGCATCGGTGTGATGAATCTGGGGCGCCTGCTCGAAGTGGGCCGCCCGCGGGATCTGTACGCGCGGCCGGCTACCCGCTTCGTCGCCACTTTCCTCGGCGCCGCGAACCTGATGCTCGCGCGTCAGGGGCCGGATGCCATCCGCTTCGGTGATTCGGCCATCGCGACTGACATACACCATCGGTTGCCGCAGGGGCGTGAACACGAGGTCGTGGTCGTGATGCGACCCGAGGAGCTGGAGATTGCCCGCGACCGGCGTTTGCTGACTTCGGGCTATATCGCGCGCGCCGTGGTCGAGGAAGTGTTGTTCACCGGTACGCTGGAGCGGCTGCGTCTGACGTTGCCGGAGGAAGTCGAGGCGTCGCGTCTGGTCGGCGTTGGTACCAGCGTCGGCGCCAGCGGCAGCGGCGAGGCGCGCCTGGAAGTCGTGCGCACCCAGCCGGAGCGGCGCACGCTGCCGTTGCAGGCCGGCGATGCCGTGGTAATCGGCGCGCGCCACCTGCATGTGCTGCCCACGCCGTTGTCGAGCTTCGTCGTCTGTGTCGAGGATTCGGCCCGGGAGCAGGAATTGCTCTCCCATCCGCTGCTCGAGCAGCTGGTTGCCAGCATGAAGACCCGCGTACTGGTGCAGCAGATGGCGTCCGACCATCGTGCGCCCGAGGCCGGTGTGGCGGTGATCGCAGGAGGCGCCGGCGCGGCCCGGCGCGCCGCGCACATGCTGGCCACGGGCGCCAACGAGGTGCTGGTGCTGCCGCCATCGGATGCCGTGCCGGCACAGGTGGGCATCTGCTGGCACGGCGATGGTGTGCGCGGCGCAACCCTGGCCGTCGGCGCGAGCCTGCTGCGCCAGCTTTCCGCCGAAGCCATCTGCCTCGCCGCCGCGCCTGAGGGGCGGCGCGACAGCGCGCGCGGCGCGACGTTGCGCCGACTGCTGGATGCGCGTTCGGAGGCGCGCGCCACTCATGGCCTGGAGATGCGCACCGAGCTCGTGGCTGGCGAGGGCATTGCGCCCATTGCCGACTACATCGCCGCATTGCCGGCGCCCATGCTGGTGCTCGGCGTCACGCGCGCCACGGACGTGGCTGGTGAACTCGCGGCATTCATCGAGAGCGAGCGTCCCTCGCCGGTGCTGCTGGTGTACCGGAGCGCCACGCCGTGACACCGCGACGTTCCCACTCGGTGCTGCCGGGTTTCGGCATCACCTTCGGTTTCACGGCCTTCTTTCTCTGCGCCATCGTGCTGCTGCCGCTCACGGCGCTGGTGATGCGTGGCGCCAGCATGGACCTGGCGCGATTCGTCGAGGTGGTCACCGATCCGCGCGCGCTGGCGTCCTATCGCCTGAGCTTCGGTACCTCGATGCTGGCCGCGGCCATCAATCTGGTGTTCGGCTTCGTCATCGCGTGGACGCTGGTGCGCTACCGTTTTCCCGGGCGGCGCATCGTCGATGCCATCATCGACATGCCCTTCGCGCTGCCGACCGCCGTATCGGGCATCGCCCTCACGGCGGTGTTCTCGGCCAACGGCTGGATCGGCGAGCATCTGGAAAAGCTCGGCATCAAGGTGGCCTACACGCCGCTGGGCATCACGCTGGCGCTCACCCTGATCGGCCTGCCCTTCGTCGTCCGCACCGTGCAGCCCGCGCTGCAGGAGCTGTCGAAAGACGTGGAGGAAGCCGCCGAGACGCTGGGCGCGGGCCCCTTTCATGCCTTCCGGCGCGTCATCCTGCCCGCCGTGCTGCCGGCGCTGCTCACCGGGTTCGCGCTGGCGTTTGCGCGCGGCGTGGGTGAGTACGGCTCGGTGATATTCATCGCCGGTAACATGCCGGGTCTGACCGAGATCACGCCGCTGCTCATCGTGATCCGCCTGGAGGAATACGACTATGCGGCCGCCGCCGCGCTGGGCTGCGTGATGCTGGCGATCTCGTTTCTGATGCTGCTGTCGATCAACCTGCTGCAGGCCTGGGGCCGGCGGCGCCTGGTGGCCGCGAGACGCTGATGGTGCGCGCACTGCTCATCACCCTCTCGCTGGCATTCCTGTCGGCGCTGCTGTTCGCGCCGCTGGCGGTGGTGTTCGCGACCGCCTTCTCTGAGGGTGTGCAGGCCTGGTTCGCGAGCTTCGCCGATTCGGACACCGGCGCCGCGATCCGGCTGACGCTGCTGACCGCGGCCATCGTGGTGCCACTCAACACGGTGTTCGGCATCTGCGCGGCCTGGTGCATCGCCAAGTTCGAGTTCCCGGGCAAGAGCCTGCTGATCACGCTGATCGACCTGCCGCTGGCCGTGTCGCCCGTGGTCTCGGGCCTGGTCTATGTGCTGCTGTTCGGCCTCCAGGGCTGGTTCGGCGCCTGGCTGATGGAGCACGACATCAGCATCATCTTCGCCCTGCCCGGCATCGTGCTCGCCACCATGTTCGTGACCTTCCCCTATGTCGCCCGCGAGCTCATTCCGCTGATGCAGCAGCAGGGCGATGATGAGGAAGAAGCGGCCATCACCCTGGGCGCAGGCGGCTGGTTCACTTTTTTCCACGTGACGCTGCCGCGCATCCGCTGGGGGCTGCTGTACGGAGTAATATTGTGCAACGCCCGCGCAATGGGTGAATTCGGGGCCGTGTCCGTGGTTTCCGGCCACATCCGCGGCCTCACCAATACGATGCCGCTGCACATTGAGATCCTCTATCAGGAATACAACTTCGTCGGCGCGTTCGCCGTGGCCTCGCTGCTGTCGCTGCTGGCCGTGGTGACGCTGCTCATCAAGTCGCTGGTCGAGTGGCGCACGGGATACCGGCGGCGATGAAGCGCAATACCCTCGGCTGGTGGCTGGCGGCGATCAATGTCTCCATCGTCGTGCTGGTCGCCGCGGGAATGTCATGGTTTGCGGTGGGGTTGCTCGGGCGCCTGGCTGACAATCAGCAGCGGGTGGCCGTGCAGCTTGCCGGGGCCGATGCCCGGGGGGAGCTCGCCAGCATTGGCGAAGACACGCTGACCTTCGCGCGCGTGCTGTCCGAGCGGCCCACATTGCGGCGCCTTCTGATCGAACGCGATTTCGCGAACCTGGGTCCTTTTCTGCAGCGCTTCTGTGGCACAGCGCAGGTCGATGCCTGCGCGGTGTTCGAAGACGGACAGCTGCTGGGAGCTGTCGGCGCGCCCGCACCCTGGCCGGCGCTGCTGGCCGTGGCGCGCGAGCAGGGCGAGCGCTTTCTCGCCGCGCCCGCTGGCGAACAACACGCCTTCCTTGGAGCCGTGGTCGTTCCCGATTTCGCATCCGCGGCCCAGGCTGGCGTGCAGGTCATGGTCGCGGATGTGCTCAATGACCAGTTCGCGGCCCGGCTGACGCAGCAGTCGGGCTACACCATCCGGTTCCGCAACTATCGGGAGTTCGACAAGGCGCCGGAAGACGCATTCACTGCGCTGCATACCGCGGCGCTGGCCGATGGCCGCTTCGCGGTCGCGAACCTGCGCGGCCCTGGCCTGTATGCCGCAAGCCATCCGGTCTTCTCGGCCACGGGCGAGGGTGTGGTGCTGATCGAAACCAGCGTCTCCTCGGCCGCGGTCGATGCGGAACTGGCCGGCCTCAAGTGGCGTCTGCTCGGCATCGCCGCCGCGCTGGCGGCGCTGGCGCTGGTGGGCGGCGTGGTGCTGGGCCGCCGTATCACGCAGCCGGCGGAAGCGCTGAACGCCGCGGCGCTGCGCCTGGGTCAGGGGGATTTCGCCACCTCGATTCCCACCGGCGGGCCGGCGGAGATCGGCCAGCTCGCCCGGACCATGGACGAGATGCGCCACAATCTCATCACGCTGACCGGCGCGTTGCGCGCCCGCGAGGCCGAGGCGCAGGCGGTGCTCGGCGGCATCGTCGAGGGCGTGTATGCCGTGGATGGCGAACGCCGCATCACCTACATCAATGACACGGCGGCGAGACTGCTGGGCATTGAAACTGCCGAGGCGCTGGGCCGTTTCTGCGGCGACGTGCTGAAGCCGCGCTGTGTAGCGGGTGATTCTCCCTGCGACAGTCGCTGCCCCATCGTCGAGGCGCGCCGCTCGGGTTCGGCGCAGAGCGTCGAATACCTGCAGACCCGGGCGGGCGACCGGCGCATGGTGCTCACCAGCGCCGGGCCCATGGATAATCTGCAGGTGCAGGTGCTGCGCGACGAGACTGAACTCGAGGCGGTACGTCGCACCCGCGACACCGTGTTCGCGAACATATCGCATGAATTCCGCACGCCACTTGCGGCGCAGCTCGCGTCCATCGAACTGCTGCGCGAAGGGCTGGGCACCAGGCGGCCGGAGCAGCTGGAGGAACTGGTGCTGTCGCTGGATCGTGGCACGCGTCGCCTCACCGGCCTGATCGACAACCTGCTGGAAAGCGTGCGCATCGAATCCGGCCAGCTCGACATACGGCGCCAGAGCGTGGATCTGAGCGAAGTGATCGACGATGCCATGGCCACCGTCGAATCGCTGCTGCATCAGCGCGACCAGCTCGTGGAGCGCAAGACCAGCGAGGATCTGCTGCTGCAGGGTGATGCGGTGCGTCTCACGCAGGTGTTCGTGAACCTGCTGGCCAATGCGGTCAAGTTCGCGCCGCAGGCGTCCACCATACGGCTGTGGGCGCGTCGGGACGGCCCGCGCATCGTCGCCGCCGTCGAGGACGCCGGCTCTGGCGTTCCTGACGGCGCTCACCAGAGCGTGTTCGAGCGCTTTGGTCGCGGCGGCGTCGAGCCCGCGCCAGGCGGCATGGGGCTTGGGCTTGCCATCTCGCGCTCCATCATCGAACGTCACGGCGGCCAGATAGAAGTCTCGCGCACCAGCGATGGCTACACTCGCTTCGAGATCACGCTGCCCGCGGAACAACCGACATGAAGATACTGGTCGCCGATGATGATCCGGACCTGCTGGACCTGGTGGCTTATGCACTGGGACAGGCAGGGTATTTCGTCGTGAAGGCCGCTGACGGCAATGCCGCGCTGGCGCTGTTCGAATCCGAAGCGCCGGACATCGCCATCCTCGACATCAACATGCCCGGCGCCAGCGGCTTCGATGTGTGCTCCGCGATCCGCGGCCGCAGCACCATGCCCATCATGATGCTCACCGCGCGCGGCGAGGAGCAGGATCTGGTGCGCGCGCTGGATCTGGGCGCCGATGACTATCTCACCAAGCCCTTCAGTCCGCGCACCTTGCTGGCCCGGGTGCGGGCGCTGCTGCGCCGCGCGCGGCTGGAGCGCGCCGTGGGAGCATTGTCCGCGGGTCGTGTGGCGCTCGATGCGGATGCCAGCACGGTGACCATCGACGAGTCGCCACCGGTGGCGCTGACGAAGCTGGAGTTCCGGCTCATGCAGGCATTGCTCGCGCAGGCGGGCCGGCCGGTCAACTCCGATCGTCTGCTGGTGCTGGTGTGGGGTCACCGCGGAGCAGGTGATCGCCAGCTGCTCAAGCAGCTCGTGCACCGGCTGCGGCAGAAAATCGAAACCAATCCAGCCGCGCCGCAGCTGCTGCAGACGGCCGCGGTTTCGGGTTATCGCCTGGTCGTGGAGTAAGGTCGGGGCCGGACAAAAAACGGCCCACCGATCAGGCGGGCCGCGAGGCAAGCCAACGTGTGTTGGGGGTCGTGCACGTCAGCGGAAACTGGTGGCCCCCCAGAGTCCGTGAATCGCCGCAGCCAGTGAGCACTGGATCTGCGGGAATCCACGGCACGTTCCGGGGGCCGGACTACATCCTAGCCATCGCAGATGACGACCGGAAGACGTGAATCGAAATTCTTTCACGCAGCCTGATCATGTCGTTGCGCAACAGTCACAAACGTTTCATCGCCGCTACAAATTCATCTTCTTGCGGCGCGAAATGACGACAATGCCGATGGATTCTTGCTTCGACAACTATCTGCGCGTGAAGATCTGATCGAAAACGCCGCCATCGGCGAAGTGGGCCTTCTGCACTTTTTCCCAGCCGCCGAAATCCTTCACCGTCATCAAGGCGAGCTGCGGGAACAGCTCGGCATATCTGGCCGCGACTTCCCGGTCGCGCGGCCGGTAGTGATGCTTCGCCACGATCTCCTGCGCTTCCCTTGAATAGAGGTACTGCAGATATTCCTGCGCCACAGCGCGCGTGCCGCGACGCAGAACCACCTTGTCCACCACGGCCACAGAAGGCTCGGCAAGGATGCTCACCGAAGGGATGATGATCTCGAACTTGTCCGGGCCCTTGAAGTTCCTGGTCGCCAGCAAGGCCTCGTTCTCCCAGGAAATGAACACATCGCCGATGCGGCGCTGGGCGAAGGTGGTCAATGCCTGCCGCGCGCCGGTATCCAGCACCGGCGCGTTGCGATACATCTTGCGCAGGAACTCCTTCGCCGTGGTCTCCGAGCCGCCGGGCTGCTTCAGCGCCCAGGCCCATGCCGCCAGATGATTCCAGCGCGCGCCGCCCGAGGTCTTTGGATTCGGTGTGACCACCTGCACATCGGGCCGCGCCAGATCCGCCCAGTCGCGGATCTTTTTCGGATTGCCCTGCCGCACCACGAACACGATGGTCGAGGTGTAGGGCGCGCTATTGTCCGGCAATCGCGACTCCCAGTCCGGCGCCAGCAGCTTGCCCTGTGTGACCAGTGCGTCGATGTCTCCGGCCAGCGCCAGCGTCACGACATCGGCAGCGAGCCCGTCGATGACCGAGCGTGCCTGTTTGCCCGAGCCGCCATGCGACTGGTTGATGCGTACGTCCTGGCCGCTCTTCGCCTTCCAGTGCCTGGCGAAAGCCCGGTTGTAGTCGACGTAGAGCTCGCGCGTCGGATCGTAGGAGACATTGAGCAGCGTGACGCTGCCGGCGGCCGCCATCGAGGGACGCACCGTGGCGGCGGCCAGTGTCGCGAGCAGCATCTGCCGGCGGTTCAGTGTATTCATCAGCAGCGCTCCTAGAAATTCAGCTGCAGGGCAGCGGAGAGATAGTGGGTATCGCCGTGTGGCGACGCGTTGGGCGCATTGCGCGTGAGACCTTCCTTGATCAGCCAGGTGCCGGTGATATCGGCCTGCAGCGTTTGCGGTATCAGCCAGTGGCGCAGTCTCATGTCGAGCTGATGACCGGCGAAGCGACCCGTGGCGCCCGAAGGATCACGCAGGGTGCTGGTCGAGAAACTGTCGGTGGCCGCCGCCGCCCACAGCGCATGCCATGTGGCGAAGGCCTCGGTGCGGCGCGTCGGCGCGATCTCCAGCCGCACACCAATGGTCTCGAGGTTGGTGCGGCCGATCAGGCCGTAAAGGCCCGAAGGTCCAAGCTCGCCGCGACGCGCGCCGAACAGCGTATCGAAGCGCGTGTATTTTCCACCGGGATCATCGCCGCTGGCATGGTCGTACTCCAGCGACAGCCACGCGTGCCAGGGGCCATCGAAGCTGTAGCCGGCATCGGCATGGACGAAGTGCGCGGCGACATCGAGCCGGCTGGCTGTCACTGCCGCGCTCGCGCTGATCGAGCCCGTCTGACGGATGGCCTCGAACTCATAGTCCCAGTTGCCAGGCTCGGGATCGCGGATCAGGCGCATGTTGAGCGAGTGCAGATCGCGGTCACGCGTTGCCCGCCGGAGCGTATCGCGTTCGCGCAAGCCCGCGTAGCCGACTTCCGCCGTGAGCTGCAACGGAAGCCCTTGCCGCGCGGCGAGCACGCCCCAGAGTCGCTGCGCGCGGCTCTCGCGGTCCAGTTTCACCTTGTTGGCGCGCAGCGCCGCGGAGTCCGATGGCAGGCGATCCGGGGGCAGTGTGTAGTAAAGCGTGAGGCTGTCGCGGCCGGCGCGCGCGAAGTCCGTCCGCAGGCCGGTGTAGCTGGTGGTGGTGTTGCCGAAGCTGCCTATATTGCTGGCCGAGACCAGCCGCCGCGAACCCAGATTCATGGCGAAACGCCCGGCCTGCAGGGTCATGGTGCTGTCTTTGCCCAGGACATCGCGTCCGTCCCAGGCAACGTAGACCTGAACCGGCTCCAGGGTGTTGACCTCGCTGGGCGTCAGCGCCCTTCCCGGTTCCGTGCCATAGACGCGGCTGTCGTAGAGCTCGCCGCCGATGCGCCATGGACCATGGGTCCATTCGGCCTGCAAGGTCGTGCGCATGCTGAACAGGTCGTCGTGGGCATCCAGGCCCGGCCGGTACTGGCCATCGAGCAGCTCCTGCCGGACCCGCAGGCTTCCCGTGAGCGCAAGGCTGTCGGGAACGCCGAAGAGTGATGCGAGCGAGAACGGCCGGTCATCGCCGGCCTGGGCTTCTGGCGCCGGCGCCGCCAGTGCCAGAAGCCCCGTTGCCATCAGAACTTTGCCCGTACGGTGATGCCATAGGTGCGCGGGTCGGCCGGCGTGCCCGCGATCATCCCGGTATTGCCGGAGGTCACGGCCAGTTGCTCGAAGTATTGCTTGTCGAAGGCGTTCTTGATCCATGCGTAGACATCCCACCCCTGATCCATCCGGAACCCGATCCGGAAGCTGGCCAGAGCATAGGATGAAATGTCCGTATAAGCAGAACGGGATGCATTGGATGAATACCGGGAGCGGTAGCTGCCGTCGAAGCCGACGTAGCCTGAGCCGTCCAGTCCGAGCAGCCGGGCCGGGAAGTCATACTGGCCGCCATAGGACAGCGCCCACTTCGAGATGCCGGGCAGCCACTGGCCGGAAATATCGCAGTTGGCGGGGCTGAAGCCGCCGGGTGTCCCCGGCGGGCTTGCCGGGTTGGCAGCCGAGGCCGCCGTGCCACCCGAAAGCTCCGGCGGGCAGGGCGCATCGACGAAACGCGAATACTCGTGGTCGGTGTAGGCCGCATTCACGTAGGCGCGCAATCCATCGATGGGACGAATCGAGAAATCCGTCTCGATGCCGCGCACCTGCACCTTTTCGGCATTGGCCAGGTAGCCGCGCACCACGGCGAACTGGCCATTGGTCACCGTCGTCTGGAAGTCGTCGACGTCGGTCCAGAAGCCGGCGATGTTGAGCGTCGCCCTGCGGTCGAGGAACTGTGTCTTCAGCCCGAACTCGTAGTGGTTCACCTTCTCGGGCTTGATGGTGGCCGCGGCCAGGATGGGGTTGTTGCCGCCGTCCAGCGGCAGGCCGTTGAGGTTGATGCCGCCGGTCTTGAAGCTGCGGGCATAGGAGAGGTAGCCCAGTACATCCGGCGCGAACTGGTAGGAGAGCTTCGCATCTCCCGACACATTCCAGTCGCTGAAGCTGGCTTCGTATGACTGCGGCGCCAGCACGCCGCGCTGGTCGCTGGTCAGAGGCGTGTTGGTGGCATTGGTCACGGCGGCGACATACGAGCCCTTCTTGTCATCGTAGTTGATGCGCAAGCCGGGCTCGAAACGCAGCCGGTCGGTCACGCGCCAGGTCAGCTGGCCGAACAGCGCGGCGCTGGTGTTGTTGAAATCGATGTCGTTGATCGACTGCAGGCCATCCAGGACGCCCGGATCGAGCGAAGCCGGGCTGCTGGGGTTGAGCAGCCAGCGGCTCGCGGCCGGGCCCTGGCGCTGCAGGCCATAGGTGCGCACCGATTGCTGGTAACCGAACAGCCCGACCACATAGTCCAACCGGTCACCGGCATAGCTGTATCGGAACTCCTGCGTGGCCTGATCCTGCCTGGAAGGATTCTGCGAATGCGTGACGACGGGCAGGCCCGTGAAGTCGCGGTCGTTGGCGGGCGTCCAGTCCCAGTAGCGCCAGGCCGTGACCGAGGTCAGCGTGCCGGAGCCGAGCTCCCACACCGCGCGGATCGCCGCGCCGCCCAGTTCATTGCGGGCGCGCAGTTCGGCGTCGACATCCGTCAGGCGGTCGAAGGGGTTGGTGCTGGGCGGCGCATAGTCCTGAAGCGCGGCCAGCGCCCAGTACTGGCGGTTGAGCGGACGCTGCGTGGCGCCGACGCGCACGAAGATCTGCGCGCAGCACTCGGCGTCCTGCACGTTGTAGTCGCCGGAAAAAGTGATGTCGAGGTCATCGTTCACGCGCCACAGCACCTGGCCGCGCAGTCCGAAGTTGTCGAGCTCGTTGATCCGGTTTTCAGTGGCGACGTTGTAGATGGTGCCGTGGCGGCTGGTGGCGGAGACGGCGATGCGCGCGGCCAGTCTGTCGTCGAGGATCGGGCCGGACAGCGCGGCCTTGGCCTGCAGGAAGCCCAGGTTGCCGGCCGAGAGTTCTGCCGTGCCCTCGGGAGCGAAGGTCGGCGCGCGCGTGGTGATGTTGATCGCGCCGGCCGTGGTGTTCTTGCCGTAGAGCGTGCCCTGCGGCCCGCGCAGCACTTCCAGGCGCTCGACATCGAGGAAGTCCAGGGTCGAGGACGAGGCGCGCGAGTAGTACACATCATCCACATACAGGCCCACGCCCTGCTCGATGCCGTCGTTGGTCAGTCCGAACGGAGCGCCGAAGCCACGGATGTTGGCGTGGCTGTTGCGCGGGTTGGAGGTGTAGAACTGCAGCGAAGGCTGCAACTGCTGCAGGCGCGCGACGTTGAAGCTGCCGGTCTGTTCCAGCATGGCCGCGTCGACCACCGAGACAGCCACGGGCACATCCTGGATCTGCTCCTGCCGGCGACGGGCGGTGACGAAAACCTCTTCCAGTTCGCCGCTGACCTGGGGGGCTCCGCCGATGGAGGCCTGCTGGCCCAAGGTCGGCTGGGCGAAGGGCAGCAGAGCTGCCACAGCGACAGCGACGGCGGAATAACGGGTTTTCACTCGGATCTCCTTGGTCAGTCATCAGTTCGATGGACGGGAGACTGGGGTCCGGGTGGTAACAGGGTCAGTCGTGCTCTGGTAACCGGCTGGTTATAAGGCGGCTATTGATGTATGCATGAAGTTATTATTTTATTCACTCCATATATAGAGTAAACTCGGGCGTACGAGGAGGATCCCATGCTCACCCTGAAGCATCCCGCCACGACCGATACGCCGCCGGAAGCCGCTCTTGCGGGGGCGGGGTTGCGCGCCTTTTTCCGTATCGCGGAGCGCTGGGGGCTCTCCACCGCCCAGCAACGGGTGCTGCTCGGAAATCCGCCGCCTTCCACCTACTTCAAATGGAAGAAGCAGCAGGCCGGCAACCTGCCCCGCGATGTGCTGGAGCGCATCAGCTACATCCTCGGCATCTACAAGGCGCTGGAAATCCTGCTGCCCGATCCGGCCCGCGCGGATGGCTGGATCAAGGCGCACAACGCGGCGCCGCTGTTCGGCGGCCGCAGCGCGCTGGAACGGATGCTGGGCGGCAATGTCAGCGACCTGTATGTGGTGCGACAGTACCTCGACGCGCAGCGGGGCTGAGGCGCGGCGGTCTTGGGTCTCGCAATCGCCACGATCCCGTTGCGCCGCGTGCGCTGGCAGCCTGCCTGGCGGCTGATTCCGAGCCGCTTTCCCGCCGTGGGGCCGTGGGACCGCATCGCCGCCCCAGAGGATTTCGATGCGCTGGCGCAGCTGGAGAGCCTCACCAATCCCCGCCTGCGCGAGGAACAGGGCGTGCTTGCCGGCATTCCCCGCGAGCGCTGGCTCACCGGCCCCGGTTCGACGCCGGTGATGGCGGCCTTCACGCACCTGAATCCCGAAGGGTCGCGCTTTTCGGACGGCAGCTTCGGCGTGTTCTATGCCAGCCGCACCGTGGAAACGGCGATCCGCGAGACCGTCCATCACCGCGAGCGCTTTCTCTCCCGGACGCAGGAGCCGCCCACGGTGCTGCAGATGCGCAGCTATCAGTGCACCATCTCCTGCGGGCTGCACGACCTGCGCGGCGGCTATCCCGCGATGCATGACCCGGCGGACTACAGCGCGAGCCAGCGCCTGGCCATCCGGCTGCGCGCGCAGAATTCCAGCGGCATCGTCTACGACAGCGTGCGCCATCAGGGTGGGCAGTGCGTGGCGATGTTCTGGCCCGATCGTGTCGGCCCCTGCCGTGTGGGCGGGCACTATGCTTATCACTGGGACGGCACCGCGATCCGCGATGTGCTGGAGCTGCGCCACGTGGCGCTGGAGTAGTTTTCATGGTTTCCAAAGTGACCTTCGTCCTGGCGCCCGATGATCGCGTCACCTGCCCCAAGTGCGAGCATGAGTTCTCGCTGGAACAGGGATTCGCCCGCCAGGCCCTCGAAGGCATCGAAACGGCAAGCAGCCAGGCTCTGGAGCAGCTGCGGGAGCAGGAGCGCCAGGCCGCGGAGAAGCGCGCCCAGCAGCGCGAGAAAATGCTGGCCGAAGCGCAGCAGCGCGCGGTCGAGGAGGCGCGGCGCGCCGAGGCGACGCGCGCCGCGCAGGCCGGCGAGCAGCAGCGGCAGCAGTTCGAGGAACTGAAACAGCAGCTGGTCTCATCGCAGGCGCAGGTCACGCAATTGCGCAGCGCCGAGCTGCAGCTGCGCGAGGAACGGCAGAAGCTGCGTGACGAGAAGGAGGCGCTGATGCTGGAAGTGCGCCGCCAGGTGGATGCGCAGCTGGCGCAGCGCGAGACCCAGGTGCGGGCGCAGGAGCAGGAGCGCGCCGCGCTGCATGCCGCCGAATTGCAGAAGAAGCTCGATGATGTCACCGCGCAGATGGCGGAAATGCAGCGCCGTGCCGAGCAGGGCTCGCAGCAGTTGCAGGGCGAGGTGCTGGAACTGGCGCTGGAAGAAGGCCTGCGCCGCGGCTTCCCGCTGGATGCCATCGAGGAGGTCAAGAAGGGGCAACGAGGTGGCGATGTGATCCACCGCATCATGGCGCGCAGCGGCGCCGCCGCGGGTGTGCTGTTGTGGGAAACCAAGCGCGCCGCCATGTGGAATGCGCAGTGGCTGGCCAAGCTCAAGGACGACATGCGTGCCGCTTCGGCGGATGGCGGTGTGCTCGTGACCATGCCCGGCGCGGTGCCCAGAGACTGGGAGGCCGGCCGCGAGTTCGGGCAGGTGGAGGGTGTGTGGGTCGCCACCTGGTCGGTGGCGCTGGCGCTGGCCGAGGTGCTGCGCGAGGCCATGCTCGAAGTGCACAAGCAGCGCGTGGCGTCGGCGGGCAAGGACCAGAAGATGGAGGCAGTGTACGATTACGTCACCTCCTCGCAGTTCGCGCAGAAGTTGCGGGCCGTGAACGATGCCTTCCGCCGCATGCGTGAAGAGCTGGAGTCGGAGAAGAACCAGACCTTGCAGCGCTGGGCGCGCCGCGAGAAGCAGCTGGAGGCGGGCCGGATGGCGCTGCTGGGCATCGGCGGCGAAATCCAGGGGCTTGCCCACCAGGAGCTGCCGCAGCTGGAGCTCGAACCCCCGCCTGGGCCGGGCGGGGCCGACTAACAATAGATATTGTCTATTGTTATCATATAAACAATCGACTTAAGCATTGCGAAGCGAAGGCATATCCTTCGCGTCTGGCAATACGTATTCCCGTCCAACTCACGACTTCCAAAGGATAGATCCATGTCCGTGATCAACAGTGAAATCAAGCCTTTCAAGGCTACCGCGTACCATAACGGCAAGTTCGTCGACATCACCGATGCCGACCTGAAGGGCAAGTGGTCCGTGGTCGTCTTCTATCCCGCCGACTTCACCTTCGTCTGCCCGACCGAGCTGGGCGACCTGGCGGATGTCTATCCGGAGTTCAAGAGTGCCGGCGTCGAGGTCTATGGCGTTTCCACCGACACGCACTTCACCCACAAGGCGTGGCACGACACCTCCGACACCATCAAGAAGGTGCAGTACCCGCTGGTTGGCGACCCCACCCATGTGCTGGCGCGCAACTTCGGCGTGCTGATCGAGGAAGAAGGCCTGGCGCTGCGTGGCTCCTTCGTCATCGACCCGTCCGGCAAGATCAAGGTTGCCGAGATCCATGACCTGGGCATCGGCCGCGACGCCAAGGAAATGCTGCGCAAGGTGCAGGCCGCGCAGTACGTGGCCGCGCATCCGGGCGAAGTGTGCCCGGCCAAGTGGACGCCGGGCGCCAAGACGCTGGCACCGTCGCTGTCCCTCGTCGGCAAGATCTGACCTATCGCTGATAACCCGCTCGACCGGAGTCCGCCATGCTCGATGACGACATGAAACAACAGCTTGCTGCCTATCTCGAACGGCTCACGCAGCCGGTGGAGATCACGGCCTTCGTGGACGACAGCAAGGACTCGCGTGACATGATCGAGCTGCTGGCGGACGTGCTCGCGTGCTCGTCGCAGCTCAGCTTGCGTGAGGTGCGCGATGCAGAAGGCGAGCGGGTGCCCTCCTTTGCCCTGAGTGCATCCTGCGAAGCGCCGCGTGTGCGCTTCGCGGGGTTGCCCATGGGCCACGAATTCACGTCGCTGGTGCTGGCGCTGCTGCAGGTCGGCGGTTATCCCCCCAAGGTGGAACCGCAGGTCATCGAGCAGATCCGCGGCCTCGACGGCGACTACAACTTCGAGACCTACATTTCCCTCTCTTGCCAGAACTGCCCGGACGTGGTGCAGGCGCTGAACCTGATGTCGGTGGTCAATCCGCGCATCCGCCACACCATGATCGACGGCGCGGTGTTCGAGCAGGAGGTGGCGTCGAAGAACATCCGTTCCGTGCCTGCCGTCTATCTCAACGGCGAGCCTTTCGGCCAGGGCCGCATGGATGTGGAGCAGTTCCTCGCCAGGCTCGACAAGGGCAGCGAGAGCCGCGCCGCCGCGCAGATGACGCAGGAAGCGCCCTATGACGTGCTCATCGTCGGCGGCGGGCCCGCCGGCGCCGCGGCCGCGGTTTATGCCGCGCGCAAGGGCATCCGCGTGGGCGTGGCGGCCGAGCGTTTCGGCGGCCAGGTGCTGGATACCATGGCGATCGAGAACATCATCTCGGTGCCGCATACCGAAGGGCCGCAGCTTGCGGCGGCGCTGGAACAGAACGTGCGCGCCAACGGCGTCGGCATCATGAATCTGCAGCGCGCCGAGCAGCTCACCACTGCCAACGGCGTTACCGAGGTGCGCTTCGCCAATGGCGCGACGCTTACGGCCAAGTCGGTGATCCTCTCCACCGGCGCGCGCTGGCGCGAAATGAACGTGCCCGGTGAAAAGGAATACCGCAACCGCGGCGTGGCCTATTGCCCGCATTGCGACGGTCCGTTGTTCAAGGGCAAGGATGTCGCGGTGATCGGCGGCGGCAACTCCGGCGTCGAGGCGGCCATCGATCTTGCCGGCCTGGTCAAGCATGTGACGCTGATCGAGTTCGACGGCCAGCTGCGTGCTGATGCCGTGCTGGTGAACAAGCTCAAGAGCATGCCGAACACACGCATCATCACCAGCGCGCAGACCACCGAGGTGCTCGGCAACGGGCAGCAGGTCACAGGCCTCGTCTATCGCGACCGCAACGGCGGCGAGTCGCACACGCTCGCGCTCGAAGGCGTGTTCGTGCAGATCGGCCTGGTGCCCAACACCGAATGGCTGAAGGGCACGCTCGCGCTGACGTCGCGCGGCGAGATCGAGATCGACGCGCACGGCCGCACTTCGCTCGCGGGCGTGTTCGCGGCCGGCGACTGCACCACGATCCCTTACAAGCAGATCGTGATGGCGATGGGCGCCGGCTCACAGGCGGCGCTGTCGGCCTTCGACTACCTGATCCGCGTGCCGGTCGCCGCTGCCGTGGCGGCCTAGCCGGCTCCTTCCGGCGTGTCATCCCAGCGTGCCGGGAACATCCGGCACGCTTCTCCGGCACAGGCATTCGTGACGATCACACCGCGATTGCCGCAGCGCACGCGATAGTCGCGCGCGCCGGCGAAGGCGCCGCTGCCCAGATCCTCGACGATGCATAACCCCTGCAGCATTTCGGCCAGGTTGCGGCCATTGAAATACCGGGGATGTTCGATCAATGCGCGGGCCGCGTCGCGGGCGATGGCGAAGCTGCCTCCGTGGGGAGTCAGCAATACGCTGCGGGCTCCGACTGGCGCCCGCACGGCAAGCGCCGCGCGGTTGCAGTGCCACTGGCGCGCCGGCCGCGCACACTCCGCCACATACAGGGCAGGCAGCCCGGCCAGTGTCGTGTGCGCGGGGCAGACGATGCGCAGCTGACGCTCCGCGATGGCTGTGAGCTGATCCGCGGGGCCGAGGCAGACCTGTCTTTCCAGTGCGGCTCTTTCGGCTGGCGCCAGGCTGGTTGAAACAGGCGTTGCGGCTTCTGCGATGGTGGCCCACAGGATCACGATCAACAGAGGCCACCAACGCCCGTTCATGCGGAATCGCCCTGCGGCTTGCCGGCCGGATGATGGCCGCAGCGCGGGCAGCCCGTCGCGCTCTGCAGAGCGTGCATCCAGTGCGAGAACTTCTCGTGGCGTATGAAATGCAGCGCCGCACGGCAGCCACAGTTCCCGCAACGGATGGCCAGCAGCGTCAGCAGCAACCCGCCGCAGACCAGCGCGGCGGCCAGCCCGCCGATCCATCCCAGCAAGGCCTGCGGCAGGTGAAACCCTGGGTACTGGCCGATCCAGCGCAGCAGCACCAGGCCCGCGCCCGAAAAGGTCATCAGCATCATCCACCGCAGATAGCGGTCCTGGTTGGTTGCCACCAGCCAGCTGGGCGGCAGATAGTCCACCGGCGCGGGCTCCGGGGGAGTCTCCAGTATTTCCAGCACCTCGAGTTCGGAACGATCTGCCACAGGTTCTCCGCCGCGCGCCACGGATCAATCGACGGCCAGTTCCTCGCGGTTGCGGAAAGCGGCCAGCGCCTCGGGGTTGGCGATGGCCAGCGTATTGGTGACCTCCTCGCCACGCACCACCGCCGTGACGGCCAGCTCCACCAGCTTGCCGCTGCGCGTGCGCGGCATCTCCGGCACTTGCAGCATCTTGGCCGGCACATGCCGCGGTGTGGTGTTGCGCCGGATCATGTCGCGGATGCGGCCGCGCAGCGCGTCTTCGAGCACCAGGCCCTCGCGCAGCACCACGAACAGCACCACACGCTCGTCGCCCTTCCACGGCTGCGCGACGGCAATGCTCTCGATCACCTCGTCGAGTTTTTCCACCTGGCGGTAGATCTCCGCGGTGCCGATGCGCACGCCGCCGGGGTTGAGCACGGCGTCGGAGCGGCCATGGATGATGACGCCGTCGTGCGCGGTGATCTCGGCGAAATCGCCATGCGCCCAGATGTTCTCGAAGCGCGCGAAATAGGCTTTGTGGAAGCGCTGCCCGTCCGCGTCGTTCCAGAAGCCGATCGGCATCGACGGGAATGGGCGGGTGCAGACCAGTTCGCCACGCCCTTCGGGCAGCGAGTGGCCGTCTTCGTCGAACACTTCCACGGCCATGCCGAGGCCGCGACACTGCAGTTCGCCCCGATACACGGGCAGCATGGGGTTGCCCAGGGCAAAGCAGGAAAGGATGTCGGTGCCGCCCGAGATCGAAGCCAGCAGCAGGTCGGCGTCGATGTCGCGGTAGACGTAGTTGAAGCTCTCCGGCGCCAGCGGCGAACCGGTGGAGAGCACCGCGCGCAGCTTTGGCAGCCGCACGCTCTCGCGCGGCCGATACCCTGCCTTCTCCAGACCCGAAAGATATCGCGCGCTGGTGCCGAACACGGTGATGCCCTCGCGTTCGGCGATCCTCCACAGCACACCGGCATCCGGATGCATCGGCGAGCCGTCGTAGAGGACGATGGCGGCGCCGGTGGCGAGCGCGCCGATCAGCCAGTTCCACATCATCCAGCCGCAGGTGGTGTAGTAGAACACCACGTCATCCGGGCCGATGTCGGTGTGCAGCACATGTTCCTTCAGATGCTGCAGCAGGATGCCGCCGGTGCTGTGGACGATGCACTTGGGAACGCCCGTGGTGCCCGACGAATAGACGATGGCGAGCGGATGATCGAAGGGCGTCGATGCGAATTGCAGCGCGGCGCCGGGTTCGCCGAAGTCGTTGAAGTGCCGCGCCCGCGCAATGGGCGAGATGTCCGGATGATCCTCGAGGAAGCCGATCACCACCACGGCAGCCAGGTCCGGCAGTTTCGATGCGACTTCGGCGACGACGGCGCGGGTGTCGATGCGCTTGCCGCTCCAGTGGTAGCCATCCACCGCGAACAGCACTTTGGGCGCGATCTGGCCGAAGCGGTCGAGCACGCCTGCGACACCGAAATCCGGCGAGCAGGATGACCAGATGGCGCCAAGGCTGCCGGTGGCCAGCGCGGCGATCACGGTCTCGGCGGTGTTGGTGACGAAGCCGGCCACGCGATCGCCGGGGCCCACGCCCAGCGAGCGCAGGCCGGCGGCGACCCGCGCCACGGCATCGTGCAGTTCGCTGCGGCTCAGCACGCGCCGGCGGCCGCGTTCGTCGTGACAGATGATGGCCGCGCGCGGGCCCTTGCGGCCCAGCAGATGCTCGGCGTGGTTGAGCAGCGCGCCGCGGAACCACTTCGCGCCCGGCATGAGCTGCGGATTCTCGAGCACGGCATCGGCTTCGCGGTGGAAGCGCACGCCGCAGAAGCGCGCCACCAGCGGCCAGAACTGCTCCGGATGGCCTGTGGACCAGCGCTGCAATGAGCGGTAGTCGGGGAAGGGCATGCCTGCCGCCTGCTCCGCCTCGCTCATGAAGTGGCGCAGCGCGC
Source organism: Pseudomonadota bacterium (assembly GCA_963205255.1). GTDB lineage: Bacteria > Pseudomonadota > Gammaproteobacteria > Steroidobacterales > Steroidobacteraceae > ZC4RG30. The sequence goes on from CAUJIK010000063.1 coordinate 86,413, forward strand.
AATTCTCGACGCGAGCCTGACCGGGCTGCCACACAGGGGGTTCGTTCAACGCAACACTCCGCAGAAAATGCCGTGATCCGGAAAATATCGAGCGTAGCAGGAATCCACGGCGCCTCGTGGAACTGGCGGGCGCCGGTGTGCTATCTATGGGCGATGAAATTCCTGCACACGATGCTGCGCGTGGGTGACATGCAGCGTTCCGTCGATTTCTACACCCGCGTGCTGGGCATGAGCGTGCTGCGTACGCACGATGTGCCTGAACATAAATACTCCCTGACCTTTCTGGGCTTCGGCCGTGGCAATGCCGACGGCAGCGGGGAACTGGAGCTGACCTACAACTACGGCGTTTCGTCCTACGAGATGGGCAGCGCCTTCGGGCATCTGGCGCTGGGTGTGCCGGACGCGGCCGCGGCCTGCGAGCGCATCCGGGCGGCCGGCGGCAAGGTGGTCCGGGAGGCAGGTCCCGTGAAAGGCGGCACCACGGTGATTGCCTTCGTCGAGGATCCCGACGGCTACAAGATCGAGCTGATCGAGCGTGAAGTCGGAGAGGGCTGACGGTTTCACGGCAATGACGAACCGGCCGACATGACCCGCGCCGTCCGGGTACTGGGTCTGTCGCTGCTGGTCTGTGGCCTGGCGGGCTGCAACCGCGCCGGGCAGAGCGCACCCTCTCCGCTCGACAATCCCGCGGCCGTCACGGCCGAGCGACTGCTGGCCGCCGCGGGTGATGGCACGCAATGGATCATGCACGGCGGCGATTATTCCGGGCAGCGCTTCAGCCGGCTCGGGCAGATCGATGCCGGCAATGTCGCGCGTCTGGGTCTTGCCTGGTCCGCGGATTATGGAACCGGCGTCGAACAGCATGGAGCGCCTCTCTATATAGATGGCATCGTCTATGTGCCGGTGTCCGGGGATGGGCTCGTGGCGCTGGAAGCGGGCGCCGGCAAGCTGCTGTGGCGCTACGACGCAGGATCAGTGCAGGGAGCGCGGCAGCCATGCTGCGCCGATGCTGGCCGGGGCATCGCTGCCTATCAGGGCAGGATCATCATGGGCACGCTGGATGCGCGCCTGGTCGCCATCGATGCGCGAACCGGCAGTGAAGCCTGGTCCACAGCTGTTCCGGATCAATCGGCCATCACCATGGCGCCGCGCGTTGCGCAGGGCAAGGTATTCGTCGGCGGCTGGAGCACAGAGGCGGGTGTGCGCGGCTGGATGGCGGCATTCGATGCCGACACGGGCCGCGAGGTGTGGCGATTCCACAATGTGCCTGGAGATCCTTCGCAGGGGTTCGAGAACGAGGCCATGAAAAGGGCTGCCGTCACCTGGGGCGCGGAGCAGTGGAAGTCCGGTGGCGGCGGTGTGCGCGATGGCGCTGTCTACGATGCGGCGGCCGGATACCTTATATATGGCACGGGCGGCGCTCCCGGAAACGCGGGGGCGCGTGGGCCCGGGGGCGACGCTCTCTACGCGGCGTCCATCATCGCGCTGAAGGCGGACAGCGGCGAGTACGTGTGGCATTACCAGATCCCGCCGACGGGTAACGGACTTCATGATGCCGCCGGCCCGATGATGACGATGGACCTTCTGCTTGAAGGCAAACCGCGTCATGTGCTGACGCAGCCCAATGCCAATGGCTTTCTCTACCTGCTGGATGTGGTCACGGGTGAACTGCTCGGGGCGGAGGCCTTTCGCGACGAGCGCAAAGGGAGCGTCTGGCCTGCCAGCGCCCACGATCCGGGCACGGGCCTGATGTACATCGCAGGAGAAGGCCGCCTCGAAGCCTGGGATCCCGCGGCCCGCAAGAGAGTGTGGGAAATGCAGGATGTTGCCGGAGGGTTGGCTCGCGCGGGCGAATCGACCGTTGCCAGCGAGCGCGATGGCGGAATGCTCGCCACCGCCGGCGGCCTGGTATTCAGCGCCGCGGGCACCGTGCTGCGTGGCCACGATGCGCGTACCGGTCAGCAGTTGTGGAGTCACGACGCGCAGTCGGCCATCCACACGGCGCCGATCAGCTATGAGCTGGATGGACGACAGTACATCGCCGTCAGCGTGGGCGGTGCGAAGCCAGGCAGTGATGAGCCAGGCGCGGCTCGCCTGCTGGTCTTCGCGCTAGAGGGTGGTTCGGTGCAGCTCGATCAGCAGGGCCACTGACGACGTCGCTGCGCTGAGCTCCAGACGCTGCGGCGACGAGCGCAGCAGCACACAATCTTTCTCGCGCAGCGATGCGGTATTGCCCGATGCCGTGCAGGTGATCTCGCCGGCACAGCAGAACACGGCGGTTTCGGCCGCGGTGCAATCCAGCGCCAGATCGCCCCGCAGCGTGAGCCGGCGCACCACATGCCGATAGCGGTCGCGACGGGTCATCACGTTGAGATCGGCTATGGCGCCGTCGAGCAGCCGGGCCGCGACGGGAATGTCGGCGGGAAAGTGCAGCGGCGCCGTATCCGTGGTGAGCGCATGGCGTCCGAGCTGTGCGCCCAGATCCAGCTCCATGCCCTGTCCATCGACGATGGACAGGGTGCGGTCGATGCCGGGAAAGGAAGAGAAGGGACCATCGCCCGCCACGATGGCCATGCTGATGCGCCAGTCCAGCGAATCGAGCGTGGCCTGCGCGGGCGACACCGCGATCTCGAAAGTCTCGCCGCCGCCATTCTTCCATGGCATGCGGCGATATCCGGATGCGCGCAGCAGCTCCATCAGTCGGTGATGCCGGGCAGGTCCAGTCCCTTCTCGCGCGCGCAGTTGATGGCGATGTCGTAGCCGGCATATGCGTGACGCATCACGCCGGTGCCCGGGTCATTCCACAGCACACGGCCGACGCGCTCGGCGGCTTCCTTGGTGCCGTCGCAGACGATGACCACGCCGGCATGCTGCGAGAAGCCCATGCCCACGCCGCCGCCGTGATGGATGGACACCCAGGTGGCGCCGGACGCGGTGTTCAGCAGCGCGTTCAGCAGCGGCCAGTCGGAAACCGCATCCGAGCCATCCTGCATGGCTTCGGTCTCGCGGTTCGGCGAGGCCACCGAACCCGAGTCCAGGTGATCGCGGCCGATGACCACCGGCGCTTTGAGCTCGCCCTTCGCGACCATCTCGTTGAATGCGAGGCCGAGGCGGTGACGATCGCCCAGACCCACCCAGCAGATGCGCGCCGGCAGGCCCTGGAAGCTGATGCGCTCGCGCGCCATGTCCAGCCAGTTGTGCAGGTGCGGATCGTCGGGGATCAGCTCCTTCACCTTGGCGTCGGTCTTGTAGATGTCTTCCGGATCGCCGGACAGCGCCGCCCAGCGGAAGGGGCCGATGCCCCGGCAGAACAGCGGGCGAATGTAGGCGGGCACGAAGCCGGGGAAGGCGAAGGCATCCTTCACGCCCTCTTCCAGCGCGACCTGGCGGATGTTGTTGCCATAGTCGAAGGTGGGAATGCCCTGCTTGTGGAATTCCAGCATGGCGCGCACATGCACCGCCATCGAGGGGCGCGAGGCCGCGGTTACGGCGGCCGGATCGGAGGCGCGCGTCGCGTCCCACTGCTCCACCGTCCAGCCGATGGGCAGATAGCCATTGACCGGATCGTGCGCCGAGGTCTGGTCGGTCACCGCGTCGGGCTTCACGCCGCGCTTGATCAGTTCCGGCAGCACTTCAGCGGCGTTGCCGAGCAGGGCCACCGAAATCGCCTTGCCGGTTTTCTTCGCGTCTTCGAGGATGGCCAGCGCGTCATCGAGATCCTTCGCGGCCACATCGACATAGCGGGTGCGCAGACGGAAGTCGATGCTGCTCTGGCGGCACTCGATGGCAAGACAGCTCAGGCCCGCCATGGTGGCGGCCAGCGGCTGCGCGCCGCCCATGCCGCCCAGACCCGCGGTCAGCACCCAGCGGCCAGCGGGCTTGCCGCCGAAATGCTGGCGCGCCATTTCGACGAAGGTCTCGTAAGTGCCCTGCACGATGCCCTGCGAGCCGATGTAGATCCACGAGCCGGCCGTCATCTGGCCGTACATCATCAGGCCCTTGCGATCCAGCTCGTTGAAGTGCTCCCAGGTCGCCCAGTGCGGCACCAGGTTGGAGTTGGCGATCAGCACGCGCGGCGCGTCCTCATGGGTGCGGAACACGCCCACCGGCTTGCCGGACTGGATCAGCAGCGTTTCGTTGGCTTCCAGGCGCTTGAGCGTGGCGACGATGCGGTCGTAGCAATCCCAGTCGCGAGCGGCGCGGCCGATGCCGCCGTAGACCACCAGCTCTTCGGGCCGTTCGGCCACGTCCGGATGGAGATTGTTCATCAGCATCCGCAGCGGCGCTTCGGTCAGCCAGCTCTTTGCGCTCAGGGTGGTGCCATGGGGGGCACGGATTACGCGGGACTTGTCTGTGCGGTTCATTCTCGATACCTGATGTGATGACTTGGATGGATTACCGGAAGTGGAGGGCGAATTCGACGCAGCGTTGCAGCACGCGCACCAGCACATCGTGCAGCGGCGCCGCGAATTGCGGATCGAAGGGCACGGGCCAGTTGGCGTCGGTGACGGGACCGGGCGGCTCGCGCAGATAGCCGCGGCAGGAAAGCTCCATCTGGATGGCGTGCACGCCGCGCGCGGGATCCCCGAGGCTGCGTGTGATGTAGCCGCCCTTGAAGCGGCCATTGAGCACATGGGTGAATTCCGACCCCGCGCAGATCTCCTGCACCGCCGCACCGAGCCTGGGATCGCTGGCCTGGCCGTCGTTGGTGCCGATGTTGAACTGCGGCAGCTGGCCCTCGAACAGGCGCGGGATGGACGAGCGGATCGAATGGCAGTCGTACACGACGATGCGTGGATGCTGGGACAGCAGCCGCTGCGCCTGAGCGCGCAAGGCCGCATGGTAGGGATCGAAGTAGTCCCGGCGGCGCTGCTCGATCTCCTCTGCTGCGGGCGCCTGGCCCGCGAGATAAAGCGGCTCGCCGTCGAAGCTGGTCGTCGGGCACAGCTCGGTGGTGGCCATGCCCGGGTACAGCGAGCGCCCCGAAGGGTCGCGGTTCATGTCGATCACGGTGCGCGAGACATTGGTGCGCACGATGGTCGCGCCCAGCAGTTCGGCGGCGGCGTACAACTCCGGGATGTACCAGTCCGCGTCCTTGCGCGCGAGCCACGGCGAAACCAGCCGTGGCTCCAAGCCCTGCAGATCAAGCCCTGAATGCGGTATCGAAACCAGCAGTGGTTTCTCGCCGGGCGTGATCGACAGCCAGTCACTCATGCCGATTCCAGTGTCGGCAGGCGCACGCTCACCGCGGCGGAGAGCTGGCCGCTGCGCACCAGCGCCAGGGCCTTCTCCATGTCCGGGTACATGTAGCGGTCGTCGTCGAGCGTGGGCACCTGCTCGCGCAGCGCGGCGCGCGCGGCTTCCAGCGGCGCGCTGGATTTCAGCGGCGCACGGAAGTCGCAGGCCTGCGCGGCCATCAGCAGTTCGATGCCGATCACCGCGGTGGCGTTCTCCACCATCGGCAGCAGACGCCGCGCGCCATGGGCAGCCATGGAGACATGGTCTTCCTGGTTCGCCGAAGTGGGGATGGAATCGACGCTGGCCGGATAGGCGCGCTGCTTGTTCTCCGAGACCAGCGCGGCGGCCGTCACCTGCGGGATCATGAACCCGGAATTGAGGCCCGGCCGCGGCGTGAGGAATGCCGGCAGGCCGGAGAGCACCGGATCGATCAGCATCGCGATGCGCCGCTCGGCGATCGAGCCGATCTCGCACACGGCCAGCGCGATCATGTCGGCGGCGAAGGCCACCGGCTCGGCGTGGAAGTTGCCGCCGGACAGCGCCTCGCCACGGTCGGCGAAGATCAGCGGATTGTCCGAGACGCCGTTGGCTTCGGTGGCGAGGAAGTCGGCGGCGTCGCGCAGCAGGTCGAGGCAGGCGCCCATCACCTGCGGCTGGCAGCGCAGGCAGTAAGGATCCTGCACGCGCGTGTCGTCGGTGAGGTGCGAGGCGCGCAGCGGGCTGCCGGCCATCAGGCTCTGCAGCGCGGCCGCCGTCTCGATCTGGCCGCGGTGGCGACGCAGCGCGTGAATGCGCGGATCGAAGGGCGTGTCGGTGCCGCGCGCGCCATCGGTGCTCAGCGCTCCGGTCACCAGCGCGGCCTGATACAGCACCTCGGCCTCGAACAGCGCGGCCAGCGCCGCGGCCGTGGAGAACTGTGTGCCGTTGAGCAGCGCGAGCCCTTCCTTCGGCGCCAGCACCAGTGGCTGCAGGCCGATCTGCGCCAGCCCTTCGACGGCGCTCACGCGGCCGGTGAGGGTATCCACTTCACCGACGCCGATCATCGCCGCCGTCATGTGCGCCAGCGGCGCCAGATCGCCGGAGGCGCCCACCGAGCCCTGTCCGGGCACCACCGGGATCACGTCGCCGGAGAGCATGGCCTCGAGGAACGACAGCGTGCGCGGCTGCACGCCGGAGGCGCCCTGGCCGAGGCTCGCGAGCTTCAGCGCCATCATCAGCCGCACGATGCGCGGCGGCAGCGGATCGCCGGTGCCGGAGGAATGCGAAAGCACGATGTTGCGCTGAAGCGTGGCCAGATCCGCCGCCTCGATGCGCACATGCGCCAGCTTGCCGAAGCCGGTGTTGATGCCATAGACGGGTTCGGATTTTGCCGCGATGCGCGCCACAGCCTCGGCGCCGGCCGCGACGGCCGCGTTGCAGCCGGGGTCGAGCTTGGGCTTGGCGCCTCGATAGATGGCGCGCCAGTCAGCCAGCGTTGCGGAACCGGGCGTCAGGACGATTGCGATCATCTACCTCTCCAAATGCGGGAATGCAGGGGGTTGAAGCCGATCCGGTAGACCAGCTCGGACGGGCTGCCGATGTTCCAGACCGCGAGGTCCGCATACTTGCCGGCCTCCACGGTGCCCGTTTCATGCGCGATGCCAAGAGCGCGCGCCGCCTCGCGCGTGATGCCGGCGAGGCATTCGTCCACGGTCAGGCGGAACTGCGTGGCGGCCATGTTCATCGTGAGCAGCAGGGACGTGAGCGGTGAGGTGCCCGGGTTGCAGTCCGTGGCGATGGCCATGGACACGCCGTGGCGGCGCAGCAGCTCGACCGGCGGCAGCTTGGTCTCGCGCAGGAAATAGAAGGCGCCGGGCAGCAGCACCGCGACGGTGCCGGCGCGCGCCATCGCGATGACGCCCGCCTCGTCGGTGTGCTCCAGATGGTCGGCCGAAAGCGCGCGGTGGTCAGCGGCCAGCGCCGCGCCGTGCAGGTTCGAGAGCTGGTCGGCATGCAGCTTCACCGGCACGCCGTGCGCCGCCGCCGCGGCGAACACGCGCGTGATCTGCTGCGGCGAGAAGGCAATGCTCTCGCAGAACCCGTCGACGGCATCCACCAGGTTCTCGCGCGCCAGCGCGGGGAGCATGGTGTCCGCGACCAGTGAGATATAGGCGTCCGAATCGCCGGCGGCTTCGGGGGGCAGGGCGTGAGCGCCGAGGAAAGTGGTGCGAACGGTCACCGGGCGCAGCTTGCCGAGCCGCCGCGCGGCGCCGAGCATCCTGCGTTCGTTGTCCAGATCCAGCCCGTAGCCGGATTTGATCTCCACGGTGGTGAGACCTTCGGCGATCAGCGCGTCCAGCCGCGGCAGGGCCTGCGCCACCAGCTCCTCTTCGCTTGCGGCGCGGGTCGCGCGCACCGTGGAGACGATGCCGCCACCGGCCGCGGCGATCTGCTGGTAGGTTGCGCCGCGCAGGCGCATCTCGAATTCCGCGGCGCGGTTGCCGCCGTGCACCAGATGGGTGTGACAGTCCACCAGCCCCGGCGTGATCCAGCGGCCTTCGCAGTCGATGATCTCGGTGTCCTGGTGCAGCGGGGCGGGTGCCTGCGCATCCGGCCCTGCCCAGGCGATGCGTTCGCCGCGCACGACCACGGTGGCACGCTCCACGATGCCCAGCCCCATGCCCGCCATGGTGGCGAGTGAGGCGTTGCGCAAGATGCGCTCGTGCGGCGGCTTGCCGGATTGCTGATCTGGAGTCATTGCGAGAGGTTCATCAACGGAGCCCGTGGCCGGAACCCTGACAGGCTATAATGTATAGTCATATACTCGACCGACGCAAGCGTGAACCGCCCCGTTTCCCGGAGACGAAAACTGCCGTGAACACCATTTTTGCTTCCCGACTGCTGACTTCCGCTGGCTGGGCGTCGTCGGTGCGCATGCATCTGCGCGACGGGCGGATTGCCTCGCTGGAGCCTGGCGCCGTGGCGCAGCCCGGCGACGAGCACCATGCCGTGATCGTCCCGGCGATGCCGAACCTGCACAGCCATGCCTTCCAGCGCGGCATGGCCGGCCTCGCCGAGACCCGCGGTGCGGCGCAGGACGATTTCTGGAGCTGGCGCGACACCATGTACCGCTTTGCGTCGCGGATGACGCCGGAGCAGCTCGAGGCCGTCGCGGGCCAGGCTTACATGGAGATGGTGGAGTCCGGATTCTGTCGCGTCGGCGAGTTCCACTACCTGCACCGTGATCTGGACGGCCGGCCCTATGCCGATGTCGCCGAGATGTCCGGCCGCATCGCCGCGGCAGCGGAGCGCACCGGCATCGCCCTCACCCTGCTGCCGGTGTTTTATGCGCATGCCTCCTTCGGCGGGGTGGCGCCGCGCGAGCACCAGAAGCGCTTCATTTCCAGTGTGGACAGCTATGCGCGGCTCATCGAGCGCTGCGGCGAGCTGCTTGCCCCGTTGCCGGCCGCCCGGCTGGGCGTCGCGCCGCACAGCCTGCGCGCGGTGACGCCCGAGGAGCTTGCCGGTGTGCTTGAGATCGCGCGCGGCATCGGCGCCGCGGCGCCGGTGCACATTCATATCGCCGAGCAGACCGGCGAGGTCAGCGACTGCGAGGCCTGGTCCGGCGCGCGCCCGGTGCGCTGGCTGCTGGATCACGCCCCGGTGGATGCGCGCTGGTGCCTGGTGCATGCCACGCACGTGGATGCCGGGGAAATCGCCGGCATGGCCGCCGCCGGCGCGACCGTGGGCCTGTGCCCGATCACCGAGGCGAACCTCGGCGACGGCATCTTTCCGCTGCCGGAGTTTCTGGAGCAGGGCGGCGTCTGGGGTGTGGGTTCGGATTCGAACGTGCACATCAGCGTTGCCGCCGAGCTTGCGCTGCTGGAGTACTCGCAGCGGCTGTCCCGGCGCATCCGCAATGTCGTCGGACTGAACGGTGCATCCACCGGGGGGGCTCTGTTCCAGCGCGCCTTCGCGGGCGGCGGCGCCGCGCTGGGAACCGGGAGCACGGCGCTGGTGGAAGGCGCGGCGGCCGACATGGTGAGCCTTGCCACCACGGAACCGGCCCTGGTCTGCCGCGAAAGCGATACATTACTGGATTCGTGGATATTCGCGGCGCCAGCCAGCGCCGTGGATTGTGTGTGGGTGGCAGGACGCCGGCTCGTCGAAGGCGGGCGGCATGTGCGGCGCGAGGCGATCCGCAGGGAATATGTGAAGGCTTTGAAAGAGTTGTGCGCTTGAGAACGAGCCGCCCGCGCACCAAGCAGGGACCGCGATTCATCCACGAGAGGATTCTTGCCGACATACAGGGCAAGATCCTTTCCGGCCGGTGGGCGGCGGGGTGTCGCATCCCGATCGAACAGGAGCTGATGAAGCAGTACCAGTGCTCGCGCATGACGGTGAGCAAGGTGCTCACGCGGCTCGCGCATGCGGGGCTGATCGTGCGCCGCCGCAAGGCGGGCAGCTTCGTCGGGCATCCGCATTCGCAATCGGCCGTGCTCGACATCCCCGACATCAAGGTGGAGGTGGCCGCGCTCGACCTGCCGTACAGCTACGGGGTGTTGCACCGCCACAAGCGGCGCAGCTCGCGCGAGGAGCGCGAGATCTTCGGCAAGGACGGGGCGGTGCCGATGCTGGAACTGGACTGCCTGCACATGGCCGGTGAGCAGCCCTTCTGCCTGGAGCAGCGCCTGATCAACCTGCAGGCTGTGCCCGAGGCGGCCAGCGAGACTTTCGCCGAACTTGCTCCGGGAGCCTGGCTGCGTCGCCGCGTGCCCTGGATGCTGGCCGAACACCGCATCCGCGCGGCCGCCGCGGAGCCGGAGGCGGCGGCGGCACTGAAAATCAAGCCGCGCACGCCATGTCTGGTCATCGAACGCACCACGCGGGACGTCGCGTCCGCCATCACCTTCGTCCGTCTGATCTATCCCGGGAACCTGCACGAACTGGTGGCGAGCTTCATGCCCATCGCCGCCGTGTCCGACGCGGATTTGCGCGATCGCTCGCCCGCATCGAGAGCCCGATCCGGCTAGCTAGCTGCGGTCGGCTTCCGGCTGCGGCAGCGGGCCGCTTGATCGATCCATCTGCTGCCGGGCGGCGGCGATCAGGACGTTGCGGAATTCCGCGCCACAGGGGCGGTCCAGTGCGTCGCGCCCCCACGCCAGAAAATAAGGTTCCTGCAGGGAGAGGCGCCGATCCACCGGCACCACGAGGCGTCCGCGGCGCACGTGGTTGGCGATCATCGAGATCTGGCCCAGCACGAAGCCGCCTCCGTCCAGTGCGGCGCTGATGGCGGCATCGGACAGCGAGAACGCGAGGTCGCTGGCGCCCGCCGGCGCCTGCGCGCCCACCGACCATGCCCAGTCGGACCATGAGGGCGGCGGCCGATGACGCGGATCCCAGGTGATGTCGATCAGCGGCCCCGCGAGGATGTCGGCTTCGGTCATGACTGGATGCGCGCGCAGGAACGCGGGCGAGCAGGCCGGCACCACCGAGTCGATGAACAGCTCCGAAAAGCGGTCGTAGCGCCGGGAGTCGGTGCCATAGCAGAGTCGGAAATCGATGTTCTCGTCCTGCAGCGGGAGCTCACGCTCGGTTCCGATCAGATGCACGTGAACGCCGGGATGCTGGGCGCGCCACTCGAGCAGATGACCCTGAAGCCAGGTGGCGAGCGAAGGCAGGGCGGAGAGCACGATGCCCTGGCGCGCGCGCGCGAGATGCAGCGAATGCTGCGCCGAACGCAGCTCGTCGAAGGCCGCGCGCACCTTGTCGTAGTAGATGCGGCCCCAGGAGGTCAGTATCAGCGAGCGGCCATCGCGCTCGAACAGCCGCACGTTGAGCTCGCGTTCGATCTTGCGCAGCTGCTGGCTCACCGCGCCGGGCGAGACGCCCAGCTCGTCGGCCGCACTGGCTACGCTGCCACGGCGGGCGATGGCTTCGAAAGCCTGGATCGCGCGCATCGCGGGCAGCACATCACTGCCTTTCTTGTTGTCGTTCATCGGACGTAGCTCGGGCCAACTGGTTGGCGCGCCAATTGCTGCCCGGGAGACGGTATGCAGCGATGAAGTAAATGTACAGACATTTTGTCCAGCATGGATAGACGTTATTGTATAGACGTTATATAGTCCTTTGCGCCGGCTGGGGGAAGCTCCGCGAGATATCGGGCTCTCGTCGTCGATATCGCCATATCTTGGGGCAGGACGCCCATCGTCATCGAGGGGGGTTGCACGCATGACTCGGTCCAGGCGCCTCAGCAGGATTTTTGCTGCCACGGCAGCGCTCGCGCTATCTCTTGGAATAAGCCTGCCCGGGCATGCAGCTGGCGCATCGGCTTCCGCATCCACAATCACTGTTCCTGAGTACGAGCTCGACCAGAGCTGGCCAAAGCTGCCGTTGCCGAACAAGTGGGCACTGGGTCTCATCAATGGCATTCATGTCGATGAGAAGAACCATCTGTGGATGTTCCACACGCCGGAGGATCTGGCCCCTAATCTGCTCGGGGCTGCCGCCAACCCGCCTACCAGCAAGTGCTGTGTGCCGGCGCCGGCGGTGATCGAATTCAGCGAGACTGGCGATGTGCTGCGCGCCTGGGGCGATCCGACGAAGAAGGATCAGGGCTTCGAGTGGCCCACGGCCGGCCACGGCATCTACGTGGACTACAAGGGCAATGTGTGGATTGGCGGCAGCTCCACGCGTCCGTCGCGGGATGGTCGCCCGAACGATGGTCTGGTGCTGAAGTTCGATCCCGACGGCAAGCTGCTGCTGCAGATCGGTGCCAAGGGGCCCTCGAAGGGGAGCAATGACACCACCATGCTTTCGGGCGCCTCGGCGGTCGATGTGGATCCGGAAACCAACGAGGTGTTCATCTCCGACGGCTACGGCAACCGGCGCGTGATCGTGTTCGACGCCGATACCGGCGCCTACAAGCGTCACTGGGGCGCCTACGGCAACGTGCCCGTGGATGAGCCGGTGCGGACGCGCTACAACGGCGTCGGAGAGCTGCCGAAACAGTTCAATCTCGTGCACTGCATCCGCCTGTCGAAGGATGGCCTGGTGTATGTGTGCGACCGCCTCAACAACCGCGTGCAGGTGTTCCGCAAGGACGGCACCTTCGTCACTGAATTCTTCTACGAGCCCACCACTGGCGGCTCGGGGTCGGTGGGCAACGTGAGCCTGTGGCCCACGGAGAAGCAGGAAATCATGGTGCTGAACGACCCGGGCAACTTCCAGTGGGTGCTCATCAACCGTGCTGATGGCAAGGAGCTCTCGCGCTTCGGTACCTACGGCACGTACTGGGGTGAGTTCACGCGCAACCACCAGATGGAATTCGATCTCAAGGGCAACATCTACACGTCAGAGGACTTTCGCGTGCAGAAATTCAAGATCGTCAACGGGGTGAAGCCGTGACTCTCAATCTCATCGTCATCGCCCTCTACATGGCGGGCATGATCGGCATCGGCTTCTATGCCCGTGCCCGTGCCCGTACTGAATCCGACTTCCTCGTCGCCGGGCGACGCCTGGGTCCCGTCTACTACGCGGGCACGCTGGCGGCGCTGGTGATGGGCGGCGGCGCCACGCTGGGCGGCATCGGTCTGGGTTACCAGTTCGGCCTGTCGGGCGTGTGGCTGGTGTTCTCGCTGGCCATCGGCGTGTTCCTGGTCAGCGTGTTCCTGGCGCCGCTGATCAACCGCCTCAAGGTTTACACCGTCGCGCAGATGCTCGAGATGCGCTACGGGAGCATGGGCACGGTGGTCTCCGGCGCGGTGATGCTCGGCTACACGCTGTTCATCTCGGTGACGTCCACCATCGCCTACGGTGCGATTTTCTCGGTGCTGTTCGACATCGGCAAGGTGCCGGCCATTCTCATGGGCAGCAGCGTGGTGGTGCTCTATTCGGTGCTGGGCGGCATGTGGTCGATCACGCTGACGGACATGGCCCAGTTCTTCATCAAGACGCTGAGCATTTTCTTCATCCTGCTGCCGGCGGCGCTGATCAAGGCGGGCGGCTTCGAGGGCCTGGCGGCGCAGCTGCCGGAGTCGGCCTTCGATTGGACCGCGATGGGCGGCGGAAAGATCTTCACTTATCTGGTGCTGTACGTGCCGACGATGATCGTCGGGCAGGATCTTTGGCAGCGCATATTCACCGCGCGCAGTGACAAGGTGGCTCGCTGGGCCGGTGTCAGCGCCTCGGCGTACTGTTTCCTCTATGGCATCGCCGGCGCATTGATCGGCATGTCGGCCGCGGTGCTGTTGCCGGGTCTGGCCACGCGCGACGAGGTGTACACGCAGGTGGTAAACAATGTGTTGCCCGCGGGTCTGGCGGGTCTGGTGGTGGCCGGTGCGCTGGCTGCCATCATGGGCACCTCGAGCGGCGCGCTGATTGCGACCGCGACCGTGGCCAAGCAGGACATCATCAATGGCTGGAAGCGCCGTCGTGGCGGTGTGATCACTCCGCCGGTCACCGACGATGGTCCGCATGACGAGATCCGCGACAGTCGGGTGCTGATCGTGATCTTCGGTGTGATCATGGCCACTGTGGCCTGCATGGTGCAGGACGTGATCATGGGTCTGACGCTGGCTTCGGACTTCCTGGTCGGTGGTCTGGTGGTGCCGGTGCTGGGCGGCATGTTCTGGAAGCGCGCCACGGCCAGGGGTGCCATCGCCAGCATCGTCGTGGGCATCGCGGCCACCATGGGCACGATCGCCTTCACCGGCATCGAGGCGAATACGCCGATCTTTGTCGGCCTCGCGGGCAGCCTGATTGCCTTCCTCGTGGGCAGTCTGACGGACAAGCCCACGCCGGCCGCGGTGCGGCAGCAGTGGGAAGAGCGTGTGCGTCCCGCGAAGCGTGCTGCCGTCGGCGCCGCGCCCGAGGGTGCACGGCCGTGAGCTGCGCCGCCTCCATCGCGGGGCGGCTGATGCTGCTCGGCTGTGTGGCGCTGGCGGCGCCAGCGGTGGCGGTGTCCGCGCAGGCGGAGCAGGGCATCGATGCCTGCGCGCTGCTGCAGCCGATGGAGATGGAGCGTGTGCTGGTGGGCCATTCGGTGGCTCCCGGCGTACGCAACGATGCCGGCCTGGAATCCAATGGCGCCTATTCATCCACCTGCATGTGGATGCTCCGGAGCGAGGGCGCTCCGGCAGCGCAGCAGGCTGCCCGTGGCCGCAGCTACGTGATCCTCAACGTGATGCAGTGGCCGGCGGGCAGCGGCAAGGCGGGCAGTTTTCTCGAATCCTTTCGCGAGGCCAAAGAGGCCGGAGTGCTGACGGCGCCGCTGGTGCCCAAGTCATTCGGTGATGAGGCCCTGTGGTGGGGGGATGGTCTGGCGGTGCGGCGCCGCGATATCAGTTTCGGGCTGTCGGTGGTCGTGGCTGGTGGCGGTGTGAGGGGAGTGAACGAGGAGCGGCTGGCTCCGCATGTGTTGCGTCGAATCGACACCCGCGACGCGCAGCTGGGTCGCGATCGGCCACGTTGATCGAATGCATCACACGGCAATGCAACACGGCAATGCAGTACGGCAATGCATCACGTTGGCGCGGACACGCTTCTTTGGCGTGCAGTCCGCGCGGCTGTCACTGCATCGTATTTGTGCCGCTCGCTTGCGCACTGCACCTTGTCGATGCGCCGGCAGAAATGCTGAAGCCAGCCGCAGAAAAACTGAGTTGCGGTCAATTTGTCACGTGCTATGTATAGACATTAAGGGGTACCTGTTCTGTGGTACCGATACTACTAATTAGTCAAGCGTCTCGTGGGGAGCCAAATGCTGTCTATCAAATCTGTTCTTGCTGATACCTCTGGTGATGTCGTGGTGCGGCGTATCGGCGCCCGTGTCATCGCCGCCCAGCGTCGTGCTTTCGGCGCCGCCGTGCCCGCGGCTCTGCTGATGGGCGCGGCCGCCGTGTCCCTGCCGCAGTATGTCGCCGCGCAGGACACCGCACCGGCCGCCAGCGAGGAGGGACTCGCGGAAGCCGTCGTTACCGGCACGCGCGTGGTGCGTGACGGCTACGAGGCGCCGACCCCGGTCAGCGTGGTGTCGGTCGAGGAGCTGACGAGCTTCGCGTCCAACAACGTGGCGGATGCGCTCAACACGCTCCCGGCGCTGGCCGGCAGCTGGGCGCCGGGCACCGTGCAGGCAAACGCGAGCAGCGGCAACTCCGGCGTCAACGCGCTGAACCTGCGCAACATCGGCACCAACCGCACGCTGGTCATGCTCAACGGCCAGCGCATCGTCGCGTCTTCGTCGACCGGCCTGGTCGACGTCAACACCATCCCGCAGGAGCTGATCCAGCGGGTCGAGGTCGTGACCGGCGGCGCCTCGGCGTCATGGGGTTCGGATGCGGTCGGCGGCGTGGTGAACTTCATCCTTGATACCGAATACACCGGCCTGAAATCGTCCCTGACGGTGGGCGCGACCAATCATAGAGACAACGCGAAAACCAAATTCACGCTCACTGGCGGCACCGGCTTCGCCGATGGCCGCGGTCATGTGCTGTTCAGCGGCTACGCCGACGGCGAGGACCCTGTCATCTACAACCGGCGCGACTGGAACCTGAAGGGCTGGCAGTCCGTCATCAACCCGAACTATTCCGCGCTCAACCACGACGAGCCGCAGCGCCTGATACTGGACCAGGTTTCCACGGCGAATGGCGTCATCGGCGGCGTCATCACTGCCGGGCCTCTGAGAGGTACGGCCTTCGGGGACGGTGGCGCGCCTTACCAGATGCACTATGGCGACCTCGTCAGCAACGGGCAGTTCATGGTCGGCGGCCCCATGTGGGAGTCGCAGCAGATTCGCGGCAAGCATGGCAGCGTGCCGCTGGCCTCACGGATGCGCGGCATGGGCGCACTGCTGAATACCTCCTGGAACCTGACCGATACCACGAAGCTGTCGCTGATGCTGTCGCGCAATCGCAGCCAGACCCGCAACTGGGCGTTCTCGCTGGAGGACTACGGCAGCATCACCATCAATTCCGGCAACCCGTTCATTCCTGCTTCGGTGCAGGCCGCCATGGACGCCAACGGGCTGGCCACCATCAGCATGGGTTCGATGCATCCGGATCTGGACATCGCCAAGGCCACCGGCGACCGCACGGTGAGTCGCGCGGTGGTGAGTCTGGCGGGCCAGTTCGGCGATGGCTGGACCTGGGACGCCTACTATCAGTACGGTGAATCCAAGCAGGCCTACAGCACGCCGGGCATGTGGAACACGGCCCACCTGAGAAAGGCCTACGATGCCGTCGTGCATCCGGTCACCGGTGCGATCGTCTGCCGCGTGACACTCACCGATCCCAACGATACCTGCGTGCCCTACAACCCCATGGGCATCGGCGTGAACACCCAGGCGGCGGTCGACTACGTCCAGGGTGATGGCACGATTCAGCAGCGCATGAACCATCTGAGCCAGAACGTGGCGGCCTTCAGCGTTGCGGGCACGCCGTTCGAGCTGTGGGCGGGCGATGTGTCGCTGGCCGCTGGCGCCGAGTGGCGCCGTGAATGGATGGGCAGGAGCTGGGTCGATCCGATGTCCATCCTCGGACAGTGGTGGGCCGGCAACAGCAGGCCCAGCACGGGCAGCTTCAACGTGAAGGAGGCTTTCGTCGAAACCGTGGTGCCGCTGGCCAAGGGCGCGTTCCTGGCGAAGGAACTCGATCTGCAGGCCGCTGTGCGCGCCGAGGACTACAGCACCGCGGGCTCGGTGACGGCCTGGAAGGCGGGCCTGACCTGGAAGCCCATCGACAGCCTCACCGTGCGCGGCTCGCTGTCGCATGACATCCGCGCCCCGAACCTGATCGAGCTGTTCAGTTCTGGCACCGCTAATGCGCCCTACATCCTTGATCCGTGGCAGCCCAGCATTCCCTCCCCGGGCTATGGCATCAGCGTCCTGAACGTCGGCAACCGCGATCTGCTTCCGGAGAAGGCCGATTCCATGAGCATCGGCTTCGTGGTCCGGCCCACGGCGCTGCCGGGTCTTGGGTTCTCGGTGGACTACTGGGATACCGACATAGGCAATGCCGTCGGCACCGCCCTGACCGAACAGGCGATCGTCGATAGCTGCTTTGCTGGGCAGACGGACTTCTGTGGGCTGATCACTTTCGAGAATGGTCCGGGCAGCCGTATCCTGGTGGTGCGCCGCTCGCAGGTGAACAATGCCAACGCCCGCTATCGCGGCATGGACTGGGAGGCCAGCTACCGCTTCGCGCCGCGCTTCCTGCCCGGCGATGTGTCGCTGCGCTTCATGGCCACCAACTTCCTCGAAAACTCGAGCGTGAACAATGGCGTCAAGAGGGATGTCGTCGGTCAGAACACCACCGACGGCGGCGGCAACGCCGGCACCGTGCCGGACTGGAAGTGGACGTTTGCGGCAAACTGGTCGTCCGATCTGTGGCGCGCCGGCCTGACGGTACGCGGCATCAGCAAAGGTACCTACAACAACTACTTCGTCGAGTGCAGCACGGGGTGCCCGGTATCGAACCCGATCAATGTCACGATCAACGACAACAGCGTCGCAGGAGCCATCTACCTCGACGGTTCGGTGTCGCGTGACTTCCATCTCGGCGACGACGGCAGGAAGGCGAACGTGTTCCTGAACGTCCGCAACCTGCTCGACAGGGATCCGGCGCCGATGGGTCCTCACGGCAGCTTTTCCGACACGCTGGCTTCGTACAACGCGAACCTGTACGACGGACTGGGTCGCGTGTTCAGCGCTGGCGTGAGGGTCGAGTTCTGATTCGCCAACTGTTGCTGGGAGTCCTGTTTGCGGCGCCGCTGGGCGCCGCAAACGGCGACGACACCACTATCGAGCGGGGCGAGTACCTGGTACGCGCGGCCAACTGCGTCAGCTGTCACACCGCGCCGGGAGGCGCGGTGTTCGCTGGCGGAGTGCCGTTCCCGACGGACTTCGGCACCATCTATTCCACCAACATCACGCCGGATGAATCCACCGGCATCGGCAAATGGACCTTCGAGCAGTTCGAGGCGGCGATGCGGCGCGGCGTGCGGCCCGATGGCCAGCACCTGTATCCCGCGTTTCCTTATACCAATTTTGCCAAGATCGACGACGCGGACATGCGCGCGCTGTACGATTACTTCATGAGCGTGCGGCCGGTGAATGCGCCGGCACGCAAGAACGAGATGCAGTTCCCGTTCAGCCAGCGCCGGCTGATGGGTGTATGGAAGGCGCTGTTCTTCAATGAGGAGCGCTTCAAGCCCGATCCGGCCCGTCCGGAGGCGTGGAACCGTGGCGCCTACCTGGTGGAGGCGTTTGCGCACTGCGGCGCCTGCCACTCGCCGCGCAATCTGCTCGGCGCGGAGAAGACGGGCGACGGCAAGCCCTACACCGGCGGCGTGCTGGATGAGCTGGACGACGAGCGCGGCCCCGTGCGGCGCGGCGCCCCGAACCTGACCTCCTCACCCCATGGGATCGGTGCGTGGTCCGAGGAGGATCTGGCCCATTACCTCAAATATGGCGCCAACACGCGGGCACGCGTGATGGGTACCATGAACGAGGTGATCCTCAACAGCACGCGGCATCTCACCGAGGACGACACGCGCGCAATCGCCATGTACATCAAGAGCTTGCCCGCGTCCGCCGATACCGGCGGCCGGCCCTCGAGCAAGGTCATGGCACTGGGCGAGAAGCAGTACGACATCCATTGCGGCACCTGTCATCTGCCCACGGGTCTGGGCTCGGACGACACGGGGCCGCCCCTGGCGGGCAGTGCCTTTGCCCAGGCGCCGGAGCCGGCCTCGCTGATCGACCTCGTCATCAACGGTCCGCGGCTTCCGGTCGTGGGGCCCTCGGAGCAGTGGCAGCGCCCCTGGCAGTCGATGACGCCTTTCGGGCAGAAGCTGAGCGACGAAGAGGCCGCGGCGCTGCTGAGCTATGTGCGCAATTCCTGGGGCAATGCGGCCCCGGAGGTCAAGCCCAGCGACATCGACCGGATGAGGTGGTGATGTGACCGCCTCGTCGGCTTTAGGAGCGCTAAAGCGAGTCGGTTTGGCGCTCATTGATCGGGCGGCCCATAGCTCATACCGTGCAAGAGCCGCATTAAGATCTATTTTACGAGATTGTTTGAACGGAGGTTCCGGGCCATGTTGCAGCGACTGCGAATCCTGACCCAATCCCTGCGCAAGCCCAAGCGGTTGCTGTGGGCGGGCGCGGGCGTGGCGGTGGCCGGCATCGCGGCTGGCCTCGTGATGATGGCGGCTCGCAACGGCGAACCGGAGACCCCGGGCACGCCTGCCAGCCTGCGTTTGCTGACTCAGCAGCAATATCTGAACACGCTGGCCTATGTGTTCGGGCCGAACGTGCAGCCGAACACGCGCTTCGCCGCCCTGCCGCGCACCAGCGGCCTGCTGGCCAGCGGCGCGGCCAAGGCCGGTCTCACGGACTCTCAGCTCGAGATGTACCAGAAGACCGCGGCCCAGGTTGCCGGGACCATCACCGACGAGGCGAGCCGCGATTATCTGATCCCGTGCGTGCCCGCGTCCGTTGATGCGCCCGACGCCGAGTGCGCCCGGACGTTCATCTCGCAGGTTGCGCCGCTGCTGTATCGCCGCACCCTGCCGGCCGAGCACATCGACGTGATGGTCACGGAAGCCGGCAAGGCGACCGAGGCGCTGGGGAATTTCTACGACGGCCTGAGCGTCGTGATCGAAGGCATCCTGCTCAGCCCCAATGTCCTGCTGGTGGCTGAAGCCGCGGAGCCGGATCCGGACCATGCCGGCACACAGCGCCTGGACTCCTGGTCGCTGGCAACGCGACTGAGCCTGTTCCTGTGGAACGCTGCGCCGGACATGGAGCTGCTCGAGGCTGCCCGCAGCGGCGCCCTGCAAACGCGTCGGGGCCTTGCCAAGCAGGTCGACCGCATGCTGGCCAGCCCCCGGCTCGAGGACGGCGTGCGCTCCCTGTTCGACGACATGTTCGAGTTCGAGAACTTCGGCGCGCTGAGCAAGGACGGCCAGATCTATCCGACCTTCACCGGCGAGACGGCGGTCGACGCGCGCGAGCAGACCCTGCGCACCGTGGTCGATCATCTGGTGGCCCGCCGCGCGGACTACCGCGATCTCTTCACCACGCGCAAGACCTTCATGTCGCCCTCGCTGGCGCCCATCTACAAGGTGGCCGCGCAGGGGCCGGGCTGGAACCCTTATGAGTTCCCGGCCGACAGCCCGTACTCGGGTCTGTTGACCCATGTCAGCTTCCAGGCGCTGCACTCGCATCCGGGCCGCAGCTCGGCCACGCTGCGCGGCAAGGCGCTGCGCGAGGTCATGCTGTGCCAGGTGGTGCCCAAGCCGCCGGCGAATGTCGATTTCTCCGCGGTGCAGAACCCCGATGGCAGCCTGAAGACGGCGCGCGAGCGCGTGGCCTTCCACTTGGAGAACCCCTCCTGCGCCGGCTGCCACCGCATCACCGATCCGATGGGCC
Source organism: Pseudomonadota bacterium (assembly GCA_963205255.1). Lineage (GTDB taxonomy): Bacteria > Pseudomonadota > Gammaproteobacteria > Steroidobacterales > Steroidobacteraceae > ZC4RG30. Next base: position 107,054 of record CAUJIK010000063.1, read on the forward strand.
TGTCGATGGAGTCGTTCGATGGCGCGGGCCAGTTCCGCGTCCAGGAAGATGGCTATGACATCGACACCACGGGCGATCTGGACGGCGTGAAGTTCACCGACGTGGTCGGTCTGGGAGAGGCGCTGCGCAATCATCCGCAGGTGCCGTGGTGCATGGTGCGTCGGGCCTTCGCCTATGCCACCGGCACGCCCAGCGACACCAGCAACCGTCGCGTGCTGGAGTTCCTGTCCGAGCGCTTTGCCGACAGCGGCTATGTGCTGCCCGACCTGCTGCGCGAGATCGCGCTCAGCCAGACGTTCCGCAAGGTATACCAGCCCCGTGTGCGCGAGGCGCATGCGGTACCGAACCTGACCGCGCAGTCGCAGCCGGCCGCGCATTCCGAGTTGACCGCCTCCGCGGCCCCTTAATTTTGCGATGACCCAGTCGAGAGGAACCTTCTCATGAACATCAAGAATTTGAGTCGCCGCCGCGTACTGCGCGGTGTGTTGAACGGCGGCGTGGTGGCCGTGAGCTTGCCGGTGCTGGACTGCTTCCTGAACGAGAACGGCAACGCCTACGCCAATGGCGCGCCGCTGCCGCTGCGTTTCGGCACCTGGTTCTGGGGTCTCGGCGGCAACAACGCCATCCTCGTGCCGCAGAAGACCGGCGCGGGCTACGACATTCCGCAGCAGCTGGCGCCCGTGGCGCGTGTGCGGCAGCACATCAACCTCATCACCAACCTGACGGCGTTCCGCGATGGCGAGCCGAACCTGTGCCATTTCTCCGGCTGGATCATCGGCCGCACCGGCAGGGCGCCCAAGGCCGATGTCGATCGCCCCACCGAGACGATCGACGTCACCATTGCCAACGAGATCGGGCGCTCCACGCGCTTCCGCACGCTCACGGCCTCGGCGACCGGTGATTTCCGCAACACGGTCAGCTACGACAACCCGAATGCGCCCAACCCGCCGGAGATCTCCCCGGTGGAGTTCTACACGCGCCTGTTCGGCAGCGGCTTCCAGGATCCGAACTCGCCGGTGTTCACGCCCAGCGCCCGGGTCATGGCGCGCCGCAGTGTGCTGTCGGCCGTGATGGGCGAGATCAAGGCGCTGGAAAAGACCGTCGGCGTCACCGACCGCGAGCGCCTGGACCAGTACTTCACCGGCCTGCGGCACCTGGAGAAGCAGTTCGACCAGCAGCTCACCAAGCCGGAGCCGATCGCGGCCTGCGTTGCGCCGCCGTCGATCAGCGACGATCCGAAGATGGGCGTCGATGTCGAGATGGTCAAGGTGCGCCACCGCATGCTCACCGACCTGATGGCGATGGCCGTGGCCTGCGACCAGACGCGCGTCATCAACATGGCCTATTCCAACGCCCAGGCCAACACGGTGAAGGAAGGCTACGAGAAGCCCCACCACACGACCACGCACGAAGAGGCCATCGACGCGAAGCTGGGCTACCAGCCCAACCATGCGTACTTCGCCTCGCGCGCCATCGAGGAGTGGGCCTACTTCGTCGAGGCGTTCGCGAAGATCCGCGAAGGCTCCGGCACGCTGCTCGACAACATGCTGATCTACGCCAACACCGATCACGGTGATGCGCGTGTCCACTCCCTGGACGAGATGATTTCGTTCACGGCCGGGCGCGCGGGCGGCCGGGTCAAGACCGGTCTGCACATCGACGCCAAGGGCACCGGCGTCACCCGTGTGGGCTACACGGCGCTGCGCATCATGGGCATCGAGCTGCCCACCTGGGGCGTCAAGAGCAACATGACCTCCAACCACCTCAGCGAGATCGTTGCCTGATGTCACTCTCCCGCCTCAAGAGCCTGTTGGTAATCTGTATGGCGGGAGCTCCGCTGCTCGCCGTGGCGGGCAACATGGCGCCGTGGCCGGACACTCCGTCCACGGCGAAGGAGCAGCCTGAATCGGTGCCCATGCCGCCTGGCTTCCAGGTGGTCGTGACCGAACAGGAAGGGCCCGTGTTCGCCGACTCCCGTGGGCACACGCTGTACCAGTGGCCGGTGCGGCAGTTGCGCAACGGCCCCGTCGGCGAGCGCAAGGGCCGGCCCAGCTGTGACAAGACGGTGTACACCGTCAACTCCGGCCTCATGAGTCCGTATCCGCCGGGGTTCGTGCTGCCCGATGTGGCCACGCGTCGCAGCTGCCTCGACCTCTGGCCCGCCGTGCTGGCGGACAAGGACTCGAAGCCGGTGGGCAAGTGGACCATTGTCGAGCGCGACGACGGCGCGCTGCAGTGGGCCTACGATGGCTATGCCCTCTATACCTCGGTGCTCGACGAGAAGCCCGGCCAGGTCAACGGCGGGCATTCTCAGAGGCCGGGCGAAGTGGGCGTGCGGCGGCCGGTGGAGGCGCCGGCGATGGTGCCGCCGCAGTTCAGGGTCAATGCGATCCTGACCGGCCGGATCCTGCAGACCCGGGACAACTACTCGGTCTACGCCAGCAGCAAGGATGGCCCGGACAAATCCAATTGCAACGCCGCCTGCCTGCGGCAATGGGCGCCCATCCAGGCGCCGGCCTACGCGCAGCCGCGCGGCGAGTTCGGCATCATCGAGCGTTCGCCGGGCATCCGTCAGTGGACCTTCCGCAAGCAGCCGCTGTACACCCATATCGGCGAGCCGTTCGCCCGGATGTTCGGCAGTGATGAGCCGGGCTGGTACAACGTGTACATGCAGTACACGCCGCTGCCGCCCGCCGATTTCACGGTGCAGGACAGCCCCACGGGCCGCGTGCTGGCCGACCGCGAGGGCAAGACGGTCTACATGTACAACTGCGCCGATGACGCGCTGGACCAGCAGGCCTGTGATCATCCGGATGCGCCGCAGGAGTATCGCTTCACGGTCTGTGGCGGCGGTGATCCGAAGCGCTGCCTCGAGCGTTTCCCCTACGTGGAAGTGTCCGAGGGCGTCACGAGCAACAGCCTGCTCTGGACCGCGATGTGGATCGACCCCATGACCGGCCGGAAGGCCGCCGCCGGGCAGCCCGGCGCCAAGCATGTGTGGGCCTATCGCAATCGTCCCGTGTACACGCACTACCGCGACCGCGGGCCCGGCGACATGACCGCTGACCAGTGGGGCGAGTTTTACGGTTATCGCAACGGCTACAAGGCTTTCTGGTTGCGTACAGATTTTGGGCGAGGTGAATGATGAACAAGATGAATTCTGATCGATCGTCACACTCTTCGCTGTGCCGCACGGGCCTGCGCATCGCCGGCGCGTTGCTGCTGCCGGCGCTGGCGGGCGTCGCCGCCGCTGATACCGGAGCAAAGGACTGGGCGCCGCCGGGCGGCCGGATCGGCTACGTGGTCTGGCACGAGGTGTCGTGGGGCGTCCGCGAAACGCCGGACGCCAAGGAAGAATGCCCGAAGGGTTTCAACATCGGCCCGCGCGAGCAGTTTGCCGAGCTGTACCCGAAGGACGGCAAGAAGCGCACCCTGATGGAAACCCAGCTCAAGCGCGAAGCCGACATCTGGGATCCGAATACGGAAGCGGACGAGTTCCCGTTCCATGAGGCCACCGGCCGGTATGCGCTGGGCGTCGACCTCGACGGCAAGGCCACCGCGGAGGACTTCGAGAGCGACGATGGCCGCAAGGGCATCGACAACCAGCTGTTCCGCGTGGTCGGCTGCGTCCGCAACTACCGTCAGGAAGGCGAGCTCGGCATCATCACGACCAAGTGGCGTGCGCAGAAGCCGTTCAACCGCATCGTGTTCGAGATCTCCGATGTCGACAGCATCAAGAACGACCCCGATGTGACGATTTCCTACTATCGCACGCTCGACACCATGCTTTCCGGGCCGGTCGGCAACTTCCTGCCGGGTGGTTCGCAGCGTGTCGATACGCGCTGGGGCAAGCGTTTCGTGTCCACCGCCAAGGGACGCATCGTCGACGGCGTGCTCGAGACCACCCAGCCGTTCAAGCAGGTCCTGGTTCCCGAGGACGGAATGGGTGATCCGGCCGTCATCATTTACAAGGACGCGCAGGTGCGCTTCAAGCTGACGCCCGAGAGCGCCGAAGGCGTGCTGGCCGGGTTCCTCGATGTCGAGCAGTGGTACTACGCGATGAACACCGCGTGGGCGACTCACCACGCGGCCTACGGCCAGGCTTCGGCGCATTCGATGTACAAGGCGCTGCGGCGGCTGGCTGACGGACACCCTGACCCCAAGACCGGCGAGAACACCACCATATCGGGTGCGCAGGATCTGAAGCTGGTGCAGGTCTACGTGATCCATCCGGAGGACGAGAAGCAGCTCGCGTCCCGCTAGCGCATGTCCCTGTCACGCAAGGCGCTGACCGTCGCACTGCTGTTTACGGTCACCGCGGCACTGGCCGCCGAACGAGCGCCCCCCGATCCGCGAGATGCGGGCGGGGGTCGCTGCGCGCTGAGCCCGTACAACTGTGTGGATGCGCCCAACCCTCTTCCGGTGACGCAGGAGGTTTGGATCGAGAAGATGACGTGGATGGACGTGCGGGATGCGATGGCGGCGGGCAAGAAGACCGTCATCATTGCCACCGGCGGGGTGGAGCCCAACGGCCCCTGGGTGGCGCTGGGCAAGCAATACTACGCGCTCCAGACCAACTGCGCGGCCATCGCGCGCAAGCTCGGGGACGCGCTGTGCGCGCCCATCGTGCCGTTCGTGCCGGAGGGGCCGCTGGATCCGCCCGGCGGTCACATGCTCACGGTGGGCACGATCAGCGTGC